>NZ_JBWKSF010000001.1:0-456866 GCF_059419665.1 Caulobacter sp. GW821-FHT05F04
CTGGCCAGGGTGTTTTCCAGGAAGATGTCGGCATAGCCGGCCAGGCTGTCGACGCCCTCCTGGATGCGGGCCCCGCCGGCGTCGAACAGGCCGATGATCGGCGCGCCGACCTTCATGGCCTGGCGCTGGACCTTGATGATCTTCTGGGCGTGGGCGTTCGACAGGCTGCCGCCGAACACCGTGAAGTCCTTGGAGAACAGATAGACGACCTTGCCGTTGATGGTGCCCCAGCCGGTGACGACGCCGTCGCCGGGGATCTTCTGGTCCTGCATGCCGAAGTCGGCGCTGCGGTGCTCGACGAACATGTCGAACTCCTCGAACGAGCCCTCGTCCAGCAGCAGGTCGATCCGCTCGCGAGCGGTCAGCTTACCCTTGGCGTGCTGGGCGGCGACCCGCGCCTCACCGCCGCCGGCCCTGGCCTGCGCGCGACGGCGGTCGAGTTCCTCGAGAATGTGCTGCAACGCGCTAGCTCCCTGCCCGGATCTTCGTGCTGGTGGTTCGCCCACCTTGGAAACTCAAGCCCTAGCGAGGCCAGGGGGTACAGGCAAGACGGACCTTGCGGCGCCGCGGAGTACGGAAGGTCTCGCCCCCTAACGGAGCGCGGCGAACCAGCGGTCGATCATCTCGGCCTCGACCGCCAGGAACGCCACGCGGGCGGTCGCCTCGGCGTCCTCTCCCCACTGCTCGGTCTGGAACGCCTCCTCCAGGCGCGACAGATCCAGGGCCTTGCGGCCGGTCAGACGGCCGGCGCGAACGGCCAGGGCCAGCACGGTCGAGCCGTAGAGACCGGCGGCGAAAGCCACCCCAGCCAGGCCGAAATCGTCCAGGGTCAGGGCCAGGGCCTCGACCGCCGCCAGGGTGGCCGGCGGCTGCGGCTGGTGGATGATCCCGCCGACGGGGGTGAACACCAAGCCATGCTCAGCCTTGGCCCAGTCCAGGATCGCGCCCCACTCGCGCTCCTGGCGCTCGACCAGCGGCGTCGGGTGTTCGGCGCGGTAGCAAAGATGGTCGGAGGCCGCGTAGGCGGTGACCTCCCTGGCCACCTCGGCGCGGGTCTCGGCGATGCGATCGATGGCAGTGAAGGCCAAGCGCGTGGCCGGCATCAGGCTGTTGTCGATATACTCGACCTGGGCCTCCCACTCGGCGGCGATCGTGTCGGCCAGGGCTTGGTTGGGCAGGATCAGCGGCTTCCTGGCCGGCGACCTGGGCGTGCGGCCGTCGAGCTGAACGGCGAAGCCCTCCTCGACCGGGGCCGCGACGGCGGCCTTGTAGAAGCGCTTGGGTTTCAGCAGCAGCTCGGACTTGTCGGACACGGCGAGAACTCTTTTTCGGGCCGCGCGACGGAACGGCCAATGGCCCGCGTTGAATGAGCAAGATCGCGTGTCAGCGCAAGGGAGAGCGCCGCTTGAGCCTACCGTCCAAGGACATGATGGCCGCCATCGCCGTCACCCGGTTCGGCCTGGGCGCCCGCCCCGGCGAGATCGACGCCGCCAAGGCCGATCCGCAAGGCTTCCTGATCGCTCAGATCCGCCGCGACGGCGCCGACGCCCCGCAGGACGGCGGCGAGACCTCTGTCCAGCGCTTCGAGCAGATGAGCGACTACCAGCAGCAGCAGAAAGCCGCGCGTCAGAAGAAAGACGGCGAGACTCCCGACGATGCGGCTCTGCAAGCCGCGAAGGCCGCCCAGATCGCCCTGCGGGACAAGGTCAATGCCGACTTCCTGGCCCGCGCGCGCCTGGCGACCAATACGCCAGCGGGCTTTCGCGAACGCTGGGCGCTGTTCTGGGCCAACCACTTCACCGTCTCGGCCACCAAGCAGATCACCTCGGTGCTGATCGGCCCGTTCGAGCGCGAGGCGATCCGCCCCCACGTGTTCGACAGTTTCGAGAACCTGCTCGTCGCCTCGTCGACCCACCCGGCCATGCTGACCTATCTGGACCAGGCCCAGTCGATTGGTCCGAACAGCCAGGTCGGCGTCCGCAGGCGCGGCGCCCGGGCCGGACTGAACGAGAACCTGGCCCGCGAGATCATGGAACTGCACACGGTCGGCGTCGACGCCGGCTATACGCAAGGCGACGTCACCGAGTTCGCCCGCGCCCTGACCGGCTTCTCGGTCGGCCGCGACAACGAGGACCTCCAGGGCCAGTTCGTATTTCGCGACGCCGCCCACGAGCCGGGCGCGCGCACGATCATGGGCCGCCGATACGCCCAGGGCGACATCCAGCAGGGCATGGCGGTCCTGAAGACCCTGGCCGCCGACAGGCGCACCGCCCGCCACGTCTGCGGCAAGCTCGCCCTCCACTTCGTCTCCGACACGCCCTCGCCCGCCCTGACCGCGCGCCTGGAGAAGCGCTGGATGGACACCGGCGGCGACCTCGCTCAGGTCGCCAAGGCCCTGGTCGAAAGCCCCGAGGCCTGGGATCCGACGCCCGCCAAGTTCAAGACACCTTACGAATACACCCTGTCGACCTGGCGCCTGATCGGGGCCGAACCGTCGGCGATCGAACGCCTGGCGCCGATCCTCACGGGCCTGGGCCAGAAGCCCTTCTCGCCCCCCTCCCCCAAGGGCTGGGCCGAGGACGCCCAGACCTGGGCCTCGCCCGACGGCCTGGTCAAGCGGATGCAGTGGGCCCAGGGCTTCGCCGCCGTGGTCGCCGACCGCACCGATCCCAACGCCCTGGCCGTCTCGGCCTTGGGCGCGCGCCTGACGCCCCCTGTCGCCAAGGCCGTGTCGCGCGCCGAGACCCGCAAGGAAGCCTTCGCCCTTCTCGTGATGAGCCCGGAGTTCCAACGCCGATGACCGCTCAACTGAACCGCCGCTCCCTGCTTGGCCTGGGCGCCAGCCTGGGCATCAGCGTCAACTTCCTGGGGTCGCAGGCCTTCGCGGCCACAGAAGGCGATCTCGCCAGGAAGAAGCTCGTCGTCGTGATCTGCCGGGGCGGCATGGACGGCCTGTCTGTTTCGCCACCGGTGGGCGATGCGAACTACGCCAACCTGCGCGGCTCGATCGCCCTGAAGCCCGACCAGGTGCTGAAGCTGGACGAAACCTTCGGCCTGCACCCGGCGCTGAAGTCCGTCCATGCTCTCGCCCAGCAAGGCGAGGCCCGCATCGCGCCCGCCATCGCCAGCCCCGACCGCGCCCGCTCCCACTTCGAGGCCCAGGACGTGCTGGAGACCGGCGCGGCCCATGTCTACGGGACCGAGACCGGCTGGCTGAACCGCACGCTGGAGGCCCTCGCCCCCGCTCGCAAGGTCGAGGGGCTGTCGGTCGGGACCACCGCCCCGCTGATCCTGCGCGGCAAGGTCCAGGCGGCCAGTTGGTCGCCCGGCAAGGGCGTCGACGAGACCGCGCGCCTGCCGACCCTGTTGCAGGACCTCTACAAGAACGACCCGATGCTGGGCCCGGCCTTCGCGCGCGGGCTGGAGACCGAGACCATGGCCCAGACAGCGATGACCGCCCTCTCGGCAACCCCGGCCATGAACGTCGCCGCGGCCTCGACGCCGGCAAAACCGGGCGCCGCGCCGATGTCACCCACCATGGCCAGCGACCGCCAGAACCGCGCCGGCGGCGAGGCGGCGCGCAAACTGGGCTCGACCCTAGGCGGCTTCATGATCCAGGCCGGCGGTCCCCAGATCGCGGCCATCTCGCTGGACGGTTTCGACACCCACGCCGGCCAGCCGGGCCAGATCGCCACGCGGCTGTCCTATATGGACGCGGTGCTGGACGGCCTGCACACCGGGCTCGGCGCCGAGTGGAAGAACACGGTGGTCATCGCCGTCACCGAATTCGGCAGAACGGCCCGCGTCAACGGCACCGGCGGCACCGACCACGGCACGGCTTCGACCGGCCTCGTCCTGGGCGGGGCGCTGAAGAAGGGCGGCGGCATCGTCGGCGACTGGCCGGGCTTGGCCGACAACGCCCTGTTCGAGAACCGCGACACCGCCCCGACACTCGACATGCGCGGCCTGTTCAAGGGCGTGCTGGCCGACCACATCGGCGTCGACCGCGCGATCCTGGAGCGCAAGGTGTTCCCGGACAGCGCGGCGGCGAAGCCGGTCACGGGTCTGGTGTAGCTCCTACCGCCGCTTGGTTTGCCGTCGAGCGAACGGTTCGGCGTCGGCCTCGTCTTCCGAAAAGCCGAACTTGCGGAAGCCTTCCTTCATCTCGGGGCTCAACGGCGCCTCGATGTGCAGCATGCCGGCCGACGGGTGCGGCAGCAGGATCGAGCGGGCGTGCAACTGCAGCTTCAGCCCCTCCGACAGCGGCGCGGACTTGTCGTCGCCGTACTTGGGGTCGCCGAGAATGGGATGGCCCATGGCCTTCATGTGGGCGCGCAACTGGTGGGTGCGGCCGGTGTGCGGACGCAGGGCCATCCAGGTGACGCGCGGCCCGGCGCGGCTGATGGTGACGAATTCGGTCTCGGCCGGCTGGGCGTCCGGGTCCTTGGGCTGGGCCGGCACCACCAGTTCGCGATCACCGACCCCGCGCTTGGCCAGGTGCAGCTCCATCACGCCCTCGGTCGGGTGCGGATTGCCGGCGACGATGGCCCAGTAGGTCTTCTGCGCCTTGCGCTTGGCGAAGGCGCCCGACAGGCGCGCGGCCGCGGCGGGCGTCTTGCCCAGTAGCAGCACGCCCGAGGTGTCGCGGTCCAGGCGGTGGACCAGGCGCGGTCGATTGACGCCCTCGCCCCAGGCGCTGAGCAGCTTGTCGACGTGGTGGGTGGTCTTGGTGCCGCCCTGAACGGCCAGGCCGGCGGGCTTGTTCAGCGCCAGGACCTCCTCGTCCTCGTACAGCACCAGCGACCTGGCGTAGGCGATGTCGCGCGGCGACAGCTTGGCCTTTTCGTTCGGATCGGGCGCGTCGGGCAGCGGCGGCACGCGGATCTGGCTACCGGCGACCAGCTTGGTGTCGGCCTTGGCGCGCGAGCCGTCGACCCGGACCTGGCCCGAGCGGAAAAGCTTGTTCAGCTGGATGTGGTTGAGGTGCGGCCAACGGCGCTTGAACCAGCGGTCGAGGCGGACCCCGTCCTCGCCGGCGTCGACGTACAGCGTGCGGACTTCCTTGATGCTCATGCGAAAACCTTGCGGGCGATCAGAAGGCCCGCGAACAGGGCCGCCACGGACAGAAGCACGCTGGCGGCGGCATAGGAGAAGGCTGGCAGATAGTCGCGCTTCTGGATCATCAGCGCGGTCTCCAGCGAGAACGAAGAGAACGTCGTGAAGCCGCCCAGCACGCCCACGCCCAGCAGCACGCGCCACTGTTCGTTGGATCCGCTGCCGCGATGCGCCAGCCACGAGGCGAGGCATCCCATCAGGAAGCCCCCGGCGATGTTCACGGTGAAGGTGCCATACGGCCAGCCCGTCCCCATGACCCGCATGGCGCCGACGCCGACCAGATAGCGCGCGACCGAGCCGACGGCTCCGCCAGCGGCCACCAGAAGCAGCTTGTTCATGAACGCCTTATGCGCCGAGCTGGCGTCAACGCCAAGCATCCAACGAAGTTCCCTTGATTTTCCCCGGTTTCTTTCACGGTAAACGCGTTTGGAAACCGTATTTCCGAACGACCGGTTAAGCGCGCTTCCCGCATTCTCCAGGGCGTATCAACAGCGCCAGACCCATGCCCTTCGACACCTCAACCTCTTCGGACGCGACCGAACGCGTGGCCCTTCCGGGCCCGGTGGCTCAGCGCCTGTCGGGCTCGGAGCTGGTCGCGCGCGGCTCGGTCAACGTGATCAGCATCAAGGCCATCCGGCACTGGGCCGGCGAATGGTGGAGCCAGAAGCGCGGCGACGTCTGGACCTATGTCGAACTGAAGCTGAACGAGCATCTGGACCGCAACGACATGCGGGCCCGCATCTCGGACAGCGAATTCCTGATCGCCATGAACAACGACCAGGGATTGGCCGCCCAAGCGACCAGCGTGCGGATCCTGGAAGACGTGCTGACCCATCTGCTGGGCGCCGCCTCGGCGAAGGATCTGGGCATCCGTTCGGTGATCGGGGTCGAGAACGGCGAGGCGGTCTGCAAGCCGATCGACCCGACCGTGATCCTGGCCGCCCGCGCCCGCCGCGACTCCGCGCGCTCGCCGGTCCGCATCGAAGTGGATCCGGCTGACGAGGCCCGCCGCACCCCGGTGGCCTTCACCACCGCCGGCGGCGCCGCGCTGCGCGTGGACTTCACGCTGGAGCATGTGGTCAGCCTGCGGCGCAACATCACCACCGCCGTGCGGGTCGAGCCGATGGTCACGCACCTGGCCAGCGGTCGCCAGGCCTCGGCCCGCGCCCTGACCAAGCTGTCGGACCGCGATGTAGCCTTCATCGACGAGTCGACGCTGAAATACGCTGCGGTGTTCGCGCGCTCGGCCCAAGGCCACAACGCGCCCGAACTGATCCTGCCGGCCTCGTTCCGCACCCTCGGCACCCAGCGCGGCCGAGATCTGCTGACCGGCACAGCCGGCCTGTCGCTGAGCCTGCTGCGCGGCGGCCTGATGATCGAACTGGTCGATGTCACCCGCGGCACCCCCGCCGGCCGTCTGTTGGAAGTGGTCGGCCTGTTACGCGCCCTCACCCGCGGCGTCATCGCCCGCGTGCCGCCGGACAAGGAGGCCCTGCGCGTGCTGCGCGACGCCCGCCTGGCCGGCCTGGCGCTGGACGCCTCAGATCTCTCCGGCGAAGCCGGCAAGATCGCCATGGAGATGATGGCCTTCGGTCGCGACGCCCGGGGCCTGGCCCCGATGACCATCCTGCAAGGCCTGCCCCAGGACGGCTATTTCGCCGCCGCCGAGACGGCCGGCCTCACCCACGCGGCGCTGCGCGCGAACTATCCGCTGGGTAAGAGAGCGGCGGCCTAACTAGACTCGCTGCCGGCCGTAGCCGACGTTCTTGACCACGTCCCGCGCGTCGTAGGCGTCGCGATCGCGCGGCGTCGGCCCCCTGCCGAACACCACCTCGATCGAACGCGACACGGCCGGGCCCGGGCCGAGGTTGAAGCTCGTCCCCAGTCCCACGCCGACACTGGAACGCCGGCCGAAGCTGGCCGAGCCGCCACCGACCGAGACGCGGGGCCCCCGGTCGTAGCCGCTGACATTGGTCGAGCGGTCGGCGATCCGGAACCAGTCATAACCGTCGCGCAGGGCCAGTTCGGCGGCGCGCAACAGGGCATAGTCGGCGACCTGCGCCTCCTTCGCGCCCGGCCCGCCCTGGAAGGTGACGCGATAGCGTCCCGCCTCCAGGCGATATTCCGAGTAGCCGACGTCGTTGGGCGCGCCGAGCTGGGCGCGATAAACGGTCGGGGCGGTGGCGCAGGCGGCCAGCAGCAGGCCCGACAGGGCGGCGGCGATCAGGGGCTTGGCGATCTTCATGGCGAATATCCTCAGACCGGATCAACGGCCTCGGAACCGGGCTGTTCCGGAACCGCCAGATCCAGGGCCTGGAGCATGGCTTTGAAATCGGACGGAAGCGGGGCCATGACCTTGCGCTCGCCGCCCAGCGGGTGCGGGAAGGTCAGGCGCGCGGCGTGCAGCATCAGGCGCGGCACGGCCGCGCCGCCCAGCATCAGCGCCCCGCCATAGCGGCTGTCGCCCGCCAGCGGCCGGCCGATGGACGCCATATGGACCCGCAGCTGGTGCATGCGGCCGGTGTCGGGCGACAACTCGACCAGCGCGGCGACGCCATTGCTGGCCAGGGTGCGATAGCGGCTGCGAGCGGTCTCGGCGTCCGGATGATCGGGCGCGCAGACCCGCATATAGGCCTCGCGGCCGATCGACTCGCGGCGCAACGGGCTGTCGATCATGCCGCCCTTCGGCTCGGGCGCGCCCGGCGCGACGATGGCGAGGTAGGATTTGCGGAAGCGTTTGGCCATCATGGCCTCGCCCAGGAAGGCCGCGCCCGGCTTGGTCTTGGCCGTCAGGATCACGCCCGAGGTGTCGCGGTCCAAACGGTGGATCAGACGCGGCCGAGCCTTTCCCGGCTTGGCGAACGCCCACAGCAGGTCGTCCAGCGTATGGGCCTTGATCCGTCCGCCCTGGCTGGACAGGCCGGCGGGCTTGTCCAGCACGATGACCGTCTCGTCCTCGTACAGCACCCACGACTTGGCCGTGTCGATCTCCTCGGGCGTCAGAGTGATCGGGCACTCGATGGCCTTGGGCTTGGCGACACCAGGGGGACGGCGGAATTTCGGACTGCTCATTTGCCGTCCTTACGCACCTTCCCCCAGGCTTCCAAGCGTTCACGTACCTTGGCCTCGGCGCCGACAGGCTTCGGCTCATAGAACCGCCGACGCTCCATGCCGTCCGGGAAGTAGTTCTGGCCCGAGACGCCGCCCTCGACATCGTGGTCGTAGGCGTAGCCGTCGCCATAGCCGAGGCTCTTCATCAGCTTGGTCGGCGCGTTGAGGATGTGCGACGGCGGCATCAGGCTGCCGGTCTCCTTGGCCGCGCGGCGGGCGGCCTTGTAGGCGTTGTAGACGGCGTTGGACTTGGGCGCCGACGCCATGTGGACCACGGCCTGGGCCAGGGCCAGTTCTCCTTCCGGCGAGCCCAGGAAGTCATAGGCGTCCTTAGCGGCGGTGGTCAGCAGCAGGGAAAGCGGATCGGCCGCGCCGATGTCCTCGGACGCCATGCGCACCAGGCGACGGGCGATGAACAACGGATCCTCGCCACCCTCCAGCATCCGCGCCAGCCAGTAGAGCGCCGCGTCGGGATCAGAGCCGCGCACCGACTTATGCAGCGCCGAGATGAGGTTGTAGTGCTCCTCGCGGTCCTTGTCGTAGGCCGGGCGGCGCTTCTGCAGGAACTGGCCGAGCTGCGTCGCATTCAACGGGCTGTCGGTCCCGATCGAGAACAGGGTCTCGGCCAGGGTCAGCAGGTAGCGGCCATCACCGTCGGCCATGGCGACCAGGGTCGAACGCGCCTCGGCGTCGATCGGCAGCGGCCGGCTCTCGGCGACCTCGGCGCGTTGCAGCAACTGGTCCAGCGAGTCCTCGCCCAGGCGCTTGAGCACGAAGACCTGGCAGCGCGACAGCAGAGCGCCGTTCAGCTCGAAGGACGGGTTCTCGGTCGTGGCGCCGACCAGGGTGACGATCCCCTCCTCCACGAACGGCAGGAAACCGTCCTGCTGGGCGCGGTTGAAGCGGTGGATCTCGTCTACGAACAGCAAGGTGCTCTGGCCGGCCGCGCGGCGCATGCGGGCCTGCTCGAAGGCCTTCTTCAAGTCGGCGACGCCCGAGAAGACGGCCGAGATCTGCTGGAACTCGTAGCCGCCGGCCTTGGCCAGCAGGCGCGCGATCGTGGTCTTGCCGGTGCCGGGCGGCCCCCACAGGATCATCGAGGCCAGGCGATGGGCGGCGGCCATGCGGCCGATGGGACCTTCGGGACCCAAGAGGTGTTGTTGGCCCACCACCTCGTCGAGGCTCTGGGGTCGCAGGCGGTCGGCCAGCGGCGCCGGCGCATGGGGCGTCAGGCCGGCGGCCTGGAAGAGATCGGACATGCGACTCTTCTAGCAGGCCGCCGGGCGCAAGTCGTCAGCCCGAGAAGCGGGCCGTGATCCGCTGACCGTTGCGCTCGATCGTCACCACCCAGTTGCGGGTCGGCAGTTTCGCGGCGGCGTTGAGGTCGGCCACCGTATTGACCGGGCGGCCATTGACCTCGCGGATGAAGTCGCCCGGCTGCAGGCCGATATTGGCCGCGTAGCCGCCGCCGATCTTGGTGACCAGCACGCCCTTGCCGACGAACGGGTCGACGTCCAGGTCCTGGGCGACGGCCGGTGACAGGTTGACCACGGTGGCGCCGGTGAACGGGTTGGCGCCCGACAGCGTGCGTTCGTCGCGGGCGGGAACTTCCGGCGCGGCCTCGGCGCGGACGGTCAGCGTCTGCTCGCGATCGTTGCGATGGATCTGCATCGGCACCCGGTCGCCGACCTTGTGCGTGCCGATCGCGAAGGCGCCGCCGCCCTCGTCATTCACCGGCCGGCCGTCGATCGACAGGATGACGTCGCCTTCCTTGAGGCCGGCGCGATCGGCCGACGAGCCGGGATAGACCTGAGCCACCAGCACGCCGCGCGGGGCGCTCATGCCCAGGCTCTTGGCGATGTCGCCGGTGACCGGTTGGCCCTTCACGCCCAGCCAGGGACGCACGACGCTATGGCCCCCGCCCAGGGCCGCCGAGACGACCTGGCGGACCACGGCCGCCGGGATGGCGAAGCCCACCCCGCTGGACGAGCCCGAGCGCGAGATGATGAAGGTGTTGATGCCGACCAGGTCGCCGTCCATGTCCACCAGCGGCCCGCCCGAATTGCCGGGATTGATGGCCGCGTCGGTCTGGATGTAGCTGCCGAAATTGGCCGCGCCGACGTCGGTCCGGGCCAGGGCCGAGACGATGCCGTTGGTCACGGTCTGGCCCACCCCGAACGGATTGCCCAGCGCCAGGACGAGGTCGCCGACCTCCATCTGGTCCTGGTCGTCGATGGCCATGACCGGCAGCTTCTCGCCCTTGGTGTCGATCTTCAGCACGGCCAGGTCGGCGCGCGGATCGTCCAGCAGAACCGTGGCCGGGAACTCGCGGCGGTCGGCCAGTTGAACGGTGATGTCGCTCATCCCGTCGATATTGTGGTGGTTGGTGATGATCACCCCGTCGGCGCGGACGATGGCGCCCGACCCTAGCGAGCCCTGCACCTGGCTGCCGCCCTGGCCGCCGCCGCCCATGAAGAAGTCCCAGAAGGGATCGACGCGGCGCTGCACCACCCGGCGGCTGGCGACGTTGACGACCGCCGGGGCGGCCTTCTTCACCACCGGCGAGAACGACAGCTTCATCGACGCCGCGTCGGCCGGAGCGCGGCGGGTCGGTTGCGGCATGTCGGGAACGGGTCCGTTGCCGACCGATTGGGCATTGGACGGCCCGGCCGGATTCGAGCAGGCGGCCAGCAGGACGACGACGGGCAGCAGGGCGCGGATGGTCTTCAAGAAAAGGCTCCTAACGTTCCTCGGGAACTCAGCCGAGCTTTCTGGCGAGTCTAAGGCGTTTTGCGCGATGGTAAGGCTTCAGGCCGCCCGCGGTTCCGGCGCGGGCAGCGGTCGGGCCTTGGCGTAGGCTAGCACGGTCGAAGCCAGCATCAGCGCCGCGGCGATCAGCACCGGCAGGCCCGGCATGTGCAAGGTGTTGTCGTGGCGGATGGCGAAGGCGAAAGGGAACAGGAACAGCGGCGGTCCGATGATCGAGGCGATGCCCATCATAGCCGAATTGGCGCCTTGCAGCTGGCCCTGTTCGTTCGGCGCGACGCGGCGGGTCATCAACCCTTGCAGGCCCGGCTGGATCAGGCCCGACAGCGCGAACAGCGGCAGGCCGCACAAATACAGCATCCCCGTCGGCGCCAGGGCGTAGATCATGAAGCCGGCGAAACCCGAGAACAGGCCGATCATCAGCGCCCCTCGCTCTCCGAACGCCTTGACCACCCGGCCGACGACCAGGGCCTGGACAATGATGCTGGAAATACCGCTGGCCATCAGGGTCAGGCCGATGGTCGCCGGCGACCAGCCATAGCGGAAGCCCATATAGAGCACGAACACGCTGGGCAGGACGTTGTGGGCCAGCTGGAACAGGAAGCCGACGCCGGCCAGGCCCAGCAGGCCCGGATGGCGGTTCAGCAGCTGCAGCGAGCCCACGGGATTGGCCTTCGTCCAGTCGAAGCGCGGCTGGCGGCGCTCGGGCGGCAGCGATTCCGGCAGGACGAAGAAGCCATAGAGCCAGTTGCACAGCGCCAGGCCCGCGCAGACCAGGAACGGCGCGCGATGGTCGAACTGCCACAGCCAGCCGCCCAGGGCCGGACCGAAGGTGAAACCGACGCCGAACGCCGCGCCCATCAGGCCAAAGCCCTTGGCGCGGTTCTCCGGCGTGGTGACGTCAGCGACGTAGGCCGAGGCGGTCGAGAAGCTGGCCGCCGTCATGCCGTTGAAGATCCGGCCAACGAACAGCCACCACAGGCTGGGCGCGAAGGCCATGAACAGGAAGTCGACGCCCAGGCCGAAGATCGAGGTCAGGATCACGGGCCGGCGGCCGAAACGGTCGGACATCAAACCCAGGATCGGCGAGCAGAAGAACTGCATCACGCCCCAGACCGTGGCGAACAGGATGTTCCAGTCGGCCGCCACGGCCGTGTCCCCGCCGCCGAACTGCTTCACCAGGTTGGGCAGGACGGGGATCATCACGCCCAGGGACAGCACGTCCATGATCGCGGTGACGAAGATGAAGCCCAGCGCGGCCTGACGCTTTGCGCCCGTGATTTGGGCTCCGGTGTTCGGTTGGTTCATGGATCGCCCTCCCCGGCGGTCCCTAGTTGGACGCTGTTCGCCCGGCTCGCAAGACCCGCCAGCGGCGCCGGCCGCCGTTCCGCGCGCTCCACGCCGCGGGCGACTGTCAGCGCAGCGCCTGGCTGATCACCTTCAGCGACCCGTCGCCCTTCTCGGGCTTCACGCCGGTCACCTTCGCCAGCAGCGGATAGACGTCGACATTGTCAAATACCGGCAGCACGACGCCCGGCCTGAACGAGGGGCCGTGGGCCACGAACACCGCGCGCATCCTGGCGTCATAAGGGTCGAAGCCGTGCGCGCCGCCGTCCTTGCCGTCCCACTTGCCAGGCTTCTTCCGGGCTTCCAGCGTCGTGGTGTACCAGCCGGTTTCCGACAGGCAGACGATGGCCGGCACGCGCTTGTTGCGGCCATAGTGGAAACGCGCCGGGATCCGTCCCTTCTTCCAGCAAGTCATGTGCGGCGGCGCGGTCTTGAGGAACGCCGTCTCGACCGCCTTGGCCTGGCCCGGCAGGGGCGAGAAGCTGGTCACCGCGCCCTTGGCGACGAGGTGGATCTTCGAGACGTCGATCAGATCGTCCAGCACCATGCGATGAGCGGCCGGCAGCGGCGCCATGCCGTGATCGGCGACGATGACAAGGTCGGTCGTCTCGAAACGTCCGCGCGCCTTGAGCCCCTCGACCAGACGGCCGATGCAGCGGTCCAGTTCGGCCAGGGCCGCCATCAGCTCCGGCGAGTCCGGGCCATAGTGGTGCCCCTCCGTATCGGCGGCGTCGAAATAGAGGGTGGCGAAGGCCAGCGGCGGGCCGTCGGCGCTGTCCATCCAGGCCAGCACCTGGTCGATCCGCGCGTCGTACGGAAGGTCGTGCTGGTACTTCATCCAATGGCTGGGGCGGACGCCGTCGATCGCCGTCTCCGAGCCCGGCCAGAACATGGCGGCGCTCTTCTTGCCCTGCTGCTCGGCCGAGACCCAGAACGGCTTGGCCTGGTTCCACCAGCGGGGGTCGTTGGACGTCGGGCCGTTCATCACGAATTTGGGGCCGCCGATCACGGCGTCCTCCATCTCGTTGCCGACCACGCCATTGCGGTCGGGACGCTTGCCGGTCACCAGGGTGTAGTGGTTCGGATAGGTCAGGCTGGGAAACGAGGGGCGCATGGACCCGCGCGCGCCGTCGTCGGCCAGGGCCTTCAGGTTCGGCGTCACGCCGCGGTCCAGATAGTCGGCGCGGAAGCCGTCCATCGACACCAGGACAGTCAGGTGCGGGGCCTTTTCCCGCGCCTGGACGCCACCGGCCAAGGCGAGGCTCACGGCCACGATCAGGGACAGCAGGCGAAAGACGGACATCGGCGGGCTCTTAAGCGGAGGGAACTGAAGCCCCCTGATCAGCGTCCGGCGTTACAGGGGTGTGACAGGAACCGCATGACCGGCTCTTAACTTGGCGGGGGCGCCCCGGGTCGCCATAGTCCCCCTCGCCTGCCGACTCGTTTCGGCGCTCGGAACTCCCCGCATGTCGATCGCCCTCGAGGCCGACCGCCTCACCAAAACCTACGGGGCGGTGCGCGCCCTTGACGACTTCTCCATCGCCATTCCGGCCGGCGGCGTGTTCGGGGTGCTGGGTCCCAACGGCGCGGGCAAGAGCACCCTGTTCCGCATCGCGCTCGGCCTCGTGCGACCCACCACCGGCTCGGCCCGGCTGTTCGGCGCCGCGCCCGGCGACATCACCGCCCTGCGCAAGGTCGGGGCGATGATCGAGACGCCGCGCTACCCCGCCTATCTGACCGGCCGCGACACCCTGAAGATGCTGGCCCTGGAGAGCGGCGCGAAAAGCGCCGACATCGACGGCTGGCTGGAGCGGGTCGGCATCGCCCACGCCGCCGACCGTTCGACCAGCGGCTATTCGGTCGGCATGAAGCAGCGCCTGGGCCTGGCGGCCGCCTTCTTCACCAAGCCCGAACTCGTCATCCTGGACGAACCGACCAGCGGCATGGACCCGGCCGGTATCCAGGAGATCCGCGCCCTGATCGTCGACCTCGCCAAGCGCGAAGGCGTCACCGTCATCCTGGCCAGCCACCAGTTGGACGAGGTGCGGCGCGTCTGCCAGCGCGTGGCCATCCTGTCCAAGGGCAAGGTCGTGGCCGAGGGCGGCGTGGCCGAACTGACCGCCGGCGAGGCCCGCCTGCGCATCACCGCCGCCTCGCCCATCGCCCAGGTCCTGAGCGTGCTGGGCGCCAAGGGCGTCGCCGACGGCGCGGACTCGGCCCTGGCCGACATCCGCCGCGAAGACGCCCCCGCCCTGATCCGCGCCCTGGTCGAGGCCGGGGTCGAGATCACCGAGGCCCGCTGGCGCGACGCCGACCTGGAGGGCGTCTATCTCAGGACCCTCGAGACGGCCCAGCCTTCGAACGAAGGAGCGCTCTGATGCTCACCGACGCCATCGCCGCCGAACGCTTCCGCCTGCTGCGCGACCGTTCGGCCCTGTTCTGGGGGTTCTGCTTCGCGCCGATCGTGGGCTTCCTGCTCAGCATCGGCGGCGACCTCTTCCTGCACTATGTGGTCAAGAAGCCGATGCCGGGCCTCGGGATCGGCCTGCTGGACCAGATGATCAAGGCGCTGGCGGGCGGGGCCTCGACCTTCGGGGCGCTGTTCCTGATGATCGGCGCGGCCGCCATCCTGGCCGGCGATTACCGCTGGGAGACCTGGCGACTGCTGACGCCCCGCAACACCCGCCAGAACCTGCTGCTGGCCAAGCTGGTGGTGGTCGGCGAGGCGGTGTTCTGGAGCCTGGCCCTGACCGCCGTGCTGTCGGCCGCCGCGGCGGTGATCGGCGCGGGGATCAACGGCAAGCCCCTGGCCGTCTCGATGTTCGACCGCAACCTGTTCGACGTGCTCGGCGTCCTGGCCATCACCTGGCTGGAGGCCATGACCCTGGCGGCGCTGGCCGCCTGTATCGGGGTGCTGTCGCGCTCGAGCATGGGCGTGGTCGTCGCCTGCCTGGGCGTTCGGTTCGTGCAGACGGTGCTGGCCAGTTCGCTGCGCATGATGGAACAGGGCCAGTCCAGCTGGAAGCTGCTGGCCATCCCCGTCTATGACGCGGACCTGCTGCGCGCGACCCTGCTGGAACCGACCATGCTGGGCCAGACCGCCAGTTCGGCCGGCGCGGCCCTGGCCATGCTGGCGGTGTGGACAGCCGTATTGACGACCTGCGCGGTGCTGCTGTTCCGCCGCCAGGACCTGACCAAGGAGTAGGCGTGAAGACCCAGAAGCAACGGATGCTGGCCGGCGAGCTCTATGCCGTCGACGCCGAGCTGCAGGCCGACCAGCGCGCGGCCCAGACCTGGATGGATCGCTATAACAGCTCCGGCCTCGACGAGCGCCCGATGCTGCTGGCCCAGGGCCTGGGGGCGGTCGGCGAGAACGTGGCCGTCCGCGCGCCGTTCTTCGTCGACTACGGTTACAATATCCGTCTGGGCGACGGCGTATTCATGAACTTCAACTGCGTGATCCTGGACGTCGCCGAGGTCACTATCGGCGCGGCCACCGCCATCGGCCCGGGCGTGCAGATCCTGACCGCCGACCATCCGCGCGATCCGGCCCTGCGGCGCACGGGCCAGGAGTCCGGCAAGCCGATCCACATCGGCGCCAATGTCTGGATCGGCGGCGGCGCGATCATCCTGCCCGGCGTGACCATCGGCGACGACGCGGTGATCGGGGCCGGCGCGGTGGTGACGCGGGACGTGGCGGCGGGGGCGACAGTGGTGGGAAACCCGGCGCGGCCGGTGAAGCCGAAGGGCTAGCGGCGGAACTCCAAGATCCACCTCAAGACGCGGACTCCCATATCGCATCTCTAGAGGAGTTCATGCCATGGTGGCTGCAGGCTTTGCCACGCTTGGAAGACTCTATGAAGCTGCGCATGTCTCTGCTCGCCCTGATCAGCCTGTTTCTTCTCGCTGACCCTGCGCATGCCCGTTCGCTGGCGGCGCCAACCACCTCGAACGCCGAGATGACCCGCCTCTACAACGAGGACCAAAGCGATCGGGAGCCTGACGAAATAGATTGGGACAAGGTCACCGCTCGCGACGAACAGCGACGCTTGGCCACCCGCGCGTTGCTCACGGCCGGCGCTCTACACACGGCCGAAGACTACGAGCACGCCGCTTTCATCTTCCAGCACGGCTCGAAGGCGGACGACTACCTTCTGGCCCACACCCTGGCGATGGTGGCGGTCGGCAAGGGTGACAAGTCGTCTCTGTGGATCGCTAGCGCGACGCTCGACCGCTACCTGATGATGATCGGCAAACCGCAGGTTTACGGCACACAGTTCAGGGGCTCGATGGGCCAGGAGCCTTATGACCGTAACTTGGTCTCCGACGCCCTCCGCAGCGAACTTGGCGTCCCCGCCCTAGCCCGCCAAGCCGAGCAACTCGAAGCTCTGCGCGCGGCTCGGGCGGCGGCCGTCAAGCCCTGAGCGCAGAAACGACAAAAGGCCCCGGATCTCTCCGGGGCCTTCGCGTTCAGCTGGCGCTGAAAGATCTTAGTCTTCGGCGTCGTTGACGTAGACCGGCCCCGAGTCCTTGCCCTTTTCCGAGACGTCGCGGTCGACGAACTCGATCACGGCCATGGCGGCGTTGTCGCCGTAGCGGAAGCCGGCCTTCAGGACGCGGATGTAGCCGCCCTGACGGTCCTTGTAGCGCGGGCCGAGGACCGCGAAGAGCTTGCCGACTTGCTCGACGTCGCGAACCGAGCTGATGGCCTGACGACGAGCGTGCAGGTCGCCGCGCTTGGCCAGGGTGACCAGCTTTTCGACGATCGGACGCAGTTCCTTGGCCTTGGGCAGGGTGGTGACGATCTGCTCGTGCTTGATCAGCGAGGCCGACATGTTGGCGAACATGGCGGTGCGGTGAGCCGAGGTGCGGCCGAGTTTACGGTGGGCGTTACCGTGACGCATGTCTTAGTCTCCTGGGCATCGAGCCCGAGTGGCGCAAAACGTGTTGAGCGCCTGATTGTCACCAATCCTGGTCCGTCCCGACCGGGTCAGAGCGAAGCGCCGGGGCCCTCCACCGCGTTAGCGGCTTCAAAAGGCCCAGGCCGCCTCCCCTGTCCGAAGAGAGGAAAGGCGGCCCGGATTTGGCGCGGCAGGCTTCGAGGTTCTTAGATTTGGTCTTCGAACTTCTTGGCCAGGTCTTCGATGTTCTCCGGCGGCCAATTCGGCACGTCCATGCCGAGGTGCAGGCCCATGCCGGCGAGAACTTCCTTGATCTCGTTCAGCGACTTGCGGCCGAAGTTCGGGGTGCGGAGCATCTCGGCTTCGGTCTTCTGGATCAGGTCGCCGATGTAGACGATGTTGTCGTTCTTCAGGCAGTTGGCCGAACGGACCGACAGTTCCAGCTCGTCCACCTTCTTCAGCAGAGCCGGGTTGAACGGCAGTTCCGGCTTGGACTCGTCGGCCGACTTGGCCTTCGGTTCCTCGAAGGTGATGAAGATCTGCAGTTGGTCTTGCAGGATCCGGGCGGCGTAGGCCACGGCGTCCACCGGAGTGACGGCGCCGTTGGTTTCCACTTCCAGGACCAGCTTGTCATAGTCCAGCGACTGGCCCTGACGGGTCGGCTCGACGCGATAGGCGACGCGCTTGACCGGCGAGTACAGGGCGTCGACGGCGATGAGGCCGATCGGCGCGTCTTCCGGACGGTTGCGGTCGGCCGGGACGTAGCCCTTGCCGTTGTTGACCGTGAACTCCATGCGCACCGAAGCGCCGTCGTCCAGCGTGCAGAGCACGTGGTCGGGGTTCAGGATTTCGATGTCGGCCGGGGTTTCGATCTGACCGGCGGTCACCGGGCCGGGGCCCGTGGCGCGCAGGGTCATGCGCTTCGGGCCTTCGGCGTGCATCCGAACGGCCAGTTGCTTGATATTCAGAACGATATCGACGACGTCTTCGCGGACGCCTTCGAGCGAGGAGAATTCGTGCACCACGCCATCGATCTGGATGGCGGTGACGGCGGCGCCTTGCAGCGACGAGAGCAGAACGCGACGCAGGGCGTTGCCGAGCGTCACACCGAAACCGCGCTCGAGGGGCTCGGCGACGATACGGGCCTTGCGGGTCGCATCGGCTCCGGTTTCGATCTGCGGCTTCTCAGGACGGATCAGCTCGTTCCAGTTTCTTTCGATCACGTGGTCGGGTCCCTTGAACGCGGCTCGCCGGCCGCGTTTTGCGCAGCCGGCGAAGGAGATTAGTGGTCTAAATAGTACTAGACGCGACGGCGCTTGGGCGGACGGCAGCCGTTGTGCGGGATCGGCGTGACGTCGCGGATGGTCGTGATGGTCATGCCCGCGGCTTGCAGCGCGCGCAGAGCCGATTCACGGCCCGAACCCGGACCCGAAACGTTGACTTCCAGGGTCTTGACGCCGTGTTCGGCGGCCTTCTTGCCCGCGTCTTCCGCAGCCATCTGAGCGGCGTACGGGGTCGACTTGCGCGAACCCTTGAAGCCCATCATGCCCGCCGAGGACCACGAGATCGTGTTGCCCTGAGCGTCGGTGATGGTGATCATGGTGTTGTTGAACGAGGCGTTCACGTGCGCCACGCCCGAGGTGATGTTCTTGCGTTCGCGCTTTTTAACGCGACCCGGTTCCTTGGCCATCGTCAGGCTACCTTATTTCTTCTTGCCGGCGATCGGCTTGGCCGGACCCTTGCGGGTGCGAGCGTTCGTGTGGGTGCGCTGACCGCGGACCGGCAGGCCCTTACGGTGACGCAGGCCGCGATAGCAGGCCAGGTCCATCAGACGCTTGATGTTCATCGAGTTCTCGCGGCGCAGATCACCCTCGACGGTATAGTCGCGGTCGATCGTTTCGCGGATCGCCAGGACTTCGGCGTCGGTCAGTTGATTGACCCGACGCGCATCCTCGATGCCCACCTTCGTGATGATTTCACGCGCGGACCGTTGGCCGATGCCGTGAATGTACTGAAGCGCGATCAGAACGCGCTTGTTCGTCGGGATGTTGACGCCTGCGATACGGGCCACGTCTAATGTTCTCCTAGTCACGCACTAAAGACGCGAACGGCGCGCCCGGCTCGATCCAGAGGATCCAAACCGGCGCGCACGGATCGCGCCCTTTCGCGGAAGCGCCCCGTTATAGGGATCGTTTCGCTTCCGTCAACAACTGAATCCACCAGACATCCAGTGAATCAGGGCTTCTTTAAGCGACGACGCCCGCGTGACAGATGTCACGCCACCTCGCGGTAGTTGGAGCCTGTTCCTCTCTGTCGGTTTAACCGACAGAGACAGGCTCCAGGGCGGCGTCGATGGAACTGGCGACGGCTTCGACCGAACCCATTCCGTCCAGTTCCGTGAGCTTCCCCTGCCCTTCATAGTAAGGCAGCAGCGGCGCGGTCTGGGCATTGTACTGGGCCAGACGAGTCACGAAGACTTCGGGATTGTCGTCAGGCCGTCCCTGTTCTTCGAATCGCTTCTTGATCCGCTCGATCAGGGCTGGCTCGTCTACCTTGAGTCGGAGAACAGAGTCGATCTTCTGTCCACGCGCCGCCAACATCTTATCCAGAGCTTCGGCCTGAGCGACCGTGCGCGGGAAACCGTCAAAGATCGCGCCGCCGGCCGCCTCGGCCTCGGGCAGGCGGTCCTCGATCAGCGCGATGACGATCTCGTCGGTGACCAGCTCGCCGCGGTCCAGCACGCCCTTGACCTTCAGGCCAAGCTCCGAGCCCGAGGCGATGGCGGCGCGCAGCATGTCGCCGGTCGAGAGCTGGACCATGCCACGCTCCGTGACCAGACGCTTGGCCTGAGTGCCCTTCCCCGCCGCCGGCGGACCGAACAGGATCAAGTTCATATAAGCCCCTTCGCGCGTTGGCAGGTCTTAGGCCTGCTTTCGCCTGTCGTGGCCACGACAGGCTCAGTTAAACAGTGAGCATGACGGGCACCGAAACCGGCATCCACTTTCGGCTGTCATGCTCAGCCTCCCGCAGAAGACCTAGATTGCGCCGGAAAAAAACGGAAGCCGGTTTTGTGACAAACCGGCTTCCACAGCATCTAATTAGATCGAAGCTCGACCTAGCGGTTACGGCCGCCCCGCAGCTTCGACTTCTTGATGAGGCCCTCGTACTGGTGGGCCAGCAGGTGCGACTGGATCTGCGCCACGGTGTCCATGGTCACGGTCACGACGATCAGGATCGAGGTGCCGCCCAGGGCGAACTGGTTCGACTTGACCGCCATCATGACCAGCTCCGGCGCCACGCAGACGGCGGTGATGTAGCCCGCGCCGATCACGGTCAGGCGGGTCAGCACGTAGTCCAGGTATTCGGCGGTGCGCTTGCCCGGACGGATGCCCGGCAGGAAGCCACCGTACTTGCGCAGGTTCTCGGCCGTCTCCTCGGGGTTGAACACGACCGAGGTGTAGAAGAACGAGAAGAAGATGATCAGCAGCGCGTAGAGCACCAGGAACGCCGGGTGGCCGTGCTGCAGCGCGCCGACCACGCCCGGCAGCCACTGGGCCCAGGACGGCAGGTTGGCCGCATTGATGAACTGCAGGGCCGTCGTCGGCAGCAGCAGCAAGCTGGAGGCGAAGATCGGCGGAATGACGCCCGCGGTGTTGATCTTCAGCGGCATGAACGAGCTCTCGCCGCCGACCATGCGGTTGCCCTGCTGGCGCTTGGGATAGTGGACCAGCAGACGGCGCTGCGAGCGCTCCATGAACACGATGGCCAGGATGGCGGCCACGGCGCCGACCAGGATCAGGAACAGCGGGGTGTAGTTGCCCGAGGTCTGCGACTGGACCAGCAACTGGCCCAGGCTCATCGGCAAGTGGGCCACGATGCCGGCGAAAATGATCAGCGAGACGCCGTTGCCGACGCCGCGGCTGGTGATCTGCTCGCCCAGCCACATCAGGAACAGGGTGCCGCCGGTCAGGGCCACGACGGTCGAGGCGACGAAGAACACCGGACCGACGCCGCCGGCCACCAGGCCAGGCTGGGCGGACAGGCCGATGGCGATCGAGGCCGACTGGACCACGGCCAGAACCACGGCCAGGTAGCGGGTGTATTGGTTGAGGGTCTTGCGGCCCGCTTCCCCGCCTTCCTTCTTCAGCTTCTCCCACGGCGGATACACCGAGCCCATCAGCTGCACGATGATCGAGGCGCTGATGTAGGGCATCACGTTCAGCGAGAAGATGGCCATGCGCTGCACGGCGCCGCCCGAGAACGTGTTGAACATGCCGAGGATGCCCTCGGCGTTGCCGCTGAACAGCCGCGAGAACGCGGCCGGGTCGATGCCGGGGATCGGCACGTAGGTGCCCAGGCGGTAGACGACCAGGGCGATGATCGTGAACCAGATGCGCTTGTGAAGTTCGGTCGCCTTTTGGAACGACGCGAAATTCATGTTGGCTGCGAGTTGTTCGGCGGCCGAGGCCATTCAGATCCCCACGACTCTGGAGCGTGACGGCCGGACACTATCCGGCGACTCCAACGAAATTTGGCGCGGAGCCTGCTTATCCGTTTCAAACGATTTGAAAAGGGCAGGCCCAGGTAGAGGCCACAAATAGGTGAGGCTCGCCGTGATGTCACGGCGAGCCCCCTATTTCTGTCATCCCGGTCGAAACGAAGTCCCGGAAAAGCGCCAGGCGCTCACCGGGATGACATATGGCCTTAGGCTTCGGCTTGCGCCTTGGCCTTCTTGGTCACGGTGACCGAACCACCAGCGGCCTCGACGGCCTTGATGGCGGCTTCCGTGGCCGAGTAGACGGTCAGCTTCAGGGCGGTCTTGATCTCGCCCTTGCCCAGCAGCTTCACGCCGTCGAGTTCACGACGGATGACGCCGGCGGCGACCAGGTCGGCGGGAGCCAGTTCGGCGCCGGCCTTGAACTTGCCAGCGGCGACGGCTTGCTCCAGGCGCCACAGGTTCACTTCGGCGAACTCAAGGCGGAAGGGGTTGTTGAAGCCGCGCTTAGGCATACGCATGTGCAGCGGCATCTGGCCGCCTTCGAAGCCGGCGATGGCGACGCCCGAGCGCGCCTTCTGGCCCTTCACACCGCGACCGGCGGTCTTGCCCTTGCCCGAACCCGGGCCACGGCCGACGCGCATGCGGCCCTTGGTCGAGCCTTCCTGCGGGGCCAGTTCGTTCAGCTTGGTCATGTGTGCCTCTCCTTGGAGATCTGCGCCCAGCCAGCGGCTGGACTCGGCTTGTGAAAATCAGAGCGCGCTTAAAACCCCAAATCGCCAAGAAACTCAATGACGAAATGGCATTTCAAACGAAAACCACCCCGGCTTTCACCGGGGTGGCGTATTTCGTCGTCGTGTAGAGGACTACTCGACGATTTCCAGCAGGTGCGCGACCTTGCGGATCATGCCGCGGACCGACGGGGTGTCTTCCAGCGTGGACGTACGGCCCAGCTTGTTGAGACCCAGACCGGCGAGCGTGGCGCGCTGGTCCTTTTCGCGACGGATCGGGCTGCCCGTTTGGCGGACCGTGACTTGCTTAGCTTCAGCCATGACTTAACCCTCGATGGCTTCCGGCGACGAAGCGCCGTCGGCGCGACGGCCGAGGATGTCGCCAACCTTCTTGCCGCGCTTGGCGGCGATCTGGCGGGGCGACGACTGGACCTTCAGGGCCTCGAACGTGGCGCGAACCATGTTGTACGGGTTCGAGGAACCCGTCGACTTGGCCACGACGTCCTGGACACCCAGGGTTTCGAGAACCGCGCGCATCGGACCGCCGGCGATGACGCCGGTGCCGGGAGGCGCCGCGCGCATCATCACCTTGCCAGCGCCCCAACGGCCAGCGCCGTCGTGGTGCAGGGTGCGGGATTCGCGCAGCGGAACGCGGATCATCGTCTTCTTGGCTTCTTCGGTCGCCTTGCGGATGGCTTCCGGCACTTCACGCGCCTTGCCATGACCGAAGCCGACGCGGCCCTTTTGGTCGCCAACGACCATCAGAGCGGCGAAGCTGAAGCGACGGCCACCCTTCACGGTGGCGGCGACGCGGTTGATGTGGACGAGCTTTTCGACGATGTCGCTGTCGACCCGCTCTTCGGGGGCGTTGCGGTCGCGACGGTCACGGCGTTGACCGCCTTCACCGCGCTGTTGTTCACCACGAGCCATTCTGTTTCCCTTAGAAGTTCAGGCCGGCTTCGCGCGCGGCGTCGGCCAGGGCTTTCACCCGGCCGTGGAAGATGTAACCACCACGATCGAAAACGACGTCCTTGACGCCCTTTTCAATGGCGCGCTCGGCGACGAGCTTGCCCACGGCGGCGGCGGCATCCTTGTCCGCGCCCTTGCCTTCGGCTTCCAGGGTGGAAGCCGACGCCAGGGTCACGCCGCGTTCATCATCGATGACCTGGGCGTAGATGTTCTTCGACGAACGGAAGACCGACAGACGCGGACGACCGTTGGCGAGGCTCTTGAGGCGGGTGCGAACGCGCTGAGCGCGCTTGGCCGCCGATTCACGAGGAGAGAGCGCCATGGCTTACTTCTTCTTGCCTTCCTTGCGGCGAACCTTCTCGCCAGCATAACGCACGCCCTTGCCCTTGTACGGCTCAGGCGGACGAATGCGGCGGATCTTCGCGGCAATCTCACCAACCGCCTGCTTGTCGATGCCGGCGATCTTGATTTCGGTCTGCTTCGGCACAGCGAAGGTGACGCCGGCCGGAGCCTCAACGTCCACGTCGTGGCTGAAACCGAGCTGGAGGCTCAGGGCGGTGCCCTTCATGGCCGCGCGGTAACCAACGCCGACCAGTTCGAGGCTTTCCTCGAACCCGGCGGTGACACCATGCACCATGTTGGCCACCAGCGTGCGGGACAGACCCCACATGCCCTTGGCGCGCTTCGTGTCGACGCGCGGAGTCAGAAGGAGCTCAGCGCCCTCTTGCTTGACTTCGACTTCGTCGGCGATCGTCCACGACAACTGACCCTTGGGGCCCTTCACCGTGACCGTCTGACCCGCGAGCGTGACTTGCACGCCCGAGGGGATTGCGACGGCTTTCTTACCGATACGTGACATGCTCTTTCCCTCCCGCGCCTAGTAGACGCGGCAGAGGACTTCGCCGCCGACATTAGCGTCGCGTGCAGCGGTGTCCGACATGACGCCCTTCGGCGTCGAAAGGATCGAGATGCCCAGGCCGTTCTTGATCGGCTTCAGGTCCTTGATCGACGAATAGACGCGACGGCCAGGCTTGGACACGCGGCTGATCTCGGCGATCACGGGCTCACCGTCAAAATACTTGAGCTCGATCTCGAATTCGGGGAACGCGCCGGGCTTCTCGATCAGCGAGTAGCCGCGGATGTAGCCTTCATCGGCCAGCACGTCGAGGACGCGGGCGCGCAGCTTGGAAGCCGGCGTCGAGACCTTGTTGCGCTTGCGCGTGGCGGCGTTCTTGATGCGAGCGATCAGGTCGCTCAGGGGATCGTTCATCGACATCTGATCGTCCTTACCAGCTCGACTTGACGAGGCCGGGGATCTGACCCTGCGAACCCAGTTCGCGGAGCGCGATACGGCTCATCTTCAGCTTGCGGTAGTAGGCGCGCGGACGGCCCGTGACTTCGCAGCGGTTGCGGATGCGGATCGCCGAGCTGCTGCGGGGCAGCTTGGCGAGCTTGAGGCGGGCCTCGAAGCGTTCCTCGAGCGGCAGGCTTTCGTCGTTGGCGGTCGCCTTGAGCGCGGCGCGCTTCTCGGCGAACTTCTTGACGAGGGCCTTGACGGCTTCGTTGCGGTTGACGGCGCTTTTCTTTGCCATGGTGCTTTTCCCTGCCCGCTCTTAATTGGTGAACGGGAACTGGAATTCCTTCAGGAGAGCCTTGGCTTCCTGGTCGGACTTCGCAGTGGTGCAGACGATGATGTCCATGCCCCAGATCTGTTCGATCTGGTCATAGTTGATTTCCGGGAACACCAGGTGCTCCTTCAGGCCCATGGCGTAGTTGCCACGGCCGTCGAAGCTCTTGCCGTTCAGACCACGGAAGTCCTTCACGCGCGGCAGCGCGATCGTGACCAGGCGGTCCAGGAACTCGTACATCCGGTCCTTGCGCAGGGTGACCTTGCCACCGACCACCATGCCTTCGCGCAGCTTGAAGCCGGCGATCGACTTGCGGGCCTTGGTGGCGACAGGCTTTTGGCCGGCGATCGCCTGCAGGTCCTTCAGAGCGACTTGGGCCTTCTTGGAGTCGGCCACAGCCTCGCCGATACCCATGTTCAGGACGATCTTGTCCAGCTTGGGGATCTGCATCTCGTTGGTATAGCCGAACTGCTCCTTCATCGCGGCGCGGATGCGCTCGCGATAAACGGTTTTCAGCCGGGGCTCATAAGCTTGATCAGCCATTGATCACCTCGCCGGTCGTCTTGGCGACACGCACCTTCTTGTCGCCTTCGATCTTGAAGCCGACGCGGGTGGGCTTGCCCTTGGAGTCCACGATGGCGACGTTCGAGACGTGCAGCGCGGCTTCCTTTTGCTTGATGCCGCCTTGCGGTTCGGCTTGGGTCGGCTTGGTGTGACGCGAAACCATGTTCACGCCTTCCACGACAACCCGGTTTTCCTTCGGAAGAACCTGGGTCACAGCGCCTTGCTTGCCCTTGTCCTTGCCGGCCAGAACGACGACGCGGTCGCCCTTCTTGATCTTAGCGGCCATTACAGCACCTCCGGAGCGAGGGAGATGATCTTCATGTGGTTCTTGGCGCGCAGTTCACGAGGAACCGGGCCGAAGATCCGCGTGCCGACCGGCTCGCTCGCCTTGTTCACGATGACCGCGGCGTTCTTATCGAAGCGGATGACCGAGCCATCCTTGCGCTTCAGATTTTGATTCACCCGAACGACGACGGCGCGAAGCACGTCACCCTTCTTCACGCGGCCACGCGGGATGGCTTCCTTCACGGAGACGACGATGACGTCGCCCACGCTGGCGTAGCGACGGCCTGCGCCGCCCAACACCTTGATGCACATGACCCGGCGAGCGCCAGAATTGTCAGCGACTTCCAGGTTAGTTTGCATCTGGATCATGGTCTAAACCTTCCAGATTAAGCCGAAGCCTTGGGAAGTGCTTCCCAGGTCTTCAGCTTGGACTTCGGAGCGCACTCGACGATGCGAATAGCTTCGCCGGCCTTGTACGCGTTGGATTCGTCGTGCGCGTGGTACTTTTTGGACTGACGCACGATCTTCTTAAGAACCGGGTGAACGATGGTCCGTTCGACCTTCACCACCACGGTCTTGTCGCCCTTATCGGAGACGACCACCCCTTCGAGGATACGCTTGGGCATATCGTTCTCCTTAAGCCGCGGCCTTGGCGCGCAGCACGGTCTTGATCCGCGCGATATCCTTGCGGATCTCGTTGACGCGGTGGGTCTTCTCGACCTGGCCCGTGGCGGCCTGGAAGCGCAGGTTGAACTGCTCTTTCTTCAGGCTGATCAGGGTGTCGGCCAGCTGGTCGGGGGTCAGGCCCCGGATGTCAGCGATCTTCATGAGCCTCAAGCCTCCTGGGCCACGCCCGCGTCGAGGCGGGTGACAACACGAGTGCGGATCGGCAGCTTGGCGGCGCCCAGGCGGAGCGCTTCACGCGCGATATCGTCCGGCACGCCGTCGATTTCGAACATGATACGGCCCGGAGCCACGCGAGCGGCCCAGTAGTCCACGGCGCCCTTGCCCTTACCCATCCGGACTTCGGCCGGCTTGCCGGTGACCGGCACGTCCGGGAAGATACGGATCCAGACGCGGCCTTGACGCTTCATCTGGCGGGTGATGGCGCGACGGGCGGCTTCGATCTGGCGAGCCGTGATGCGCTCCGGCTCGACGGCCTTGAGGCCGTACGAACCGAAGTTCAGCAGGGTGCCGCCCTTCGAAGCGCCGTGGATGCGGCCCTTGAACTGCTTGCGGAATTTGGTCTTTTTCGGAGACAGCATAGCGATCTAATCCTTAACCGCGATCGCGACGGTTGCGGTCGCCCCGGTCGGGACGATCGCCGCGCTCACGCCCACCACCTTCGCCGGCCGGGCCGGACTCAGTGGCGAGACGCTTGTCGAGCGCCATCGGATCGTGCTCCAGCACCTCGCCCTTGAAGATCCAGGTCTTCACGCCGATGATGCCATAGGTGGTCTTGGCTTGGGCGAAACCGAAGTCGATGTCGGCGCGCAGCGTGTGAAGCGGCACGCGACCTTCGCGGTACCATTCCATACGAGCGATTTCCGCACCGCCGAGGCGGCCCGAGACGTTGATCCGGATGCCCTTGGCGCCGAGACGCACGGCCGACTGGATCGAACGCTTCATGGCGCGACGGAAAGCGATACGGCGCTCGAGTTGCTGAGCGATCGACTCGGCCACCAGCTGAGCGTCGGTTTCCGGCTTGCGGATCTCGACGATGTTCAGGTGGACTTCGCCCTCGGTCTTGATCGACAGATCCTTGCGGAGCTTGTCGATGTCAGCGCCCTTCTTGCCGATGATGACGCCCGGACGAGCGGCATAGATCGTGATGCGGCACTTCTTGTGCGGACGCTCGATGATGATGCGCGAGACACCGGCTTGGTACAGGCGCTTCTTCAGGTTGGCGCGGATCGCGAGATCCTGGTGCAGCATCTTGCCGTACTGGGCGCCGTCGGCGAACCAACGGCTGTCCCAGGTGCGGTTTACGCCGAGCCGCAGCCCGACCGGATTGACTTTCTGACCCATTAGGCGGCCTCACCCAGTTCGCGGACCACGATCGTGATCTCGGAGAACGGCTTCTCGACGCGCGTCGCGCGACCGCGGGCGCGGGGCGAGAAACGCTTCATGATCAGGTTTTTGCCCACATAGGCCTCGGCGACGACCAGGGAGTCGATGTCGAGGTTGTGGTTGTTCTCGGCGTTGGAAATCGCCGAGTACAGCGCCTTGCGGACGTCCTGGGCGATACGCTTGTGGCTGAACTCGAGCTCGTTGAGAGCGCGCTGGACGTTCAGGCCACGGATGGACTGAGCGACCAGGTTCAGCTTCCGCGGGCTGGTGCGCAGGGTGCGCACCTTGCACATCGCTTCGGCGGCCGGCAGGCGGCGTTCTTGCTTCTGCTTGGCCATGATTACTTCCTCTTGGCCTTCTTGTCGGCGGCGTGGCCCGGGAAGTTACGCGTGGGCGCGAACTCACCGAACTTCATGCCGACCATGTCTTCCGACACGGAGACCGGGACGTGCTTCTGGCCGTTGTGCACGCCGAACACCAGGCCGACGAACTGCGGCATGATGGTCGAACGACGCGACCAGGTCTTGATGACGTCCTTGCGGCCCGACGACAGAGCGGCGTCGGCCTTCTTCAGGAGGTACCCGTCGACAAACGGGCCTTTCCAGACGGAGCGGGTCATGGCTTAGCGGCCCTTCTTCGCTTTGTGGCGCGAACGGATGATGAACTTGTCCGTGGCCTTGTTGACGCGGGTCTTGGCGCCCTTGGTCGGCTTACCAGCCGGGGTCACCGGGTGGCGGCCGCCCGAGGTGCGACCTTCACCACCACCGTGGGGGTGGTCGACCGGGTTCATGGCGACACCGCGGACGTGCGGGCGACGGCCCATGTGACGAGAACGACCGGCTTTGCCGAGGTTCTGGTTCATGTGGTCGGGGTTCGAAACGGCGCCGACGGTGGCCATGCACGTATCGAGCACCATGCGCAGTTCGCCCGAGTTCAGGCGGATCTGGGCGTAGCCGGCGTCACGGCCGACCAGCTGGGCGTAGGCGCCAGCCGAACGGGCGATCTGACCACCCTTGGCGGGCTTCAGCTCGATGTTGTGGATGATCGTGCCGATCGGCAGCGTACGCAGCGGCGAGGCGTTGCCCGGCTTCACGTCGACCTTCTCGCCGGTGACGACTTCGTCACCAACCTTCAGGCGTTGCGGGGCCAGGATGTAGGCCAGTTCGCCATCGGCCTGATACTTGATCAGGGCGATGAAGGCGGTGCGGTTCGGATCGTACTCAAGACGAACGACCGAAGCCGTGCCTTGCTTACGACGCTTGAAGTCGACCAGACGGTACAGGCGCTTGGCGCCGCCGCCGCGGAAACGGACCGCGATACGGCCATTGCCGCCGCGACCGCCCGACTTGGTCAGGCCTTCAACGAGCTTCTTCTCGGGCTTGCCCTTGTGAAGTTCGCTGCGGTCGATCAGCACCAGGCCGCGTTGGCCGGGGCTGGTCGGGTTGAAATGCTTCAAGGCCATCTGATTAGAGCCCCGTCGTGATGTCGATCGACTGGCCGTCGGCCAGGGTCACGATCGCTTTTTTGACGTCGTTGCGACGCCCGACGATGCCACGGAAGCGCTTGGTCTTGCCCTTGGTCACGATGGTGTTGACCTTCGTGACCTTGACCTTGAACAGCTCTTCGACGGCGGCGGCGATTTCGTCCTTGGTCGCGTCGTTGGCCACCTTGAAGACAACCTTGTTCTGCTCCGAGAGCAGGGTCGTCTTTTCGGTGATCACCGGCGACAGGATCGTGTCGTAGTGGCGAGCGGTGGCGGCCATTAGGCGGCTTCCTTCTCAGCGAAACGCGCCGAGATCGCTTCGACCGCGTCCTTGGTCAGGACGAGGGTCTGGCGACGCAGCACGTCGTAGACGTTCAGGCCGGCGTTCGGCAGGACATCCACGTTCGGGATGTTGCGGGCGGCGAGCTTGAAGTTCGCGTCCACTTCCGGACCGGCGATGACCAGGGCGTTCTTCAGACCGATCTTGTCGAAGTTGGCGCGCAGGGCGGCCGTCTTCGCTTCGGTCAGAATGGCGCTGTCCAGGACGACCAGCGCACCCGACTTGGCCTTCGACGACAGGGCGTGGCGCAGAGCCAGGGCCCGGATCTTCTTCGGCAGGTCGAAAGCGTGGCTACGGACGACAGGGCCGTGGGCCTTGGCGCCGCCGACGAACTGAGCCGCACGGCGCGAGCCGTGACGAGCGCCGCCGGTGCCCTTTTGCTTGTACATCTTCTTGCTCGTACGAGAGACCTCGTTACGAACCTGAATCTTGTGGTTACCCGAGCGGCGCTTGGCCAGCTGCCAGGTCACGACGCGCTGCAGGATGTCGCCGCGGATTTCGTCGATGCCGAAGATGGCGTCGTCGAGATCAACGGAACCGGCCTTGCCGCCGTCCAGTTTGATGACGTCGAGTTTCATTAGCCTTCGCCCTCTTCGGTCGCAGCCGCGGAGGCCTCTTCAGCGGGGGTCTCAGCGGCGGCCGGAACTTCGCCGGCCTTGCGGAAGGCGCCCGGACGCGGAGCGTCGGCGGGCAGAGCCTTCTTCACGGCGTCGCGAACCTTCACGTAGCTGCCTTCGTGACCCGGGACAGCGCCCTTGATCAGGATCAGGCCGCGCTCGACGTCCACCTTCCAAACGGTGACGTTCAGCGTGGTGACGGTTTCTTGACCGAGGTGACCCGCCATCTTCTTGCCCGGGAACGTACGACCCGGATCCTGGCGGTTACCGGTCGAGCCGTGCGAGCGGTGCGAGACCGAGACACCGTGGGTGGCGCGGAGACCACCGAAGTTCCAGCGCTTCATGGCGCCGGCGAAGCCCTTACCGACGGTCACGCCTTGGATGTCGACCTTCTGGCCGGCGACGAAGTGGTCGGCCGTCAGTTCGGCGCCGACTTCGATCAGGGCGTTCTCTTCGACGCGGAACTCGGCGACGACGCGCTTCGGCTCAACGGCCGCCTTCGCGAAGTGACCGCGCATGGCGTTCGGGGTGTTCTTGGCCTTCTTGGCGCCGGCGCCGAGCTGGAGGGCGGTGTAGCCGTCCTTCTCAACGGTGCGCTGAGCGGTGACCTGGCAACCGTCGAGCGACAGGACGGTGACCGGCACGTGCTGACCAGCTTCGTCAAAGAAGCGGGTCATGCCGAGCTTCTTGGCGATGATGCCGGTGCGTTGGGTGGGGAGAGTCATGGATCGGCCCTCCTTACAGCTTGATTTCGACGTCAACGCCGGCCGACAGGTCGAGCTTCATCAGCGCGTCCACGGTCTGCGGAGTCGGGTCAACGATGTCGAGAACGCGCTTGTGCGTACGGATCTCGAACTGCTCGCGCGACTTCTTGTCGACGTGCGGCGAACGGTTGACGGTGAATTTCTCGATAAGCGTGGGCAGGGGGATGGGGCCCCGCACCGTCGCACCCGTGCGCTTGGCCGTGTTGACGATCTCGCGCGTGGAATGATCCAACACGCGGTGATCGAAGGCCTTGAGCCGGATGCGGATGTTCTGACGATCCATATCGCTCGGTTTCCTAGTGGGCTGCGCCCGCGTCTCGAACCATTTCAAAGACCAACTCGAACTCCCGAGAGAGCTCGTACGCAGCGTCCGCAAAACAAATGACCCCCGCGGTTTCCCGCCGGGGCTGATGACCAGATATCACACCACCCTCTCGAAAGAAGGCTTGAGGCGCTATGTCCGGGCGTCTCGCGAACCGCGTTTGAGCCCGAGAGCTCACAGCCGGTCCAACAGAGGCGCGCTTGTACGTTCCGGAATCGGTTTCGTCAAGCGCTCTGTCCGGTTCCTCGCGCCTTTGTAGGACGCGACTCGTCGGGCCGGTTCTGAATAGGCGCCCTGCCCCCGCGGCGCAAGTCCCGCGAAAACATAACGTCGGTCTGCTTTTAACCCATAAGGCCCAATGGTTAGCAAGAACGTGCGCCCGCTTGCGCGTAGGCGAAAATCTCACCCGCGCAAGTGTCACAAATTTGTATAAATCCGCCTTGAAGCGTCGCCGGCGATCTTGAGGCCAAGGTCGAACCTCCATAGATGCCGCCCCTCACCGACGGACTGGGCGGCCCCTCCCCCAACAACGACCGTCCAGCCAGCCGGTGAGCCACTCTTGTGTAAGGGGATACCCCACTATGAATACGAAGCTCTTCGCCACCGCCGCCCTGATCGCCGCCGCCGTCTCGGCCCCGGCCTTCGCCCAAAACATCGGTTCGGTCGGCGCCGCCGTGAACTACGCCGACGTCAACACCCGCGCCGGCGGCGCCAACGGCACGTCGGCCGTGCTCGACGGCTCGGTCGCCATCCCCCTCTCGGGCGCCTGGACCGTGACCGCCAACGGCGACGTCTCGATCTCGGACAATGACCTGTCGGACGAAACCGTGGCCTCGGGCGCCGTGCACCTGACCACCAAGCTCGGCGACACCGTGCGCGTCGGCGGCTTCACCGCCCTGTCGCGTCCGTCGAACGACACCCTGTGGGCGGTCGGCGCCGAAGCCCAGAAGTACCTGAACAACGTCACGCTGACGGGCCTGGTCGCCTACGGCCAGTCGAACGACCTGGACGCCGACCTGTACACCGTCCGCGGCGAAGCCCGTTACTTCGTGTCGGATAACTTCCGCCTGAACGCCGGCGCCGGCTGGTCGCGCATCGACACCAACGTCAACGCCGACCTGTGGGACGTGAACGCCGGTGGCGAATACAAGTTCGCCAACACCGGCTGGTCGACCTTCGCCAAGTACACCCACGCGGAATCGAAGGACCTGGCCAAGCTGAACTCGGACGCCGTGAAGGTCGGCTTCCGCTACACGTTCGGCGGCAGCCTGAAGGACCGCGATCGCGCCGGCGCCGACCTGGCCACGGCCAGCGACCTGTTCGGCTTCGGCGTCCGCTAAGGACGGCCTGGACCCAAGGTCCGGATATGAAGAAGGCCCCGGGAGCGATCCCGGGGCCTTCACTCTATATATAAAGACGCTCGCCGATCAGCGGCCGCCGATGATCACGTCGCCCGAACCGGCCACATGCTTCTTGACCGCGCCGTTGACCTTGGCGATGCGCACGTCGCCCGAGCCGGCGACCGAGACGTCGACATCGTCGGCCTCGCCGTTGAAGGCAACGTCGCCCGACCCCATCACATTGACTTCGACCATGCGGCTGCGGCCGCCCAGGACGGTGATGTTGCCCGAACCGGCGATATTGCCTTCCAGCTTGCCGGCGATGCTGGCCACCTTGATGTCGCCCGAGCCCGCGATGCTGGCCTCCAGGTCACCCGAGATGGCCTGAGTCGCCACGTCGCCCGAGCCGGCGATGCTGATCTCGACCGACGACGCCGTGCCGGCCTTGGTGTCGCCCGAACCGGCCTGGCTGACATGCAGTTCGCCCTTGGTGTTGGCCACGGTCCAGTCACCGCAGCCGGCATTGGCCAGGTTGACGCTGTCGGAGCGACCGATGTCGCCGAACACGGCGCCGCCAGCCTGCACCCGCACGTTCATCGGCACGCGCACGGCCACCTGCGGGAAGTTGTCGTAGGACACTTGGCCGACGCCGCGAACCTTCACCCAGACCTTGCCGTCGCGGCTGTTGCAGCTGTTGATCCGGTTCATGCGCAGGTCGCCATCGACGATCACCTCGTCGCCATTCTGGCGCACGCTCAGCGGCAGGTCGGCGTTGGTGGTGATGAACTCGACCTTCACATCGGTGCGGTTCTCGGGGATCACCACCACGCGCGCGACGGCGTCCTTGATCTTCACGGACGGTGCGGCTTGAGCGGCGCCAGCGGCGGTGACGGCGGCGGCCAGAACGGCCAGGGTGGTCAGAGCGCGCATCGATGTTCTCCCCTCGATTGCGTGTAATTCGATAAGGGGAAGCTAGCGGTCGCCCGACAAGGTTTCGACTTAATTCGAGGTCATGACCGCGATGTCATATAACGCGGGTCGCCTAGTCGACCATCATCGCGGCCAAGCTCAGTCCCAACCCCAGTCCTAGGCCCACGCCCGCCCCCAGCCTGGGATGGCGGCGCGCCATGGCGGCCATGAAGCCCGTGCCGCCCCGGATTTGGCCGACCAGGCCAGGCTCGCAGGCCACGATGCGGTCGAGCCGCCGGGCTAGCCGCGAAACGCCGAAGCCGCGCATCGACAGCCCCCGTGAGGAGGCTCGCCGCTCGATCAGCCCTTCGAACGCCGCCTCGGCCGGATCGGCGAAGTCGCGCTTGTAGGCGTCGGCGTCGACGCCGAAATCCACGCGCGTGACGCCACGCGCCGCGGCGGTCTTCAGGGTGTCCAATGTCATCAGGCTGCCCGGCGAGTATTTGGCGAAGGCCGGGTCGTAGATCGGGAACCATAGGTGATGCCGCGCGCCCGAGGTCAGGCCCAGCTCGGCGGCGACGAGCGCGCCGCCCGCCTTCAGCACCGCCAGCCGCAGCCCGAAGTCCGGCGCGTCGATCTCGGCCAGCCGGTGCAGCAGCGCGACCGTCCAGCCGCAGGCGAAGATGTCGTACTGGTGCGTGCGCGCTAGCTGAGCCCGCTTGCGATCGATGACCAGGTCGATTTCCGCCCGTGTCGGCCGCTCGAAGTCGAACGACAGCGGGCCATGATCGCGCTCCAGGGCCCGCCGACGGCGGCGCTTGTCCTTCAGGAACCGCGTGTCGCGGCTGGCCAGGTAGGCGTCAAAGCCCTGCGAGAGATCGGCGGCCATCGCGCGACGGGCCGACAGCCCCGGCCGGTCCGCCTCCCCCGCCCCGATCAGGCCGCTGACCCGCGCGCGGCGCACGCCCTCCAGGCGCGGCAACAGCGCGCCGATGGAGAGATTCGGCTCGGCGATCAGACCGTGGAAGTCGCTGAGCGGCGCGGCCAGGGGCTGCAGCAGGCCGCCCCGCTGCTGGAACGGCAGGAATCCGCGAACCGCCCCGTCCTCGCGAATGACAGCGATCCGGGCGTTCGGCGCGACCTGGCTGGCGGCCTCCACGAAGCGCAGGTCGAAATAAGGACTGGCTAGGGCGGGGTCTTCCTCGCGGAAGCGGCTCCAGAGCGCGCGCTCGGCCGCTCCCAGCTCTGAAACCGCCACGGTCTCGACATCCACGCCCACGCGCCCTCTCCCTTGGGTTGGGCGCATTAGACATAGCGGCTCCTAACAACCGCTTTAGTTGCGCGCCGCCGCGCCTTGCCAAGCGGTCTGGTGAGGACGCAAGCGCACGGGGGCGGACTTGTAGGCCGGCGTGCCCGAGCGCTGGTCATGGTCGTCCAGCGACACCACGACATTGGTCTCGGGATAGTATGCCGCCAGGCAGCCCGGCGGAATGTCGCGCGCCACCACGGTGAAGGCCCGCACGATCCGCTCGCCGGTCTCGTCGAAAGCCGCGCCCAGGTCGACGAGATCGCCTTGCGCCAGGCCCAGCCGCGCCATGTCGTGAGGATTGGCGAAGATCACGTCGCGCCGGCCGAACACCCCGCGATAGCGGTCGTTCATGCCGTAGATGGTGGTGTTGTACTGGTCGTGACTGCGCAGGGTGGTCAGGATCATGACATCGGGATCGCCCCGGCGCGGATCGCCGCCCCTGGGGTCGAACGGCAGGAAATTGGCCTTGCCGCTGGCGGTCCTCCACACCCGGTTCGACGGTCCGACCTCAAGGCGGAAGCCGCCGGGAACGCGAACCCTGTCATTATAATCGTCGAAGGCCGGGAAAACCCGGGCGATCAGGTCGCGGATGGCGTCGTAGTCGTCGGCCAGACCCAGCCAGTCGACATGCGGGTCGTGGCCGAAGGTCGCGTGAGCGATCCCCGATACAATAGCCGGCTCTGACATCAGGTGCTCGGACGCCGGCGGATTGAGGCCGCGCGAGGCGTGGACCATCGACATCGAGTCCTCGACTGTCACCGACTGGCGCACGCCGGCGCGGACGTCCATCTCGGTGCGGCCCAGGCAGGGCAGCAGGATCGCCGCCTCGCCGATCAGCAGGTGCGTGCGGTTGGGCTTGGTGGCGATGTGGACGGCCATGTCCAGCTTGCGCATGGCCGCGAAGGTCCGCACCGGGTCTGGCGCGGCCACCGCGAAATTACCGCCCAGGCCCAGAAACACCTTGGACCGGCCGGCTTCCATCGCCTCGATCGTCTCGACCACCGTATGGCCGTGCTCGCGCGGCGGGTCGAAGCCGAAGACGGCCTGGATCGCGTCCGACAGCGCCTTGGACGGCTTCTCCCAGATGCCGACCGTGCGGTTGCCCTGCACGTTGGAGTGTCCGCGCAATGGGCAGATCCCCGCCCCTTCCCGACCGATATTGCCCTTCAGCAGCAGCAGGTTGACCAGCTGCTGCACCGTGCCGGAGCTGTCGCGGTGCTGGGTCAGGCCCATGCCGTAGCAGAGGATGGTCGCCTTGGCCTGGGCGTAGACAGCCGCCGCCTCCTCGATCCGTTCGCGCGACATGCCACTGCCGGCTTCAATGTCAGCCCAGTCCATGGCCTCGAGCTGGGCGGCCAGGATCTCGAAGCCGGCGGTGTGTTCTTCGATGAAGGCGCGATCCAGGACGCCGCCGTCGCGGGCCTCCATGGCCAGCACCGCCTTCATCATGCCTTGCACGAAGGCCGCGTCGCCGCCGATCTTCAGCTGGAAATAGGCCGAGGCGATCGGGGTCGAACTCAGGGTCGCCATCTCTACCGGATCCTGCGGCGCGGCGAACTTTTCCAGCGCCCGTTCTTTCAGCGGATTGAAGGCCAGGATCGTCGCGCCACGCCGGCTGGCGTCGCGCAGCGAGGTCATCATCCGTGGATGGTTGGTGCCGGGATTGTGCCCGAAGCACAGGATCAGGTCGGCGTGGTCGAAGTCCTCCAGGGTCACCGAACCCTTGCCCAGGCCGATCGAGTCCGGCAGGCCGACGCTGGTCGGCTCGTGGCACATGTTCGAGCAGTCCGGGAAATTATTGGTCCCGAACCGCCGGCCCAGCAGCTGGTAGAGAAAGGCCGCCTCGTTGCTGGCCCGACCGGAGGCGTAGAACTCCGCCTCGTCAGGATGGGCCAAGGCCTTGAGCGCTCCGCCGGCGCGGGCGAAGGCCTCGCCCCACGAAATCGCTTTATAACGGTCGTCGGCCGGATCGTAGGCCATCGGCTCGGTCAGCCGGCCCAGGTCCTCGATGGCGTGATCGGTCCAGGTCAACAGCTCGCTGACCGTATGCTGGGCGAAGACCTCCGGCGTGGCGCGCTTGGTCGTCGCCTCCCAGGCCACGGCCTTGGCGCCGTTCTCGCAGAACTCGAAGGACGAGGTGTGCTTGGGATCGGGCCAGGCGCAGCCGGGGCAGTCGAAGCCCTCGGGTTGGTTGGCCCGCATCAAGGTCTTGCCGCCCTCGACGACCGTCTCCTGGTCGACCAGAGCGCCGGCCACGGCCTTCAGCGCGTCCCAGCCGCCGGCGGGATGAGTGTAGGGGCGAACGCCCTCGACCTTGCCTGGAGCAACCTTGTCGTCCGCCATCAGACCGGCTCCAACTCTGACTCTATAAGACGCTCGCCGCCAGCGAACACCGCGTGGCCGTCGGCGCGGGCCAGGGCGACCAGAGTCAGGTTGGCCTCCTGCGCCTTGATCACCGCCAGCTCGGTCGGGGCGGAGACCGCGACCAGGATCGAACAGCCCATCCGCGCGGTCTTCTCGACCATCTCGAACGAGGCGCGGCTGGTGACGACGACGAAGCCGTCCGCCGCTGAGATCTTCTGGCGCGCCATCAGGCCGGCCAGCTTGTCGAGGGCGTTGTGCCGGCCGACATCCTCGCGCACCGCGACCAGGCCGCCCACTCTATTGAAGAAGGCCGCCGCGTGGGTGGCGCGGGTCAGGCGACCCAGGGCCTGCTCGGCCTCTAGCGCCGCCAGAGCGCGCGGGATGGCCGCGTGTTCGATCCGCGCGCCCTCGCCCAGAACCGGCAGCGGCCGCACCGCGTCCGCCAGCCGCTGTACGCCGCAGAGCCCGCAGCTGGAGCGGCCTTCCAGGTTGCGCGGTCGCGCCTTTTTGGCCAGGGCGCCGGGCGCCAGGCGGATATCGACCAGTAGGCCCAGCGCCTCGTCCTTTCGGACGATGTCCAGCACGTCGGCGGCGCTGGCGATCCCCTCGGTGATCACGAAGCCCAGGGCCAGGTCCTCGACATCCTGCGGCGTGGCCATCAGCACCGTGTGCGGACGGCCATCGAACGAGAGGCCCACGGCCGTCTCGCGCGGCAGGGGCCGCTCGAGGGCCTGGACAGGAGTCCCGGCGCGCCATTGCACGGCGGGGCGTGGGGTAGCGGAGGAACGCGACATGGTCGAAACCTAGGCCTCACTTCGTGCGAAAGGAACCATTCGATCGAATGACTCCGTCACGTCACCGCACGAATGTTCAAATCCGTCACCTTCAACGGATGACCGCGAGCCGTTCCTGACGCAATCTCCTCCCATGGCTGGCACGACCTTCGACACCCGACGCGCGCAGATGTTTCCCCGGCTGGAGACGGCCGAGATCGATCGGCTGCGCCGCTTCGGCCATGTCGTCCATGCAGAGCCCGGCGCGGCCCTGGCCACGGCCGGCGTCGCCTCGCCCGGCTTGTTCGTCATCCTGGCCGGTCGGGTGGCGATCAGCCGCCGCGACGCCCACGACGAAAGCCAGCCGATCGTCGAGCACGCCGCCGGCCAGTTCGTCGGCGAGATCGCCCAGCTGTCGGGCCGCCCGTCGCTGGTCGACGTCAAGGCCCTCACCCAGGTCGAGGCGCTGCTGATCGCCCCGGAGCGTCTGCGCGCCGTGCTGGTCGCCGAGGCCGAGCTGGGCGAACAGATCATGCGCGCGCTGATCCTGCGCCGCGTCAGCCTGATCGAGACCGGCGCCGGCGGCCCGATCATCATCGGCCGCGAAGCCGACGCCGAGGTCATCCGCCTGTCGGGCTTCCTGGCGCGCAACGGCCATCCCTACCAGCACCTCGACCCCGACCAGATGGACTGCGCCAAGGTGCTGATCGAGCGCTTCCAGGTCGACGACAGCGAACTGCCGATCGTGCTGTGTCCGAACGGCGAGATCCTGCGAAAGCCCACCAATCACCAGCTGGGCCGCTGTATCGGCTTGGTCGGACCGATCGACGCCAACCGCCTCTATGATGTCGCCATCGTCGGGGCGGGGCCGGCGGGTCTCGCGACCGCCGTCTACGCCGCCTCGGAGGGGCTGTCGGTGCTGGTGCTGGACACCCGCGCCTTCGGCGGCCAGGCCGGAGCCTCGGCGCGGATCGAGAACTATCTGGGCTTCCCCACCGGGATCACCGGCATGGCCCTGATGGGCCGCGCCTACGGCCAGGCCCAGAAGTTCGGGGCCGAGCTGGCCATTCCCGACGAGGTCGCCTCGCTGGTCTGCGAGGACGACGACCAGCATCGCTATCGTCTGGCCCTCGCCAGCGGCGAGACCGCCCAGGCCAAGACCGTCGTCATCGCCAGCGGCGCCCGCTATCGCCGGCTGGAGGTCGAGAATCTGGATCGCTTCGAAGGCGCCTGCGTCCACTACTGGGCCTCGCCGCTGGAGGCCAAGCTGTGCGCCGGCCAGGAGGTCGCCCTGGTCGGGGCCGGCAACTCCGCGGGCCAGGCGGCGGTCTACCTGGCCAGCCAGGTCAAGAAGGTCTGGATGATCGTGCGCGGCGAGAGCCTGGCGGCGACCATGTCCCGCTACCTGATCGACCGGATCGAGAGCACGCCCAATATCGAGGTCATCGTCAAAAGCGCGATCGTCGACCTCGAAAGCGAGGACGGCAAGCCCAACCAGCTGTCGGCCGTGCGCTGGCGCGGTCCGGACGGCGTCGAGACCGTCCAGGCGATCAGCCACCTCTTCCTGTTCATCGGCGCCGCGCCCAACACCGCCTGGCTGACCCATTGCCATGTCGAGCTGGACAATCACGGCTTCGTCCGCACCGGGACCGACCTCGCGCCCGGCCATCCGCTGCTGCAGACCAGCCGCAAGGGCGTGTTCGCGATCGGCGACGTCCGGGCCGGCTCGGTCAAGCGGGTCGGGGCGGCCATCGGCGAAGGCGCCCAGGCCGTCGCCGCCATCCACGCCTATCTCGCCGAAGCCTGAGAGGACCGCGCTCATGACCTGCACGCACGGCGACTCCATCCATCACGTCACGCCCGGCTCCAAGGGCTGCGAGGAGTGCCTGAAGACCGGCGGCTGGTGGGTGCACCTGCGCCTGTGCCGGACCTGCGGCCATGTCGGCTGCTGCGACGACAGTCCCAGCAGGCACGCCACCGCCCACTTTCGCGCGACCAAGCATCCGATCATCGAGGGCTACGACCCGCCCGAGGGCTGGGGCTGGTGCTTCATGGACGAGGAATTCGTGGAGTTGCCGGACCAGACCCCGCAGGTCGGACCGATCCCACGGTTCGTCGAGGGCTGAGCGCCAAGGTTACGCATCCTTAAATTGCGGCCGGGATCGCCAGGGGTGATCGTCGCCTCTCAATCGAGGGGACGTTTCCATGAAGCTCAAGATCCTGGCGCTCGGCGCTGCCAGCCTGCTGCTGACCAGCCCGGCCCTGGCCGCGGGTCAAAGCTGCCCCGCCGACTACGCTAAGCAGGCCCGCGCCCTGGTGGAAGAGCAGGTCAAGGCCGGCCGCTTCACGGGTTCGGTGTTGGTGGCCAAGGACGGCGCGCCACTGCTGCGCGAAGGCTTCGGCGCGGCGGATCGCGAATGGGACATTCCCAACGCCCCCGACACCAAGTTCCGCCTCGGCTCGCTGACCAAGCAGTTCACCGCCACCGCGATCCTGCAGCTGGCCGAGGCCGGCAAGCTGTCGGTCGACGATCCCGTCTCCAAGTTCTACGCCGACGCCCCGACGGCCTGGTCGAAGATCACGATCAAGCACCTGCTGAGCCACACCTCCGGCATCCCCAGCTACACGGGCATTCCGGATTTCTTCTCCAAGGGTACTTCGAAGCTGCCTCTGAAGCCCGAGGAGATCGTCAAGCTCACCCAGGACAAGCCCCTGGAGTTCGAGCCAGGCACGAAGTTCGCCTATGACAACACCGGCTACATCCTGCTGGGCGTCGTCATCGAGAAGGTCTCGGGCCAGACCTATGCCGATTATGTGAACCAGCACATCTTCCAACCGCTGGGCATGAGGAACACCGGCTACGACATCAGCGGCGAGATCCTGGCCAAGCGCGCCTCGGGCTACGAGCCCGGCAAGGCGGGCTGGCGCAACGCCGACTATCTGGACATGAGCCTGCCCTACGCGGCCGGCTCGCTCTATTCGACGGTCGATGATCTGCTGATCTGGAACACCGCCCTGACGGACGGCAAGATCCTGACCGACGCCTCGCGCAAGGCCGCCTGGACCGAGAACCTCAACCACTACGGCTTCGGCTGGAGCATAGGGGTGCAGGACGGCCACGAGCGGGTGTCGCACAGCGGCGGGATCAACGGTTTCGCCACCGCCATGCACCGCTATCCGAAGGACGGCCTGGTCACGATCGTGTTGTCGAACTTCCAGGCCGCGCCGGCGACGCCGATGGCCAACAACCTGGCGGGCCTGTGCTTCGGGACCTATGCGGCGCCCAAGGCCGTCGCCCTGTCGACCGCGACCCTGGACAAGTATGTCGGCGCCTACGCCCTGAGCCCGACCTTCATCCTCAAGGTGTTCCGCGATGGCGACAAGCTGGTCACCCAGGCCACCGGCCAGGGCCCGGTCGCCATCGTCGCCACCGCCCCGGGCGAGTTCACGGCGGTCGGACCCGACGCCAAGCTGAGCTTCAAGCAGACCGGCGATGCGCCGGCGACGGCGCTGGTGTTGCACCAAGGCGGCCGCGACATGGAAGCGCCGCGTGTGGCGGACAAACCGTGAAGCAAAAGGCCCCGGAGATCGCTCTCCGGGGCCTTCGCTTAGATCAGTTCCGTGCGTGCTGAAGAAGGTCGATTACTCGACGATCTTCGCAACCACGCCGGCGCCGACCGTGCGGCCGCCTTCGCGGATGGCGAAGCGCAGGCCTTGGTCCATGGCGATCGGGGTGATCAGCTCGACGTCCAGCTCGGCGTTGTCGCCCGGCATGATCATTTCCACGCCTTCCTTCAGCTTGATGATGCCGGTGACATCGGTCGTGCGGAAGTAGAACTGCGGACGGTAGTTGGTGAAGAACGGGGTGTGACGGCCGCCTTCTTCCTTGTTCAGGATGTAGGCCTCGGCCACGAACTTGGTGTGCGGGGTGATCGAACCCGGCTTGCAGAGCACTTGGCCGCGCTCGACGTCTTCACGCTTGGTGCCGCGCAGCAGCACGCCCACGTTGTCGCCGGCTTGACCTTGGTCCAGCAGCTTGCGGAACATTTCGACGCCCGTGCAGGTCGTCTTCTGGACCGGACGGATGCCGACGATCTCGACTTCCTCGCCGACCTTCACGACGCCCTTTTCGATACGGCCCGTGACCACGGTGCCGCGGCCCGAGATCGAGAACACGTCTTCGACCGGCATCAGGAACGGCAGGTCAACCGGACGTTCCGGCTGCGGGATGTAGGCGTCGACCGAAGCCATCAGCGCCAGGATCGCGTCTTCGCCGATCTTGGCGTCGCGGCCTTCCACGGCGGCCAGGGCCGAGCCCTTGGTGATCGGGATATCGTCGCCCGGGAACTGGTACGAGCTGAGCAGCTCGCGCACTTCCATTTCGACGAGCTCCAGCAGCTCTTCGTCGTCGACCATGTCGACCTTGTTCATGAACACGACCAGAGCCGGCACGCCGACCTGACGGGCCAGCAGGATGTGCTCGCGGGTCTGCGGCATCGGGCCGTCGGCGGCCGACACGACCAGGATCGCGCCGTCCATCTGGGCCGCGCCCGTGATCATGTTCTTCACGTAGTCGGCGTGGCCGGGGCAGTCGACGTGCGCGTAGTGACGGTTGGCCGTCTCATACTCGACGTGCGCGGTGTTGATCGTGATGCCGCGGGCCTTTTCTTCCGGCGCGGCGTCGATGTCGGCGTAGTTCTTGGCGGTCGCGCCGCCCGTCTTCGCCAGCGTGATCGTGATCGCCGCCGTCAGCGTCGTCTTGCCATGGTCAACGTGACCGATGGTGCCGATGTTGCAGTGCGGCTTAGTGCGTTCGAACTTTTCCTTGGCCATCGTCTCTACCTTCGCGCCGGCGGGTGTTGTTGGGGTAACTCATATGGGGAGCTGGAGCGGGTAGCGGGAATCGAACCCGCATCCTCAGCTTGGAAGGCTGCTGCACTACCATTGTGCTATACCCGCCTTATCACCCAATCGTGGGCTAGCGGGGTCGCGATCGGCTCCCGGTCTCTGGCTCTGGGACCCATCTTGCCTTCAGGACGCGCCCGTCTCGGAACTCGTCGCGTGCATGGTGGGGGAAGCAGGACTCGAACCTGCGAAGGCGTACGCCAGGGGATTTACAGTCCCCCCCCTTTGCCACTCGGGACATTCCCCCAAGCACGCGACGGAGTTCCGAAGCCGGCGGCCTTTAGCCGGTTCGATGCGCAACGGCAAGCCGTTGAACTTCGAACCAGAACAAAAGCTTCTTTGGACGGTGACGGACGATGCTAAGAGCAGCGCCGGCCGGCTAAGAAACCCTTGGGGCCCCAAATCGGAGCGCGTCTTATAGTGTCCTCTCATTCCGAACGCAACGACCGGAAACGTCCTTCTGCACCCGGACGCGATTTTCGTTCCAAGCCCCGGAATAAAAACGAGTTTTCTCGCGGGCAAGGCGACGCCAAGGACTGGATTTGGGGAACGCACGCCGTCGAGGCGGCGCTTTCCAACCCCCTGCGACCGGCGCCGAAGCGCCTTCTGGCGACCCCGGACCGCGCCAAGCGACTCGGCCCCGATCTGCAGAAGCTCACCTGCCTGCAGGTGATGGAGGGCCAGGAGATCGCCAAGCATCTGCCGCAGGGCGCCGTGCACCAGGGCCTGGCCCTGAAGATCGATGAGGCCGAGTCCCTGTCGATCGCCGAGATGGGCTCGCCCGCCAAGGGGCTGCTGGTCATGCTGGACCAGATCACCGACCCGCAGAACATCGGGGCCATCTTCCGCTCGGCCGCCGCCTTCGGGGCCAGGGGCGTGATCCTGCAGGATCGCCACGCCCCGGTGCTCTCCGGCGTGCTGGCCAAGACCGCCGTGGGCGCGGTGGACAAGGTCGCGCACGCGCGCGTGGTCAATCTGTCCCGCGCCCTGGAGGAACTGGCCGACATGGGCTGGCGGGCCGTGGCCCTGGCCGGCGAGGCCGAGGAAAGCCTGGAGGCGGTGCTGGACCACCAACCCACCGTCCTCGTTCTGGGGTCTGAAGGCGAAGGCGTTCGTCGTCTTGTCGCGGAACATTGCGACGCCTTGGGAAAGATCCCGATGCCCGGCGGGTTCGAAAGCCTGAACGTGTCGGCCGCGGCGGCCATCGCGCTTTATGAAGCCTCGAAAGTTCGCGCGCAGGACGAAACTGTTTCGTGAATCCCTTTTAACCGTTTTGATTTCGTCGCAAGCACGTGCTCTTCTCGCGAACAATGGTCCGCGAGCGCTTGCTCGCGGAGGAGTTAGACATGGGATCGGGGGACCCGATGTTTGGACGTAAGGTACGCTTGGCCGCCTTGGCCACTACGGCGGTCGGCGTTCTGATGCTTGCCGGCTGCAGCGCCGGCGACCAGGTGAGCGCGCCGCCGCCGCCCAGCGACCGCCAGGATGCGTCCATGACGCCGGAGTTGATGGGGGCCGCGCCGCCGCCCAGCGCCGATCAGGCTCAGGACGGCCTGCTGGGTGGTCCGAGCCAGGCGCAAGCCCAGGCCCGCGCCGACGCCGGCGTGGAGTCCAGACCTCTGCCGCCGCCGCCTTCGCGCAATTCGCATCTGAAGACCTGGCGCCGCCCGGACGGCACGCTGGTCACGGCCATGCGCCCGATCGCCAATCCGAAGGGCTCCAGCCGCTACGAACAGAAGCCGCATCGCGTCCACGCGACGATCCCGGCCGCCCCGACGGCTCACGCGGTGTCGAAGCCGACGCCCAAGCCGATGGTCGTCGCCAAGCCGGTGACCCCGAAGACGGTCGCCTCGGCTCCCGCGCCCGTCCAGGCCGTCAAGCCGGCCGTGCCCGCCGCGCCGCTGGCCAAGCCGCCGGTCGTGGCCGCCAAGCCGCCGGTCGTTCCGGCCGCTCCCGCGAAGCCGGCGACCAAGCTCGAGAAACTGCAGGCCGTCGTCGCGCCCGCCGCCACCAATGGCGCGGTCCTGGCCGCCGGCGAGAGCCTGGGCAAGAACCAGCCCGGCCAGGTGACCCTGTCGCTGCCGGCCACGCTGGGCGACCTGATCAAGCAGGAAGCCGCCAAGCTGGGCCTGACCAAGGCCGCCAAGAAGACCAGCGCCTATGCCGAACTCTCGGGCGAAGGCTATGAAGTCACCCCGAACGGCCGTCAGACGGCCGTGGTCAAGCCGGGCGAGCCGACCACCTTCGCCTGGCAGGTCAAGCCCGGTCCGGAGGCCAAGGGCCAGCTGACGTCGCGGTTCGGCCTCGAGCTGAACGGCGCCAAGACCCCGCAAGGCTTCTCGCTGGGCGAGATCAGCAAGCGCGTCGCCGCCCTGCCGGAACAGGCCAAGAAGGGCGTGGGCAAGCTCGACCTGGGCGCCCTGAACGGAAACGTCACGCTGCCGGGCCTCGGCGCCGTGCCGATCAAGACCGCCCTGGGCTCAGCCCTGGTGCTGCTGGCGCTGATCATCCTGGTCGGCGTCTCGCGCAGCGCCTCGGCGGCGCGTCGTCGCGCCGAGCGCCAGCGCAAGTACCGCACCCTCACCGACTACGGCCGCAACGAGATGGAGTACGAGCAGGAGCAGCACGCTCCGGCCTCGACCCATGTCTCGCACGTCAACCCGTTCCTGGCCGCCGCCGGCGGCGCGGTGGCCGGCGCGGCGGTCGCTTCGGCGGTCTCGCATCATGACGACCACGGTCATGGCCACGTCGATCATGGCCAGGCGCATGACAGCCATGGGCACGACGCTCACGCCCATGACGACCATGGCTATGCCGCGCATGACGGCCACGGCCACGATCTGCACGCCGAGGCTCATCCCGAGCCGCACGCGCCGGCCGAGCACGTCGGTTACGTGAACCCGATGGTCGCCGCCGCCTCGGCCCACCCGGTCAGCCATGACGACCACGGCCACGACACGCACGCCGCGGTCCATGACGAGCACCACGGCGAACATGCCGCGACTCACGACGAGCCCGCGCACGCCGCGCCCGGTCATGACGCTCACGCCGCCGGGCATCACGACGCCCACCACAAGGAACCCGAGCACGCCCACTAGGGCCCGCGCCGGACGAAAAAGCGACGCCCCGGATCGATGGTCCGGGGCGTCCTCGTATTTGCGGCGGACCTGACCTTTTTGCGCCTTGCATCGCCGCGCGCCTCACCGCATTGAGGGTACATGTTCGAAACGCTGACGGCCCATCTGGGCGGCCTTCAAGGCCCTCTGACCGCTCTGCTGCAAGTGCTGATGATCGACCTGGTCCTGGCCGGCGACAACGCCGTGGCCGTGGGCCTGGCGGCCGGCGGCCTGCCGCCCAAGGACCGCAAGAAGGTCATTCTCTACGGCCTGGGCGCGGCGGTCGTGCTGCGCATCAGCTTCGCCCTGATCACCACTTGGCTGCTGGGCGTCATCGGCCTGCTGCTGGCCGGCGGCTTCCTGCTGCTGTGGGTGTGCTGGAAGATGTGGCGCGAGCTGCGCGAACAGGCGGCCGAGGCCGACGCCATGGCCTGCGTCGATGGCGATCCGAACACCGAGCCACGCGTCGCCCGCCAGCCCAAGTCGTTCAAGCAGGCTTTCCTGCAGGTCCTGATCGCCGACGTCTCGATGTCGCTGGACAATGTGCTGGCCGTCGCCGGCGCGGCGCGCGAGCACCCGGGCATCCTGATCTTCGGCCTGCTGCTGTCGATCGCCCTGATGGGCCTGGCCGCCAGCGCCATCGCCAACCTGCTGCACAAGCACCGTTGGATCGGCTTCATCGGCCTGGCGATCGTGCTCTATGTCGCCGTGCACATGATCTGGGAAGGCCACCGCAGCGTGGTCATGGACCTGAACCAGACGGCCACCTACAACGCCGCCGCCCCGGCGCCGCTAGACATCAAGCCGGACGAGCTGGCCCAGCACAACAAGCACAAATAGGGCGAGGATCACGCTCAGCGCGCCGGAAGCGGCGGCAGGTCCAGCCGTCGAAGGTCGGCCATCCTGACATAGAGCCGCAGGATCGCGTGGTGGCGGACCGTGTCGTCCCGCGCCTCGACCGCCTCGTGCAGGCCGATCAGCGCCGTCCGCAGCGCCGCGTTGACGCGGTCGAGCGCCGAGATCGTCATCTCGTCCGTAGACGGAAGGCCCACGACGTCCAGCCCGTAGTCGGCCGCCGCCTCGGCCAGGGTCGCGCGGATCAGGGCGTTCTCCTCGACCCGCGCCGCCACGCCGCGCTCGGCTTCCTGAGCCGCCAGCAGCGACAGCAGAGCCACCAGCCCGACCTTGCCGGCCATGAATTCGCCCTGCTGTTCGGGCGGACCGGGATCGGCCATGCACATGAAGTTGCCGACTAGGATGTCGGGCAGGCTCGGAGTCATGACAGGTCCTCCAGACGCAGCATCGCGGCGGCCAGGATCTGGTCGTGCCGCCGGGCGGTGTACCAGCCCGACACCGCCAGGATCGGCTCCTTGAAACCGCCGTCGCGATATTCCTTGGCCGCCGAGGTCCAGATCGCCTGGCCCTTCACGGCCGCGAACAGCGACCACCAGGCCAGGGCCTCCTCATCGACCGTGAGACCGCTGGCCTTCGACCAGATGGCGAGGGCCTCGTCGCGCGGGATCATGGCGGCGACGGTCGTGGAGTCGAACGGATTCCACAGGGGGTCGATGGCCCAGGCCAGATCCTCCAGCGGGTCGCCCAGATGGACCATCTCCCAGTCCAGCACCGCCAGGATGCGGCCGTCCGGGGCGTGCAGGAAATTGCCGCCGCGATAGTCGCCATGCACAACCCGCACCGCGCTGGGCGGAGGCGGCGGCTTGCGGCGCAACAGCCGGATGGCGGCGCGGACGATCGGTTGCGGATGCTGTTCGTCGGCCTCGATCACGCCGGCCCAATGGTCGACGGCGATTCGCCAACAGTCTTTGGGCGCGGGCGTCTCGGCGGCTTTCGCCAATGGCAGGCCGCCGGGATCGACGCCCGCTATGCGGCCCAGGATGTCGAAGAACGCCTCGCCGACCGTCCGCGCGTGGGCGCCGTAGGGCATCGCCGTGAACGGCGAGACCACCGTCCCGCCCTCGACCCGCTCCATGATGAAGAACGGCCGCTCCAGTTCCGCGCCCTCGGCGTCCATCGCCACGGGACGCGGCGCGGGCACGCGATCGTGGAAACTCTCCAGGGCCAGGTATTCCAGGCCGCGGTCGGTCTCGATCAGGCTGCCGGACGGGTCGCGGCGCAGGATCAGCGGCTTGGCCTCTCCCCCCGTGTTCGCCACGAAACGATAGGTCTCGCGGCTAGCTCCGCCGGGAATGCGCGACAGGTCGGCGACGGTGACCGGCTGGCTCCAGATCCGGGTAAGATACGCCTCCAGGCGTTCGGCCAGGCCGCTCAAGGGGCCATGTCCAGGATCGAGGCGAAGCCCGATGTCGCGTGCGGACCGATGGCCAGCTGCTCGAAGACGCCCCTGCCCTTTCGCGAGCGGCCCGCGCCGTCGACATAGGTCACATCGCTCAGCGCCTGGACGTGCAGCAGATGCGGCATCTTCCGGTCCATGTCGGCGGTGACGAAGTCCTCCCGCTCGACCTTCAGTTCGCCGTGGTTCAGGCCATGCCCCCAGACGGGGTGGTTGTAGCCCAGGCCCAGCATGAAGAACTCGGTCTTGGGCTCGATCGTCATCGTCCCGTCGGCGCCCAGATCGAGCGTCGCGGCGGACGCGTGGCGCGTGCCGCTCTTCCACTCGATGGCGCAGGACGACTGCGCGAAGCCGCCGAAATCGTCCTCGCGACCGCCGTCCTCCAGCCAGAGCGCGCGGCGGTTCCAGGGCCGGCCCAGTTCGTCGTCATTGGTGTGGAAGAAGAGGCTCCCGTCGGCGAAATTGCACGGCGCCCACAGCCAGAAGAACTGCGGCGGGGCCGGCGGCGCCAGCTCCTGCGGGTCGCGCGCGCCGACGGGGCGGACGCCCCACGAGCGGTCGCGCGTGCCGACGAAACCGTCCACCGAGGTCCGCGCGCCGTCGACCTCGATCCAGCCGCTGTAACGGCCATTCTGGGTCAGGCGCGTGTAGTCCAGCAACGTGCGCGGGCCGTTGCGGCGCACGAAGCGCGGCTCCTCGATCGGGAAGGATCGGCCCTCGAAGACGATCTCGGCGGCGATCCCCTGCTCCGGCGCGGTCACGGTCAGCTTCAGGCGCCGCAGCGGCTCAAGGACTTCGATGGCGATCGGCCCGACCGTCAGATCCATTCGCTCCATCTTCAGCCAGCGGCTGGCGTGCAGATTGACCTGCCTGCCCTCCTTCATCACGCAGAAGGCCGCGTCAGCGATGTTGAGATGCGGATAGACGCCGAACGCGGCGGCGAAGAACAGGTCGGCGCCGTCGCCCTGAGCGGCGTAGCCGTTGAAGAAGTAGCGGTCGTAGAAGTTCCGATCCGTCCCCGCGTAGGCCACGGGCTCGGGCGTCTGATGGATCGGGTAATCGTCGCCCCAGGTGAGCGCCATGCCGTCCTCCCTTCTGGACACGCGAACGCTCTGACTGCTTACGAAGTCGGCTTCGCTTTACGTCCAGATGAACGACGTTAAGGTCGCGCTCGACGATTGCAACGGTGACGGAGCGTAAGCCGATGGAGGGATGGACTCCCCGGACCTGGACGGGCCTGGCGGCGCTGAGCGGCCTGCTGTCCGTGGCCTTCGGCGCCTTCGCCGCCCATGGCGTCGACAGCTGGAAGGCCGTCGAGTGGCTGAAGACCGGCGCCCAGTACCAGATGATCCACGCCCTGGCGGTGTTTGGAGCCTTCGCCCTGCATCGGGCCGGGGCCAAGGGCATGGGCTTGGTCACGGCGCTGTTCTTCGTCGGGACGCTGGTGTTTTCGGGCTCGCTCTACGCCATGGCCCTGGGCGCGCCGAGGATCCTGGGCGCGATCACCCCGATCGGCGGGCTGTCGTTCATGGCCGCGTGGGCGCTGATGGCTTGGCGCGGCTTCTCGATGCCCAATCAGGCCTGAGCCTTCCTCGCGACCGGCAGGGCCAGGAAGAAGATCGCCAGGGCCGAGCCGACCAGGCAGGCGAACATCACAACGGCCACCGGACGCGCCGTGCCGTCGTGCAGCAGGCCGCCAGCCCATGACGCCAGCGCGCCCGCTCCGAACGAGGCCGAGCCCATCAGGGCCGAGATCGAGCCGGCGCGGCGCGGGTCGACGCTGAGCGCGCCCGCCATGGTGTTGCCGCCCATCAGGCCGTACAGCGACAGAGAGGCGAACAGCAGCGGCAGAACGGTCCACTGGCCGCCCCAGCCGGTCCAGGCCGCCAGGGTCAGCAGGAAAGCCGCGACGATCGAGGCGATGCTGGCCTTGCTCAGCACCTCGTCCGGCAGGTTGCGGCGCAGCAGCATACGATTGACCTGGCTGGCCCCGATAATGCCGACGGCGTTGAAGGCGAAGATCAGGTTGAAGACCAATGGCGTGTGGCCATAGGTCCCCATCACCAGATCCGGCGCGCCCGAGATATAGGTGAACAGCACCGCCCCGTTCAGCGCGCCGGCCAGGGCGTAGCCGACCAGGCGACGCAGACCCAGGAGGGCGACATAGGCCTTCAGTGGGTTCTCCGACCGCGCCTGGGCCAGGGTCTCGGCCGAGCGTGATTCCTTCAGGCTCGCCAGCACCCAGGCCCCGACAGCGAGGCCGAAGATGACCTGGACCCAGAACACCACCCGCCAGCCGGCGAACGCCTGGATCACGCCCCCCAGTTGCGGCGCCAGGACCGGCGCCAGCCCCATGATCAGCATCATCAGCGATAGCACCCGGGCGGTGTCGGTGTGGCCAAAGCGATCGCGCACCACCGCGCGCGCCACCACCGCTCCGGCGCATCCCCCCAGGGCCTGGACGAAGCGCGCCCCGATCAGGGCGTGGATGTTGGGCGCCAGGGCGCAGGCCAGCGACGCGATGATATAGACACCGATCCCCGTCAGCAGGGGGCCGCGCCGCCCCAGACGGTCGGACAGGGGACCATAGACGAACTGACCGATGGCCATGCCCGCGAAGAAGGCTGCCAGCGTGGCCTGGGTCTGGTCCGGCCGCGCCGACAGGTTGTGGCCGATCTCCGGCAGGCTGGACAGATACATGTCGATCGACATCGGCGCGAAGGCCGTCAGCGCGCCGAGGAGCAGGACGAGACGCCACGGAACGGCGGCGGGCGGCGGAACGGTGTCGGTCATGGCGCGCCCTTCTACGCCCTTTGGACCTTACGCAAACCTGAAATGAAGCTTGCCCGGATCCGCGACGGGCTCCAGGGTGATCAGCAATCACCTGGAAACGCGGGAGGACGCGCGATCATGACGGTCAAGAATCCGGGCCTGCCCGAGCCGCGGTACGCCGACGTCAACGGCATCCGCATGGCCTATTACGAGGCCGGTCCGCGCCAGGGCGCGCCCATCGTCTTCTGCCACGGCTTTCCGGAGCTGGCCTTTTCGTGGCGCCACCAGATCGCCGCCTTGGCCGCCGCCGGCCGCTGGGTGATCGCCCCCGACCAGCGCGGCTATGGCCTGACCCCCGGTCCCGAGGCGGTCGAGGCCTATGACATGGAGCACCTGACCGGCGATCTCGTCGGACTGCTGGATCATCTGGGCGTGGAGAAGGCGATCTTCGTCGGCCATGACTGGGGCGGCATCATCGTCTGGCAGATGCCGCTGCTGCATCCCGATCGCGTGGCCGGGATTATCGGCCTCAACACCCCCTTCACCCCGCGCCTGCCGCTGGATCCGATCGAGATGTTCCGCAACGCCTATGGCGAGGACATGTACATCGTCAACTTCCAGAAGCCGGGCGAGGCCGACGCGCGGCTGGGCGCGGATCCGGAACGGACGATCCGCTTCTTCATGCGCAAGCCCAAGAGCTCACAAGACGAGTTCCTGGGCCGCCCGGCCGAACGCCGGAGCCTGGCCCTGCAGGACGCCCTGCTCCACTACGACCCGGCGACCGACGACAATCAGTTCCTGGAACCCGACGAACTGGCCTTTTTCGTCGACGCCTTCAAGCGTACGGGCTTCACCGGCGGCATCAACTGGTATCGCAATTTCACCCGCAACTGGGAGAAGGCCGAGACCCTGCCCCGCCGGATCGACGGCATCCCCTGCCTGATGATCATGGCCGAGCTGGACGTCGTCCTGCCGCCAGCCATGGCCGACCGCATGGGTGAGCAGATCTCGGACCTGGAGAAGGTGCTGATCGAAGGCAGCGGCCACTGGACCCAGCAGGAGAAGCCCGCCGAGGTCAACGCGGCGATCCTGGACTGGGTGGAGCGGCGGTTCCCGCTGTAGCCGATGCGCGATCCTCGTCCTTCGACAGGCTCAGGATGAGGATCAAGGCGGGCTCAGTAGAAAACCTCATCCTGAGCTTGTCGAAGGACGAGGTTTTCGGTCTCTCAGTTCCGGGCCGCGATCATCTGATCGGCCCGGCGACGCATGGCGGCCGCCAGCTGCAGCATGGCCAGGGCCGAAACCTCGTCGCGCTCGCCGGCGCGCAGGCTGTAGACGCTGGCCATGGCGAACAGCGCCTCGGCGCGATCGACGCCCTCGGCCCCGAACATCTCACCGATCTGCCGATCGAGTTCGGCCAACTGCGCCGGGTTCAGCATCGCGAGAAGTTCGTCGTCGGAATAGTCTTCGGGCGCGAGCTGAGTCATGGCGGGCAACATACAGAACCGAGCGAAAGGCGAAAACCTCAAGGGTCCGCCGAAGCAGACTCGTGTGTTTCTTTGACGAAAGGCCTGCTTTTCCGACGCGAGGAAATCCCCGCGATCGGGCAGGCCTTTTGCTTTCCTCCGTTCACAGGCGGCGGAAAAACACGTTAGGTTCGTCTCATGGATCGTAACGCTTCCGTCGCCGCCATGAGTTCCGTTGGTCGTCGCGGCCTGTTCCGCGAGGTCGAACCTTTTTCGTTCGGCTGGATGCCCACCGGCGGCCCGCACGAAATCTACTACGAGGAATGCGGCAATCCGCGGGGCAAGCCCTGCGTGATCCTGCACGGCGGCCCGGGCGGCGCGGTCAATCCGACCATGCGGCGGTTCTTCGATCCAGCCAAATGGCGCATGACCCTGTTCGACCAGCGCGGCTGTGGCCGGTCGCGCCCGAACGCGAGCCTGGAAGACAACACCACCTGGAGCCTGGTCGAGGACATCGAGCGCCTGCGAGAGCATCTGGGCGTCGAGAAATGGACCGTGTTCGGCGGCTCCTGGGGTTCGACCCTGGCCCTGGCCTACGCTATCAAGCACCCCGATCGCGTCGCCGGCTTGGTCTTGCGCGGCATCTTCCTGCTGACCGAGCGCGAACTGGGCTGGTTCTACCAGGACGGCGCCTCGATGCTGTTCCCGGACGCCTGGGAGCGGTTCCTGGCCCCGATCCCCGAGGAGGAGCGCGGCGACCTGATGGCCGCCTATCACCGCCGCCTCACCGCCCAGGACCGCCGCGTGCAGCTGGAAGCCGCCGCCGCCTGGAGCCAGTGGGAAGGCGACACCATCTCCCTACGCGGCCCCGACGCCCGGCCGCCCAAGTTCAATGAAGAGGACTTCGCGATCGCCTTCGCGCGGATCGAGTGCCACTTCTTCACCAACAAGGGCTTCTTCGATCACGACGGCTGGATCCTGAAGAACATCGACAAGATCCGCCACATCCCCGGCTGGATCGTCCAGGGCCGCTTCGACGTCGTCACCCCGCTGGACAGCGCCTGGAAGCTGCACAGGGCCTGGCCCGAGGCGCGCTTCGACATCGTCTGGGACGCGGGCCACGCCTCGACCGAGCCCGGCGTGATCGACGGGCTGATCCGGGCGACGGAAGCGGCGCTGGTCAGCTAGGCCTGTCGATCTCGTACCAGCAGCCGGGCTCCCAGGCGTCACGCGCTGAGGCGTAGACCAGCCGCTCACCGACCTCTCGCATCCCCAGTTTGATGAGGATCGCGCGCGAGGCGGCGTTGTCCGGGTGCGCCTGAGCCTCGATCGTCCGGACCGGCAGAAGATCCCAGATCGACGCCAAGCCGGCGGTCGCCGCCTCCAGCATGTAGCCCCGGCCCTGCGCGTTCTCGGCGAGGTGATAGCCAATCTCGACGCGGCCATCGGGCGAACCGCCGCCAAAGCCGCCAATTACCAAGCCATCCTCCCGTCGCTCTACGGCGTAGCCGACATGCCACCCCTCACGCGCGCCTTGCCGCGCGTCGGAAATACGCGCGGCGGCGAGCTCGGTCGAAGTCGGATCCGGCCAGGACGTCAGCCAACGTACGACACCAGACGTCAGATTCGTCGACAGGATTGACGCGTCGCCCTCGCGGAAGGCGCGGAGCCGAAGGCGCGGGGTCACGAGAACGGGCAACAGTTCCGCCTCGCCGCCCGTCATCACATCAACGAGCCCTTGCCGCTGGTCACTTCGGTGTAGCGATGCACGCGCACGGCCTGCACCAGGCCGAAGCCGACCATGACCGTCAGCATGACGGTGCCGCCGTAGGACAGCATCGGCATCGGCACACCGACGACGGGGGCCAAGCCCATGACCATGGCGCCGTTGATCAGCACATACAGCGAGAAGGTCGCCGTCACCCCGGCCGCGGCCAGGCGTCCGAAGTGGCTGTGGCTGATCGAGGCGATCCGCAGGGCCATGAAGATCACCGCGCCGTACAGGAACAGCACGCCGAAACAGCCGACGAAGCCGAACTCCTCGGCCAGGGTGGCGAAGATGAAGTCGGTCTGTTTCTCGGGCAGGAAGTTCAGCTGGCTCTGCGAGCCAAGGCCAAAGCCCTTGCCCAGCAAGCCGCCAGAGCCCAGGGCGATCTTCGACTGCAGGATGTGGTAGCCGTCGCCGGACGGGTCCTGCTCGGGGTTCAGGAAGGTCAGGATCCGGTTGCGCTGATAGTCGTGCAGCCCGAACATGATGAAGGGCGGAATGGCCACGGCCGCCATCGCGCCCAGGGCCGCGATCACCCGCCAGGACAGGCCGGCCAGCATCATGATCGCCCCGCCGGTGGCGGCGATCAGGATGGCGGTGCCCAGGTCGGGTTGCTTGGCCACCAGCAGGAACGGCACGCCGATCATCGCGGCCGGGATCAGCAGGCGCCAGGAGAACCGGGCGCTGTCGGACGACAGGCCGTGGTAGTAGCGGGCGAGCGCCAGCACGAGGCCGATCTTCATCACCTCGGACGGCTGGAAGCGCAGCGGCCCCAGCTGCAGCCAGCGCTGGGCCCCCAGCGAGATGTCGCCGACCAGGTCGACGGCCACCAGCAGGATGAGGCCTACCCCGTAGATCGGATAGGCGGCGGCGAACCACCAGCGCAGGTCGCACATCGCCAGGGCGATCATGATGATGAAGTAGACGCCGAAGCGCAGCAGATGCTTGTCGGCCCAGGGCTCCCACGAAGCCCCGGCGATCGAGAACAGCATCAGGCCGCCGACGCCGGCGATCATCGCCAGCACCAGGCAGAAGGTCCAGTCGACCTCCATGAACTTGATGATCGGCCGGTCGCGTTCGCCGGGCCGGGTGAGGCCGCCGCTCAAGGTCATCTTTGGTCTCCCTGAGGCGTGGTCGGCGGAACGGTCGGCGCGGCGCCGACATCGGGCGCGGGCGGCGCGACGCCCTCGACGGGGTCGTCCGGCGCGGCGCCCTCCATGACGTCCTCCGGAGCGACCTCGGGCAGCGGCGCGGGGCGCTCGATACGAGCGCGGATCTCGGGATCCTTCAGCAGGGCCACGCGCATGACTTCGCGGGCGCGTGGGGCGCCGGCGGTGGCGCCGCCCAGGCCGCCGTGCTCGATGATCACCGCCACGGCGTAGCGCGGGTCGTCATAAGGGGCGAAAGCCACGAACAGGTTGTGGTCCTTCAGGCGCCAGGTCGTGGCGTAGCCCTTGCGGTTCTTGACCCCGTCATAGCTGCGCACCTGAGCGGTGCCGGTCTTGCCGGCCATCTGCACGTCGCCCAGGCCCAGCTGGCTCTGCCTGTAGGCGGTGCCGCGCACGTCGTTGGCCACGGCCGCCATGCCGCCGCGGACATAGTTCAGGTGCTCGGGGGAGAACGGCAGGTCGGGCACGGCGGCGCCGCTGGGCTGCTCCACCCCGCCAACCGACTTGATCAGACGCGGGACCAGCGCCTTCTTGCCGTTGGCCAGGCGCGAGGTCATCACCGCCAGTTGCAGGGCGTTGACCGTCAAGGCCCCCTGCCCGATCCCGTAGCTGGGGGTCTCGCCCGGAAACCAGGTCTGGTTGGCCGGATTCTTCTTGAACGCCCGCTTCTTCCAGGCCGGGTCGGGGACATTGCCCCTCTTCTGGCCGGGAATACCGATGTCGTAGATCTGGCCAAAGCCCATGGCCCGCGCCGCGTTCGCGATGGCGTCGGGACCGATCTTCAGCGACGTCTGGTAGAAATAGATGTCGCAGGAATTCTTGATCGCCTCGTGCAGGTTCTGCGAGCCGTGGCCGCGCGGCTCCCAGCACCGCCAGGTCCGGCCGCCATAGTACCAACTGCCGCCGCAGTTGACGCGGACCTCGGGATTGATGCCGGCGGTCAGCGCCGCCAGGCCCACGGTCGGCTTGAAGGTCGAGCCCGGCGGGAACACCCCGGTCAGCGACTTGTCGAGCATCGGCTTGCGCTCGTACTCGGCCAGCGCCTTGTACTCGGCGCCCGACAGGCCCTTCACGAAGCGGTTGGCGTCGAAGCTGGGAGCCGACACCATGGCTAGCAGGTCGCCGTTACGCACGTCCATCACGACGATGGCGCCGCTCTCCTCGCCCATCACCTCAAGGGCGCGGTTCTGGATGTCGGCGTCCAGCGTCAGCAGGACTTCCTTGCCCGGGGTCGGCGGCACGTCGCCGGCCGGATCCAGGCGTACGACGCGGCCCTGCGCGTCGACCTCGGTCTTGGTGGCGCCGGCGCGACCGCGCAATTCCTTGTCGAAGGCCTTCTCCACGCCCTGCTTGCCGATGCGGAAGCCCGGGTGGTGCAGCAGTTCCTGATCCTGGGTCGCGTCGTCCTTGGCCGCTATGAGGTCGCGGTCCGAGACCTTGGCGACATAACCGATCACGTGGGCGAAGGCGCCCCCGAACGGATAGACCCGCACCTCGCCCATGTCGGCGGTGACGCTGGGCAGTTCGGGGGCCCGGATGTTGACCCGCGAGAACTCCTCCCAGGAGAGGTCCTCCATCACCACGACCGGGGCCTTGCGGGGCGCGCGGTCGAGCTCCTTCAACACACGGGCGCGGCGCGAGCCGTCGATCGGCACCAGCTTGGCCAGGTCGTCCATGACGGCCTCGGCGTCCAGGCCCTTGTCCTTGTTGATGATCAGCCGGAAATTCGGGCGGTTGGACGCCAGCGATACGCCATTGCGGTCGCGGATCAGGCCACGCGGCGGCGGCACCAGGCGGTAGTTGAACTGGTTGCCGGCCGAGAGCTTCTGATAGCGCTGGGCCTCGACGAGCTGCAGTTGCGCCAGGCGTCCGCCCAGGGCCAGCAGGCCCGCGCCCGTCAGGCCGCCCAGCAGGAACGCGCGCCGGTGGAAGACCCCCTGACGCTCGTTGACCTCGAAGAAGAAGATGGACGGTTCGCTCATGGCCTCACCGGAACCGCACGTCGGCGTCCTCGAAGCGATCGACCAGGCGGTGGGCGAACGGGAACAGCAGCGCCGTGACCAGGAACTGCCAGAACACCGCCAGCAGGCTCGGCATGGCCAGACTGTCGAGCATGGTGAACAGGAAGCCGGCGACCATGGCGACGGCCGTGACCCCGGCGAACCAGGCCCACATCATCGGCCGGCTCTGGCCGGTCATGGCGTTGCGCAGGATCAGAACCATGGCGTAGGCGACCAGCAGCGACAGGCCCCACAGGCCCGTTGGACCGCCCCAGAAGATGTCCAGGAACAGGCCCAGGATCAACAGCGCGAACGGGGCCAGGATCGAGGGGCGGATCATCGCCCAGGCGAAGGCCGGCACCATGGCGAACACCGGTTCGGGCAACTGCAGGCCCCAGATGCGGATCGGCGCGGCGAACAGGATCGTCGCGAAAATGCACAGCAACATCGGCACGCCCAACCAACGGGCGGGATTGAGCGCTCGCCCGCCGCTCATGCTCATCGCGGCGATCCCGTCGGGACGGGCGTCGCGGCCGTGGCGGGCTTGGGCTGGGCCGGTTTCGGCGCCGCCGGCTTGGGCGTCGCGGGCTTGGGCTGAGCCCCGGCGGACGGCGTCGCCGTGGCGGCGGACGGCGGGGTCGTGGTGGCCGCCGGCTTCGGCGCGGGCGGCGTCGGGGCCGACAGGATCGAGGTCTGCGGATCCTCGGTCGTCACCGGCGGCAGGGTCTTGGCTTCCAGCTGCTTCTCGTCGGCCAGTTGGGCGAAGTCCTTGAACAGCAGGACGCGGATGTAGTCGATCGACGACTGGTCGGCGAACAGCACCACGCGCCAGCGGCCGTCCAGCCCCTTCACGGCCGCGCCCACCGGCAGGCCGCGCGGCACGACGCCCCCGTCACCGGAGGTGACTACGCGATCACCCTGCTGGATGGGATCGACGCCCCGCAGGTACTCCAGCTTGGGATTCGGGCCGCCATCGCCGGTCAGGATAGCGCGGGCGTTGGTGCGGTCGATCATTACCGGCGTGCGCGAGGCGATGTCGGTCAGCAGCAGCACGCGGCTGGCGCCGCGCGAGACGCCGACCACGCGACCGACCAGGCCGCGTTCGTTGAGGACCGGATTGCCGACCTCGATGCCGCGCTCCGAACCGGCGTCGGCCAGGCGGGTGTTGGCGAAGGGACCGCGGCTGTCGGCCACCACCCGGGCCGAGGCCATCGGGATCGGCGGATCGGTGCGCAGGCCCAGCAGGCTCTTGAAGCGTTCGTTCTGGTCTTGCAGGTCCAGGGCCCGGTCGCGCCACTGGCGCATTTCGGCCAGCTCCGTCTTCAGGCGACGGTTCTCCGAGGCCGTGAAGAAGTAGCTGCGGACGAAGTCCAGGCCCAGGCCCGTCCAGCGACCGGGCGCGGCGATGGCGCCGCTGACCGGCCGGGCGACGACGTCCACCGTCTGGCGGGTGACGCCGTAGGCCTGCTCCTGCAGGGTCTCGCGACGGTCCGCCAGCAGGAAGGCGATGGCGATGACGGCCGCCACGATCAGGGCCACCGCCGCCGTCCAGGTAAGCGGCACTTTCAGGTCGCCGAGGGGACCTTCGCGAAAGGGCACGTAGTTTCTCCCGACGCCCCCCAGGCGCCTCTAGAGCAATACCAGCTTTAGGCCAGCGTGGATTCCAGGACGCCCTTCATCCACTTCGGATGCTCGAGAACCTTGCCGCAGCCCAGGGCCACGCACGACAGCGGATCGTCGGCCACCGTCACCGGCAGGCCGGTGTGGTCGCGGATCTCGGCGTCCAGGCCGCGCAGCAGCGCGCCGCCGCCGGTCAGCATGATGCCCTTGTCGGCGATGTCCGAGGCCAGCTCCGGCGGGGTGGCTTCCAGGGCCACCTTCACGGCCTCGACGATCTGTCCGACCGGTTCGGCCAGGGCGTCGGCGGCCTGCTTTTCGCTGATGCGGACTTCGCGCGGCACGCCCTGCATCAGGTCGCGGCCCTTGACGTCGATCGACAGCCCCTCGCCGTCGGCCGGCGCGCGGGCGGTGCCGATTTCCTTCTTGATGCGCTCGGCGGTCGTCTCGCCGATCAGCAGGTTATGGTGGCGACGCATGTAGCTGATGATCGCCTCGTCCATCTTGTCGCCGCCGACGCGGACGCTGCGCGAATAGACGATGCCCGACAGCGACAGCACGGCCACCTCGGTGGTGCCGCCGCCGATGTCGACCACCATCGAGCCGGTCGGCTCGTGGATCGGCAGGCCGGCGCCGATCGCGGCGGCCATCGGCTCGTCGATCAGGCCGACGCGACGCGCGGAGGCGTTCAGGCAGCTGTCGTTGATGGCGCGGCGTTCGACGGCGGTGGCGCCCGATGGCACGCACACGATCACCTTCGGGTTCACGAAGCCCTTGCGGTTGTGAACCTTGCGGATGAAGTACTTGATCATCTCCTCGGCGACTTCGAAGTCGGCGATGACGCCGTCGCGCATCGGACGGATGGCTTCCATGTGGCCCGGGGTGCGGCCCAACATCTGCTTGGCCTCGATGCCCACGGCGTGGACGATCTTGCGACCGCCCACGTTGCGTAGAGCCACCACCGACGGTTCATTCAGAACGATCCCCTTACCCTTCATGTAGATGAGGGTGTTGGCCGTGCCGAGGTCGATGGCGATGTCGTTCGAGATCACGCCGAAGAGGGAAGAGAACATTGAAAGCCCTGACTGAGGGGTAGGAGGGGCGTTACAGACGGCAGATCGGTGAAGAAGGGGCCTGATCCGTCCTGAAGACGGGGTCGGCTGAGAAAAAAGGCTCCTACTTCAATTCAATGCGAGGACAACATGATTCCCGCATTTGGCGGATTTCGATCCGGTCGACATGCCTCGATGTTCGGCGGGAGCGCCGCCCCCTGGCCGCGCCGTCGTCCGAACGGCCAAAAGCACGCCGACGTCCGCCCGTGTGCCCTGCGAAAGCGTTGAATTCAAGGTCTATTAGCGGGGTTCTCGAAGGCTTTTGCGGTCAAGCCGACCAAGCACCCGAACATGGCGAAATCTAGCCGAGCGCGGCCATGACGACCCCGACCGCCGTTATGCCGCCGGCGGCCATCTGGAAGAGGGTCAGACGCTCCTTGAACAGACGACGTCCGGCGATGGCCGCGATGGGCATTTCGACCACCCCGACCGCCCTCACCGGCCCCACGGGCGACAGGGCCATGGCCGTGAACCACAGGCCCGAGGCCGCCGCGCCGCAGAAGCCCGCGCCCAGCGACCGCCGCCAGGCGGCGATCACGGCCCTCAGGGAGTCCGGGTTTCGCCAGGCCAGATAGCTGGTCAGGCCCACGGTCTGGATGGCCTGTACCACCATCACCGTCACCAGGGCCGAAGCCGCGGCGTGGGCCGGATCGAAGGCCAGGCTGGCCTGCCGGAAGCAGTTGGCGCTCAGGGCGAAGATCGCGCCCGAGCCCAGACCGGCCAGCGCCGCGCCTTTGCGCATCACCACCTCGCCGCGCGGCCAGGTCAGGGCGGCCAGACCCACGCTAACGATCAGCCCGCCGGCCCAGGTCATCGGACCGACGTGATCGCCGAAGAACAGCGCGCCCCAGATCAGGGCGAACGGCAGGCCGCTCTGCTGCATGGCCGTGCCCAGGGCGAAGGTCGAGCGATGCATGGCCGTCAGCAACGCCGCCGTCGCCGCGATCTGCAGGCCGGCGCCGGCGGCGCAAGCCAGCCAGAAGGCTGGTGTCGGGTGGGCGTTGGCGCCAGGCGTCGCCAGCCAGGCGACGGCCGCGAAGACGGTGGCGAACGGCAGGCCGAACAGGAACCGCACCAGAGTCGCCCCCCAGGGCCCCGCCCCGCCCATGACCGAGCGCTGGGCGGCGTTGCGCGCCACCTGCAGGGCGGCCGCGCCCACGGTGATGGGAATCCAGATCATGCACCCTACCCCTTCGCCGCGACGATCAGGCCCGAGGCCCAGTCCATAGCCACGCTGGTCAGGCCTGGATAGGTCCGCAGGCGCAGAAGCGCGCCGGTGTTGACCTCGGAGGGCATGTCGAAGCCGAGCGCGGCCGTGCGGGCCTGGATCTGGCGCCAGGCCGCCGGGGCGGCGCGCGCGTTGTCGCCGAACATCATGTCGCTCCTTACGCGGCCCTTATGCGAAGAGGCCTATTTCCGAATGGAGCCCTTTCGGGCCTTGGGCGCAAAAGCTGGAGGCGGACTCGCCGCGTGGCGGGCCGCGTCAGAAGAAGGCTTACCGAACATGTCGCCCCACCCGCCCAGGAAAACGCCTCTTAGGCAGGCCGCCCAGTTCCTGCTGGGCGTGCCCACCGAGGGGATCAATCCCGCCCTGGACCGCATGCTGGACCTCGCCGAGGCCACGCCGCTGTGCTTCGTGGCCGTCGCCGGCCCGGGCGCGGGCGAAGCGATGTGCCAGCTGTGGCGTCGCGGCTATCAGCGCGTCGAGGCCGCCCGCCGAGCCACGTGCGGCGCGGCCGACGAGCGCAGCGACTTGCTGCTGGTCCTGGACTGCCAGACGCTGCAGGACGCGCGCGCGATCGTCGCCGCGACCTATGCCATGCTGCGTCCCGGCGGGACGCTGGTCGTGGACGCGGGCGCGCTGCTGGACGAGGCGCCCCGCAGGGCGCTCGCCGACAGTCTGCGAGAACTGGGCCTGGAGGTTCAGCCCCAGGCGCACCTGGGGGCCGAGATCCTGGCGACGCGGCCGTTCAGCAAGCGGCAGGCGGCATAGTCAGAGGAGCCGCCCTCGCCCTTCGACAAGCTCAGGGTGAGGACTATTGCGGCTCAGTCGAAAACCTCACCCTGAGCTTGTCGAAGGGCGAGGTTTTCGGTCCCTAGAAGCCGCTGGCGATCGCCGCTTCGGGCCGACTCTTCTCCTTGCGGGCGAAGAGGTTGTTCAGGGCGTTGACGTACGCCTTGGCCGAGGCGGTCAGGGTGTCGGTGTCGGCGGCCGCGCCGGTGGCGATGCGGCCATCCTCCTCAAGACGCACCGAGACCTGGGCCTGGGCGTCCGTGCCTTCGGTCACCGCGTGCACCTGGAACAGGCGCAGGGCCGCGCTGTGCGGCACGATCTTGTGGATCGCGTTGAACACCGCGTCGACGGGACCGTCGCCGGTGGCCTCGGCCGTGCTCGAGACGCCATCGACGTCCAGGGTCAGCTCGGCCGACTGACCGTCGGTGCCGGCCACCACGCGCAGGTGCGAGACGCGGATCTTCTCCGAGCCGCGGGCCAGGGCGTCATCGACCAGGGCGATGATGTCGTCGTCGTAGACGTGCTTCTTGCGGTCGGCCAGGTCCTTGAAGCGGCCGAAGGCCTCCTTCAGCGCGTTCTCGCCCAGTTCGTAGCCCAGGTCCTTCAGCTTGGCGCGGAAGGCGTGGCTGCCCGAGTGCTTGCCCATGACCAGGCTCGACGGGGCCTGGCCCACCGATTCCGGCGTCATGATCTCGTAGGTCTCGCGGTTCTTGAGCATGCCGTCCTGGTGGATGCCACTCTCGTGCGCGAAGGCGTTCTTGCCGACGATGGCCTTGTTGTACTGCACCGGGAAGCCGGTGATGGCCGAGACGTAGCGGCTGGCGCGGGTGATGTGGGTGGTGTCGATGCCGGTCTGGTAGGGCAGACGATCGCCGCGCACCTTCAGGGCCATGACGATCTCTTCCAGCGCGGCGTTGCCGGCGCGCTCGCCCAGGCCGTTCACGGCGCACTCGACCTGCCGGGCCCCGCCCTGCACGCCGGCCAGGCTGTTGGCCACGGCCAGGCCCAGGTCGTTGTGGCAGTGGGTCGAGAAGATCACCTTGTCGGCGCCCTCGACATTATTGACCATCCAGCTGAACAGGTCGGCATATTCGGACGGATAGGTGTAGCCGACGGTGTCGGGCAGGTTGATCGTCGTGGCGCCGGCCTTGATGGCGGTCTCGGTGGCGCGGCGCAGGAACTCGCGGTCGCTGCGGGTGGCGTCCTCGGCCGACCACTCGACGTCGTCGCGCAGGTTGCGGGCGTGGGCCACCGAGCGGGCGATCACGTCGATGACGGCGTCCGGCTCCATCTGCAGCTTGTGCTTCATGTGCAGGTCGGACGTGGCGATAACCACGTGGATCCGGCCGCGCTGGGTCGGCTTCAGGGCTTCGGCGCAGCGGTCGATGTCGACCTGGTGGGCGCGGCACAGGCCGGCGATGGTCGAGTTCTTGACGATCTTGGCCACCTCGCGGACGGCCTCGAAATCGCCGTTCGAGGCGATCGGGAAGCCGGCCTCGATGATGTCGACCCCCATCTCCTCGAGGATCTTGGCCAGTTCCAGCTTCTCTTCCAGCGACATCGAGGCGCCGGGCGACTGCTCGCCGTCGCGCATGGTGGTGTCGAAAATGACGACGTTGTCGCGCTTGTCGAAAGCGCCTGCGGATACGGTGGTCATGGAAGTACTCGTCGAATGGGGTGTCTGCGTGCGGGCTGCGGGAACTATCCCCTGTGCGCCCGGCCGCGACGAAGCGCGGCCCCTAGAGCGCCCAGGGGCTGATAAGCCGAAGCGAAAGCAGTGCGCGCGCGACGTTCATGGCGGACTTTCTACACATCGCCCTGGAATCGAGCAAGCAATTTGCGCCAGCCGCGCGATCCGTCGCCGCTGGCGCAAGTTTATTCCAGGTCTAGATTAATTTGGGCGCGTAACGATCGGGAAGTCGGTCGGGAACGCGTCAAACCATCCCGTCATCCGCCCCATCGCCGCGCGATCGCCCTCGAGCTTGACCTGCCCGGTGAGGATCTTCGGAACCAGCGACTTGCCCGTGAACAGCGACTCCAAAAACACCGGCCGCGCCACGGTCAGAGTGGCGTCAGCCTTCTCGCCCTCCCCATTTTCGCTTTTGGGAGACGGCTGGGCGACCAGCACGCCATTGCGCACCTCGACCAGGAACCGCTCGTTCCGATCAGGGAACACGAAGATGATCCGCAGGCGCCCGTCCTTGGCCTTGTCGGGGTTCAGGCGCACCGACAGCACGTCGAAGATCATCGCGCTGTCCAGGGCCGCCAGCATGCCCAGCGGAGTCATCGAGGCCGGCAGCTTGCGCACCCCGCCCCGCAGCTCGTCGGAGCCGGTCAGGTAGATGTTCCGCCACAGGCTGTTCTCGGTCTGGTAGCCCATCTGGTCGTAGGCCGAGGCCAGCAGGGTTTTGGCCTCCTTGTCGCCGTCGTCGGCCATCACCGCGTGGTTCAGCAAGGTGGCGGCCCAGGCGTAATCGCCCTTCCCCGCCGCCTCCTTGGCCATCGCCTTGACCTTGGTCGCCCCGCCCATGGCGGCGACGTAGCGCTTGCCCGCGTCGGCCGGCGGCGCGGGCTCCAGGTGGGCCGGGTTGGCGTCGTACCAGCCCATGTAGCGCTGATAGACCGCGCGGCTGTTGAAGCTCATCGAGCCGTAGTAGCCGCGATTGAACCAGTCCTTGGCCAGGGCCGGCGGCAGCTGGATCCTGGCGGCGATCTCGTCCCCGGTCAGGCCCAGGTTCATCATCCGCACCGTCTGGTCGTGCAGATATTTGTAGGCGTCGCGGTGATCGGCCAGGAAATCCCTGACCGCCGTCCCGCCGAAGCGCGGCCAGCCGTGGCTGGTGATCATGGTGTCGGAGACATCGCCGAACAGGCGGATGGACTCGGTCAGGTCGTCGGCCCAGGCCTTGCTGTCGCGGACCAGCGCGCCGCGCGGCGTGAGGATATTGTGCATGGTGACATTGGCGTTCTCGGCCATGTCCAGGATGCGCAGGTCCGGGAAATAGAGGTTCATCTCGGCCGGCGCCTCGGTGCCGGGCGTGTACTGGAAGCGGATCTTCACGCCGTCGAGCGTCAATTCCTGGCCCGTATGGTCTATGCTGATGGTCGGCGGGATCAGGGTGATCGAGCCCTTGGCGATGGTCTGGCCGATGCCCGAAGTGATCTGCCCCTCGACGCCAGGCGGCAGCATGATGCCGAACTGGTACTGGGCCCGACGGCCCATGGCGTTGCCGGCCAGGATGTTCTCGGCGGCGACCTCCTTCATGAAGCCCTCGGGGGCGACGATCGCCACCTTGCCGGCCTTGACGTCGGCCTCGTCCACAACCCCGCGCACGCCGCCGAAGTGGTCGCTGTGGCTGTGGGTGTAGATCACCGCCTTGACCGGCAGGACGCCCAGCTTGTCGTTGACCAGCTCCAGGGCGGCCTGGGCCGTTTCCTTCATGGTCAGCGGGTCGATGACGATCCAGCCGCTGTCGCCGCGCACGAAGGTGATGTTGGAGATGTCGAAGCCGCGCACCTGGTAGACGCGGTCGCTGACCTTGAAGAGCCCGTGCTTGGACAGCAGTTGCGCCTGTCGCCACAGGCTGGGATTCACGGTCGCCGGCGGTTCGCCCTTCAGGAAATCATAGGCCGCCAGGTTCCAGGCGGCTTGGCCATCGGCGCGCTTGATCAAAGGATCCGCGCGCGTGCCCAGGAAGCCCTGGTCGGCGAAGGCGAAGTCCTGATTGTCGGCCATCGGCAAGGTCGCGGCGAAGGCCTTCTGCCTGTCGGCCGTGATCGCGGTGGCCAGATCCCCTGCCCTCGCCGCGCCCGCGACTATCACCAGAACCGCGACACCGGCCGCCAGAATCTCCCTACGCATCCCGCCCTCCATGTTTTGAAACTTTATAGTTTCATTATACATAGCATCCATGAGCGGAGTCGCGAAAGTCCCCCCGACCAAGGCCCCTGTCCCCAGAGGTCGCCCAGGTCAGCCCAAGCCCCGGGTCGACAAGGCCGCGCGCGGTCTCGCGGTGCTGGAGGCCGCCGTCGAGGTGTTCTCCGAAAAGGGCCTGCAGGTCGCCACCATGCAGGACGTCGCCGACCGCATGGGCGTGGCCAAGATCCTGATCTATCGGCTCTATCCCTCGCGCCAGAGCCTGATCGACGCGCTGTTCGGCGAGATGCTGGTCCGGATCAAGGCCGACGCCGGCCGGCCCTGGGGCGGCTACGGTTCCAGCATCGCGCGCCTGGTCGAGATGTCGCGCGCCAATCCGAAGCTGGCCTTGCTGCTGCTCCGAGACGCCCGAGGCGCGCCCGAGGCGGCTGTCTGGCGAGAGGCCCTGGAAATCCTGCTGACCAAGCTGATCGAACCGTTCGTCGCGCCGCCGGAAGACGCCTCGGACGCCCAGCGCGCGACCTGCAGACACGCGGCCCGCACCTTCATGCCGTTCGTGATCGAAGCCTGGGCGGCCGGGGTCGAAGAGACCGACGGCATGGACGACACCACCCGCACGCGCTGGTTCGGCGAGATTGTCCGCGCCTGGCGCGAAGCGACCTACGCGGCGGCGGGGCTTACGACTCCGCCTCTTCCGCCGCTTCACGCTTCTTGAGCCAGGCGCGGCTGACCAGGCCCATGGCCAGCCAGATGACGACGGCCAGGGCGATCATGACGATATGCTGCTTGCCGCCGCCCCTCATGGCCTGGACGATCGAATTGCCGGCGAAGGCGGTCAGGGCGATCTTCGGCACGATGCCGATAGCGGTGCCAGCGGCGAAGTCGCGTAGCTTCATCGGCGTCACGCCCGCGGCCATGTTGACGATGATGAACGGCGCCGAGGGCACCAGGCGCACGATCAGGCTGGCCGTGAAGCCGTTCTTGCCGATCATCCGCATGAACTTGTTGACGCCCTCGCCCGCGAAGTCGCGCAGGATCCGCGCGCCGTAGGCCCGGCCCAGCCAGAAGCCGACCAGGGACGAGACCAGAGTGCCGATCCAGCTATAGGCGAAACCGGTCCACGGCCCGAAGGCGACCACCGCCGCGGCGATCAGCACGAACTGCGGCACGCCCAGGAAGGCCATGACCGCGAAAGCCGCCACGGCCATCGGCAGGGCCCACGGACCGCTGGCCGCGCCCAGCCAGTGCTCGACCGCCGTCTCGCCATTGACGCCTAGCATCTGCGCGCCGAACAGGAAAACGACGCCGACTCCGCCGAACAGCACGAACGAGACCGCCACCGTGCGCCAGGCGCGGGCGTCCATATTGGTCAAGAAGTCGATGATGCGGCGGATCACGGCCCCTCCTCGCCCAGGCGCCGGCCAGGGTCAAGCGGCGCCGCGGCAAACGACAGCGGACACCTGCTGGAGAAAGAGGCGCTTTTCCGGCGGGCGCCGCGAAACGCGATCCGGGGACACATGATTCGCCCGTTACGACATTTCGGTTGCACGGGCTTCACATGACAGCGTTACTTATCCACAGGCCGCAAGGACGGAAAACCTTGGCCCTGTAAGGAGTTTTATCGTGAAGACCCTGGCTGTGATCTCGCGCAAGGGCGGCGCCGGCAAGACGACCTTGGCGGTGAACCTGGCCATTACCGCCCATCTGGCGGGACTGAAGATCATGCTGGCCGACATCGACCCGCAGCGGTCGGCGTCGGACTCCCTGCGCGCCCGCACCGGCGACGGCCCGCTGCTGGCCGAGATCAACGCCGGCAAGCTGTTCTCGACCCAGACCCAGGCGCAGCACGGCGACTTCGACGCCCTGGTCATCGACACCCCCGCCTCCCCGGAAGCCGACGTGTTGCAGGCGATCAACAGCGCCGACCTGTGCGTGCTGGTCTGCCGCCCGACCTTCCTGGATATCGCCTCGGTGGCGCGTTCGGCCGAGTCGGTCCGTCGCCTGGGCAAGAAGGGCGTCATCGTTCTCAGCCAGGCCCCCTCGCGCCGCAACGGCGTGGAGCCGCCGGCCGTGATCAAGGCCGCCGAGGCCCTGCGCTTCACCGGTATGCCGCTGGCCCCGGTCGGCCTGCGCGCCCGCGCCGTCTTTCAGCAGTCGGTCGCCCACGGCCGCTCGGTTTGCGAATGGGAGCCCGGCTCGGCCGCCGCCGAGGAGATCAACCGGCTATGGGATCTGATCGCCCCCCTGTTGCTGGGCGACCACGTCAAGACCCTCGCCGCGAACCAGGCCTGACGCTTTCCGAGCCTTCACCAGAATGTCGCCTAACCGCGTTGCGCCGCGGCGAACGGGCGCGTAAAGACCCCCGCAATCCTGAAACGGTCCCGTTTGGCGGACCAGTAAGCACAGGGGAGTCCTGCATCATGTCGCTCGAGTCCGCCGCACTGCGGCGCATCGCACCGTCGGCCACCATCGCCATCAGCGCCAAGGCGCGCGCGCTGAAAGCCGCTGGTCGTGACGTGATCGCCCTTTCCGCGGGCGAACCCGACTTCGACACGCCGGACAATATCAAGAACGCCGCGATCGAGGCGATCAAGGCCGGCAAGACCAAATACACCGACCCTGACGGCATGCCCGAGCTGAAGGCCGCCATCTGCGCGAAGTTCAAGCGCGAGAACGGTTTGGACTACAAGCCGAGCCAGGTCCACGTCGCCCCGGGCGGCAAGCCGGTGATCTACAACGCCCTGGTCGCCACCCTGAACCCCGGCGACGAAGTCATCATCCCCGCGCCCTACTGGGTGTCTTACCCCGACATGGTCCTCCTGGCTGGCGGCACGCCGGTGCCGGTCGAGACCACCGCCGAGAGCGGCTTCAAGCTCACGCCGCAAGCCCTGGAAGCGGCGATCACCCCGAAGACCAAGTGGCTGATCATCAACAGCCCGTCGAACCCCTCGGGCGGCGCCTATGCCCGCGCCGAGCTGCAGGCCATCGCCGACGTCCTGCTGCGCCACCCGCAGGTCTGGGTGCTGACCGACGACATGTACGAGCACCTGGTGTTCGACGATTTCGAATTCACCACCATCGCCCAGGTCGAGCCCAGGCTCTATGATCGCACCCTGACGATGAACGGCGTCTCGAAGGGCTATTCGATGACCGGCTGGCGCATCGGCTACGCCGCGGGTCCCGAAGCGCTGATCAAGGCCATGGGCAAGATGATCAGCCAGACGACCTCGAACCCCTGCTCGATCTCGCAGTGGGCCGCGCTCGAGGCGCTGAACGGCACGCAGGACTTCATCAAGCCGAACGCCAAGCTGTTCCAGGAGCGCCGCGACCTGGTGGTGTCGATGCTGAACCAGGCCACTGGCCTGCAGTGCCCGACCCCGGAAGGCGCCTTCTACGTCTATCCGTCGTGCGCCGGCCTGATCGGCAAGACCGCGCCGTCGGGCAAGGTCATCGCGACCGACGAGGACTTCGCCGGCGAGTTGCTGGAAGCCGAGGGCGTGGCGGTCGTGCACGGCGCGGCCTTCGGCCTGTCGCCGTTCTTCCGCATCAGCTACGCGACCAGCAACGAGATCCTGGAAGACGCCTGCGCGCGCATCCAGCGCTTCTGCGCCAGCGTGAAGTAAACAGCGCTACGGCGTTGAAACGATGAAGGGGACCGGTTCGCGCCGGTCCCCTTCTTCTTTTTAGCCATCGATCCAGTCGGTCAGGCCTTCGCGGGCGTGAACTTCCCGCAGCGCCGGCCGCTGGCGGATCGTGTCGAGATAGCGCTTCAGGTTCGGCCATTCAGTCGCCGGCTTGGGCATGTTGCGCGTCCAGCGGCACAGGATCGTCGCCAGCAGATCCACGGTCGTGAAGTGGCCGCCGACCAGATAGTCGCGGTCGGCCAGGCGGGCGTCCAGCCGCGCCAGACCCGCCTCGATCCGTTCACGGGCGGCCGCCTGGACGGCCGCCTGCGCCTCGCCACTGGCGGGCTCATGCGGATAAAACCAGGCCCGGAAGTGCGGCTGGAAGCTGTTGGCCAGCCACAGGGTCCAGCTCAGATACTCGGCCCGAGCGGCAGATCCTGGCGGCGGGGCGAAGCCAGCCTCCGGGTGACGCTCGGCCAGCAGGGTCGCGATGCCAGCCATCTGGGTGATCGGCGCGCCATCGACGATCAGGGTCGGCACGACGCCGTCAGGATTGAGCGCCAGATATTCGGGCGTCTTGTGCTCGGCCTTGTCGAAATCGAGCAGCTTGGCCTCGAACGGAACGCCCAACTCCAGCAGCAGCCAGTGGATGGCCGTGCCGGCCGTGCTGGGTGAACCATAGAACGTGTACATCAAACCCTCTCCGCTGATGCGGCGGATAGGCGGATGCTTCCGGGGTCCGGTCAAGCAAAAGACCTCCGCCCTTTTCAGGCGAAGGCCTTGGAGTTCACCGAGTGTCTAGTCCTTGGGCTTTTCGCGCCACTTGGACTTGGCGTCGTCCTTGGTCACGCTCAGGTGGAGCTTGTCGTCATTGATATATTCAACCCAGTCCAGCGGGATCATGTGGTGCTTGAAGCCGGCGCCCAGATCCAGCTTGGCCAGCTCGATCTCCCCGCCGACGATGTGATCGACGCGACCGACATGGCCGCCGTCCGAGCCCACGACTTCCTGGTGCTCCTTGATTTGCGAGAGGTCGATCATGTGTCGTCTCCAAGATTGAGCGAGACCGTCACGGGTCCCTCGCGACATCAAACGGCCACGCCCGTGGTTAAGTTTCAGCTTGCCATGCACGCACGGATTGTTCTTGATACGTTCTGAAGAATTCGAGGGACGACGTATGAGCCTCCGCGCCCTTCTCGCCAGCGCCCTGCTCCTGGTCGCCGGCCCAGGCTTGTCTTCCGCTAGGGCGGATCCCGCGATCGGCAAGCGGGTCGACGCCATTTTCGCCGACGATGCGGTGACCCTGACCGAGGCGGGCAGGACCGTGCTGGTCTACCGAACCAAGCCGCTCGATCCCGCCGCCGAGCCGGGCCGCTCAAACTATGTCGGCGTGCTCTACGCGCCGGACGGAACGGCCTTGACCGAGGACAGACCCGGCGACCACCCGCACCAGCGCGGTATCTGGTGGGCCTGGATGAAGGTCCAGACCGACGGCAAGACCGTCGCCGACGGCTGGCACATGAAGGGCCTCAGCTACTTCGTCCGCTCCAAGACGTTCCTGGGCGACGCCGAGGGCGGCGGGACCCTGACGGTCGAGGTCGACTGGATGGTCAATTCCGGACCGGAGCTGGCCTATGTCGCCCGTGAGACCACCAAGGTCACCGTGCGTCCCCTGAAGAGCGGCGCGCGACGGGTGGAATTCGACACCACGATCACCTCGCGCGTCGACGCCCTGGGCCTGGGCGGCAGCGAGGACGACCGCGGCTTCGGCGGCTTCTCGATCCGGCTGGTCGATCCCGAGCACCTGACCTTCGCCTCTGGGGGCAAGACGATCACCCCGAATGGCGCGGCGATCACCGCCGGCGGCAACATGGGCTTCGCCTGGACCGGGGACGCCGCGCCCGCCTGGGCGGTGGGCCTGGCCTGCAAGGCCAATGGTCAGGCGGTCACGCGCTGGATGCTGTATAGCGACCGCTCGATGCAGAACTGCGTCTTCCCCGGCCGCGCGCCGCTGGTCCTCAAGAAGGATGAGGCGTTGCATCTTCAGGAAACCTTGGTCATTCGTCCCATCCCCAAGAAGAAGTCCCCGTAAGCCCGCAAGAAAGCCTGGAGAAATGGCCGACATCGTCAATCTGAACCAGGCCCGCAAGGCCAAGGCTAAGGCCGATGACAAGGCCCGGGCGTCCGAGAACCGCGCCAAGTTCGGCCGCACCAAGGCCGAGAAAACCCTGGACGCGGCGCGCGCCGACAAGCTTAAGCGCGACCTCGACGGCGCCAAGCGCGAGGATTGAGGCCAATGGACGTCATATGGCTGGCTTGAAGAAACGCTCGGTGAACCTGGCCGGCCACGCGACCTCGCTGGCTCTGGAGCCGGAGTTCTGGGCGGTGCTGGAGCGCGCGGCGACCGATGAGGCGGTGAGCCTGGCCGGTCTGGTCCAGAGGATCGACCTGGAGCGCGGGGAGCGGCCGCTGGCCTCGGCCTGTCGGGTGTTCGCGCTGGCGCGGGCGACTGAGACTAGCGCGACAGGCTAGCGTGCGCTTCGGGCGTCACCGCTGGACGACGCTGTGTTGGGATCGGCGTTGGCTGCGGGTTCGGCGCTTGGCGCAGTGTTCTCGACAGCACCGGCAGGCTCTGGCGCCAGTCGGCCCGATCACCGGCCATCACACCCAGCGTCCACGCGCCCCAGACCGCCGCGCCGAGCACGGCCACGACCAGCAAGGCCGCCCAGAGGCCGCCGCCCTCGCGCCGACCATGATGACCGCCGTTATGAGCAAGCGTCTTGGCCATCGATCAGCCCGGCGCCTTGGGCGCTTCCGGAAGCCTCGGCGCATCCGGCAACTTGGGCGCCGAGGCCGAGATGTTCACGTCGACCTTCTTGTTCTGCGTGAAGCCGCCGGACATCATGAAGAAGGCGAGCACCGCGACAATGACCACCAGGCCGCCCACGATGAACGCCAAGCCCATGTTGCCGCCGCCGCCGCTGGTTTCTTCGGCCATGAGAGTCTCCGTGCCTGTTCGGCTTTGTTCGTGATGGCGGATCAACGGTACGCGAGCTCCGAAGTTCCTTTCCCGACACTTTCACCGCCGCGCGGCGGCGCTGTTGGGGCTTAAGCTGCGCGCGGTTTGTGCTACATATGTTCCATGTATCCCGATGATGACTCGCTCGAAGCCGCTGGCGGCTTTCCGGGCGACCTGCCCTCTCCGCGCATCTCCGACCTGGCCCGGCCGCAGCCGCCGGCCCATGGCCATGCCACGCCCAACTATCTGGACGGCCTGAACCCCGAGCAGCGCGAGGCGGTCGAGACCACCGAAGGCCCGCTGCTGGTCCTGGCCGGGGCCGGCACCGGCAAAACCCGCGTGCTGACCACCCGGCTGGCCCATATCCTGGCGACGGGCCGCGCCCGCCCTTGGGAAATGCTGGCCGTCACCTTCACCAACAAGGCCGCGCGCGAGATGCGCGAGCGGATCACCCACATCATCGGTCCGGAGGCGGAAGGGCTGCGCTGGCTGGGCACTTTCCACTCGGTGGCCGCCCAGATCCTGCGCCGCCACGCCGAGCTGGTGGGGCTGAAGTCGAACTACACGATCATCGACACCGACGATAACGAGCGGCTGCTCAAGCAGTTGATCGAGGCCGAGAACATCGACGCCAAGCGATGGACGCCGCGGATTCTGTCGCAGATCATCGACGGCTGGAAGAACCGCGGCTGGACGCCCGACCGCGTGCCGGCCAGCGAGGCCGGCGAATTCGCCAACGGCAAGGGCATCAGCCTCTATCGTCAGTACCAGGACCGCCTTCGCGTCCTGAACGCCTGCGACTTCGGCGACCTTTTGCTGCACAATATCAGCCTGTTCACCGGCCATCCCGACGTGCTGGACGAGTTCCAGCGCCGCTTCAAATACGTGATGGTCGACGAGTACCAGGACACCAACGTCGCCCAGTACCTGTGGCTGCGCCTGCTGGCCCAGGGCCGCCAAAACGTCTGCTGCGTCGGCGACGACGACCAGTCGATCTATGGCTGGCGCGGAGCCGAGGTCGACAACATCCTGCGGTTCGAGCGCGACTTCGCCGGCGCCAAGGTCGTGCGGCTGGAACGCAACTACCGCTCGACCGAGCACATCCTGGCGGCCGCTTCGGGGCTGATCACCGCCAACAAGGGCCGGCTGGGCAAGACCCTGTGGACCGAGGCGACCGGCGGCGAGAAGGTCCGGGTCAGCGGCGTCTGGGACGGCGAGGCCGAGAGCCGGATGATCGCCGACGAGATCGAGCGGGCCAAGAAGGCTGGTCGCAAGTACAACCAGATGGCCATTCTCGTGCGGGCCAGCTTCCAGATGCGCGCTTTCGAAGAGCGCTTCGTGATGCTGCAGATCCCCTACAAGGTGGTCGGCGGCCCGCGCTTCTTCGAACGGGCCGAAATCCGCGACGCCCACGCCTATCTGCGCCTGATCCAGTCGCCCGACGACGACCTGGCCTTCGAGCGGATCGTCAACACGCCCAAGCGCGGCATCGGCGACACCTCGGTGCAGAAGCTGCTGCAGATCGCCCGGCTGAGCGGCGTCTCGACCGTCGAGGCGGCGCGCCAGATCATCGCCAGCGACGAGTTGCCGGCCCGCACGCGCACGGCGCTCAGCAACTTCATCCGCGACCTCGACCGCTGGCGCTCGCTGATCGGCTCGGTCCACCACCAGCGCCTGCTGGAGACGGTGCTGGAGGAGAGCGGCTATACCGACGCCCTGCGCCTCGACAAGGGCCCAACCAGCCAGACGCGGCTGGAGAACCTGAAGGAACTGGTCCAGTCGATGGGCGCCTTCGACACTCTGGAGGCCTATCTAGAGCACGTGTCGCTGGTCATGGACCTGGACCGCGAAGCCACCGGCGACGCCGTCTGGATCATGACCCTGCACTCGGCCAAGGGTCTGGAGTTCCCGCTGGTCTTCCTGCCCGGCTGGGAGGAAGGCGTTTTCCCCAGCCAACGCAGCATGGACGACAAGGGCGAAAAGGGTCTCGAGGAAGAGCGCCGCCTGGCCTATGTCGGCATTACCCGCGCCCGCGAGCAGGCCCTGATCAGCTTCGTCGCCAACCGTCAGGTCTATGGCCGCTGGACATCGCAACTGCCCAGCCGCTTCGTCGACGAACTGCCAATCGCCCACGTCGATGCGGGCTCCGAGACCGGCTACTACGGTGGCGGCCCGGGGATGCAGTCGACGGCCGCCTCGCGCTGGGACGATCCCGGCACCTCCGCCTTCCAGGCCGGCAGCAGCTATGACAGCCCCGGCTGGAAGCGCGCCCAGGAACGCACGGCGGGTTTTGGCGAGCGCAACCCCGCCTGGCGCGGCCCCCAGGGCGTCCGCGCCGGCTCGTCCGCCCGCTCAGCGCCGATCGAGGGCGAAGGCCGCCTGGTCGCCGTCTCGGCCCCGGCCGGCAGCGCCTATGCGCGCGGCGACCGGGTGTTCCACGTCAAGTTCGGCTACGGCCAAGTGACGTCCATCGAGGGCAACAAGCTGACCGTGGCCTTCGATAAGGCCGGCGAGAAGAAGGTCATCGACAGCTTCGTCGAGAAGGCTTGAAACAATGGCGGATGCTCCCCCGCGGCGCGTGAGGAGCATCTTTCCCCCGCGCCCCGATGTCGCGGGGGTTGAACGCGACAAGCCGATAACCATATGCTAGTCAGGAAGCAGCCAAACGCTTCAGCCAAGGTGGCTGAGCAACTAGGCGCTCCATCGCCCCCACCGTCATCGACGGCTCCGGGCGGATATCTCCACCCCTTATGATCTATCGGGTCCGGCGACACGCCCGACCCTTGTCTGGAACTTTATGAAAACCAACTTTACCCGTAAGGCCGCCGCCAAGAGCGCGCCCCACATGCCTTCGACCTTCCGCACCGCGACGCCCGCGCGTTCCGCCCAGCCCGATTGGGTCTGGCCGGGCCTTACCCGCGCCCAACTGCGCGACATCGTCATCGACCAGATCGGCTAAGTCAGCCGTCTCTCCGCCAGCCACGTCTCCCACGCCCCGACCACGACCAGGATCAAGGTCGTCGCCATCGACAAGGTCAGCGGGCTGACGTGGCTCGCGATCGGGGTCAGCCCCGCCAACAGCGCCAGGCCGACGATCCGCGTCCTCGACCACTGCCTGAACACCGCCAGCTTGAAGACCAGAGCTCCGAACAGGAACAGCGCCGGTCCGCCGATCACGGCGGCGGCGGTCTTGAAATCGGTATGGCCCAGCGGATGGTGCAGCACCCACTCGTCGCCGACCGCCGCCACGATGACCCCGGCCACCGGTAGAAGGTGGCTGTAGGTGTAGGCCACCCGCGCGATCCGGCCGGGATTGTCGGAATGAGCGATGGCCTCGCTGGCCGCCTCGGCCGTGAACGAGAAATAAATCCACCACATGGCGATGCTGCAGACCAGGGCGCTGGCGAAAGCGGCGATCACCTCGAAAGTCCATGGCAGGCCGACCACCGTGGTCCCGGTGACGATCACCGACTCGCCCAGGGCGATGATCGTGAACAGGGCGCAGCGCTCGGCCAGGTGACCGCCCTCGACGACCCAGTCGGTCGAGGACGAGCGCCCCAGGCCGGGCGTCCAGAATCCCATGGCCGGCGAGGCGTATTCGATGGCCATGGCCAGAGCCCAGATCAGCAGCCGCGCCTCGCCCTGCTGGAAGGCGCCGCCGATCCAGAAGACCGCCGACAGGGACAGCCAGGACAGGATGCGGATGAAGTTCAGCCGGTGGGCGGGCTCGCGCCAGACGCCGACCAGGAAGAACAGGCTCCGCCCGACCTGGATGAACACATAGGCGCAGGCGAAGACCAGGCCGCGCTTTCCGAAGGCGTCCGGGATAGCGGCCGACAGCACCAGGCCCGCCGCCATCATCACGAACAGCATCACCCGCACCGGCGTCCGCTCGGGATCCATCCAGTTAGTGACCCAGGCGGTGAACACCCACGCCCACCAGACCGCCAGCAGCAACAGGCCCGCGTGCAGCAGGCCAAGGCCGGTCGGGTGTCCGATGACGGCGTGGGACAGCTGGGTGACCGCGAACACGAAGACCAGGTCGAAGAACAGCTCCACATAGGTGACGCGGGCGTGTTCGCGCCCGTGGCGTTCGCGCAGCAGCGGCTTTTGGCTCATGACGTCCCTCTTCACGCCCAACCTAGAGTCCGGCCGCTGAGTCTCGCGAGCGGGATTTCGAACCAAAAGCCTTCGTCGCGCGCTATGCCGACATGGCCCCGTGGCTCGAACACATCCTTGGCCGTCTGAAGGCCTTCGCCCTCACCCGCCCCGTCGCCCTTGGCGCGCCGGCCTGCGCCGTGCTCGGCGCCCTGGCGGGCCTGGCGGGCCTGGCCATGCAGACCGGCGACCAGCATCTCGGCTACACGCCCGAGATGGAACCCGCCCAGTATGCGCGACAGGACTACGCCGAGCCGATCTCCTGGCCGGCGGGCAAGATCCCGGACTACGTGGTCGGTACGGACTTCCTGCGGGCGACGCAGCCCCCGCCGCCGATCCAGTACGCTGACTACGAACCGCCGCCGGCGCCCGAGCTACCGCCCTATGTCCCCGCCCAGCACGGTCCGGCGACGCCCCCACCGCCAGCCGATGCGCCGAATTGGGCGTCAGAACGCGGCGACATCCTCGACATCTCCCTGCCCGAGGACCGCAAGCCCCAAACCATATCGGCCTCCACGCCCCCGATGATGGTCGACGCCGCCGCCACGGGCATGACGACGCGCTGAAGGCTCGCTTTTTGACGCCTTTGCCGCTAACGGAGCGGCATGACCGACTATACGCCCCAGCAGATCGTCGCCCGCGGCGCGCGCGCCGAAGCCGAGACCGCCGCCGACGCCATCGACAACCATCCGGGCCTGGAAGGCGCCACCTACTCGATCCTCGAAGAGGACGAGGATAAGGGCATTTGGCGCATCGACGCGTTCCCGACCACCGATGAGGAAGACGCCAGCCTGATGGCCCTGCTGGGCGAATACGACCTGAAGGTCGTGCGCGACACCCTGGCCGACGCCGACTGGCTGGCCATGGCGCTGTCGGGCCTGCCGCCCGTGCGCGCCGGCCGCTTCTTCGTCTATGGCATGCACGACCGCGGCCGCCTGCCAGCCAGCACCGTCAACCTGCGCATCGAGGCTGGCGCGGCGTTCGGCACGGGCCACCACGGCACCACCGTCGGCTGCCTGCAGGCTTATGACCGCCTGATCAAGGCCCGCAAGTTCAACAAGGTGCTGGACGTCGGGGCCGGCACCGGCCTGCTGGCCATCGCCGCCGCCCGCACCGGCAGCAAGCTGGCCGTCGGCACCGACATCGACAAGCCGTCCGTGCGGATCTCCAAGGAGAACGCCAAGGTCAACAAGGCCAACGCCCGGTTCGTGCACGCCTCGGGTCTGTCGAATCCGCTTGTGGCCAACAACGCCCCCTACGATCTGGTGTTCGCCAACATCCTGGCCCGCCCGCTGATCAGCCTGGCCCAGGACATCAAGCGCGCCCTGGTTCCCGGCGGCACGGTCATCCTGTCGGGCCTGCTGCGCACCCAGGAGCGGATGGTCAAGGCCGCCTACCTCTCGCGCGGCTTCAAGGTCGTGAGCCGCATCCACCGCGACGCCTGGGCGACGCTGGTTCTGCAGCGGCCGTAGGACTTCCCTGTTCGCATGGGGAGGCTTAAATCCTCCCCATGCGCCAGACCTTCGACGAATCCACCGACCCGTCCTTCGGGCCCAAGCATGTTCCGCTGATCCGCGCCGCCATGGCCGCGCAGGGGCTGGACGGCTTCCTCGTGCCGCACGAGGACGAGCACCAGAACGAATATCTGCCGGCCGCCAACGATCGCCTGGCCTGGGCCAGCGGCTTCACCGGCTCGGCCGGCGCGGGCGTGATCCTCAAGGACCGCGCCGCCGTCTTCGTCGACGGTCGCTATACGCTGCAAGTCCGCCAGCAAGTCGACCAGGGCGTGTTCGAGATCCGCGACCTCGTCGAGGGCGGGGTGCAGGCCTATCTGGAGACCGTCGAAAGGGATGCGGTGATCGGCTACGACGCCCGCCTGCACAGCCCCTCCGCCCTGGACGGCCTGAAGGCCGCCGCAACCCGCGCCGGCGCGGTGCTCAAGCCCGTCGCCGCCAACCCGATCGACCAGGCCTGGGGCGAAGCTCGCCCAGCCCAGCCGATGGCGCCGGTCGTGCCGCAGTACGTTGAATATGCCGGTGAGGAGTCCAACTCCAAGCGCGCCCGCGTCGGCGCGTCGATCGCCGCCCTTGGCGCCAATGCGGCGGTGATCACCGCTCCGGCCTCGATCGCCTGGCTGTTCAACGTGCGCGGCGGCGACGTCATTCGCTCCCCCCTGCCGCTGGCGCAAGCCATCCTCAACGCCGACGGCACGGCCCGCCTGTTCCTCGAACCGGCCAAGGTGACCACCGATCTGCCCGCCTGGCTCGGCAACCAGGTCTCGCTGGAAACGCCGGATAAGCTGGAGGAGGCACTGGGCGACCTGTCGGGCAAGGCCGTGCTCGTCGATCCCGGCCAGTCCTCGGCCTGGTACTTCGACATGCTGGCCGCCGCCGGTTCCAAGATCGTCCGGGCCATGGATCCCTGCGCCCTCCCGCGCGCCTGCAAGAACGGCGTCGAGCTGGACGGCACGCGGGAGGCCCACAAGCGCGACGGCGCGGCCCTGACCCGCTTCCTCCACTGGCTGGCCACCGAGGGCCAGATCAACCCGCCGGACGAGAAGGAGGCCGTCGCCAAGCTGGAAGGCTTCCGCGAGGCCACGGGCCGGCTGAAGGACCTGTCCTTCGACACCATCGGCGCGGCCAACGGCCACGGCGCCCTGCCCCACTACCACCCGACCGAACGCTCCAACGAGCGCGCCGCCATGGGCTCTCTATTGCTGGTCGACAGCGGCGGGCAGTATCTGGACGGCACCACCGACGTCACGCGCACGGTCGCCATCGGCGAGCCGTCGGCGGAGATGATCAACCGCAACACCCTGGTGCTGAAAGGCCACCTGGCCATCGCGCGCCTGCGCTTCCCGCCCGGCACCACCGGCTCGGCCATCGACGCCTTCGCCCGCGCCGCGCTCTGGGCGCACGGCCTGGACTACGATCACGGCACCGGCCACGGCGTCGGCGTCTATCTGGGGGTTCACGAGGGCCCGCAGCGGATTTCCAAAGCCCCGAACCTCATCGCCCTGCAGCCCGGCATGATCGTCTCGAACGAGCCCGGCTACTACAAGGACGGCGAATACGGCATCCGGATCGAGAACCTGGAAGTCGTCATGCCGGCCGAGGACGTCCCCGGCGGCGACCGCCCGATGCACCGCTTCGAGGCCCTGACCCTGGCGCCGATCGACCGCCGCCTGATCGACAAGAGCCTGCTGAGCGCCGAGGAAACAGCGCAGCTCGACGCCTATCACGCTCGCGTATTGCGCGAGATCGGACCTCGGGTCGAGCCCGAGGTCCGCGCCTGGATGGAAGAGGTCTGCGCGCCGCTCTAGGCGGCGCGCGCGAAGCCTACTTCAACCGCGTCCACCGCTGCGTCTTGCAGAGCGGCGCGACGATGCAGCCCTTCAGCTTCAGTTCGTTGTCGCTGAGCAGTTCGACCGTGCCCGAATAGGTGCCGCCATCGTCGGGGTTATAGACCTTGCCGCCGGTCCACTTGGTCGGGCCGCCGGAGAAGTCGTACAGCATCTGCAGGTTCTTCAAAGGACGGCCGCGCTGGGACTCGTCCTTGTTCTTGGCGTCCTTCTGGGCCGGGTTGGCCTTGATGTGGTCGGACGTGATCAGCTTGCCGCACAGGCTGTTGCCGCAGCGGGCGATCTCGACCTGGCCGCCGTTGGTCGGCGTCTGCCAGACCCCGGTGACGTCGGCCGCGAAGGCCGAGCCGGCCGAGCCGGCCGTAACGGCCATGGCGGCGGCGAGCAGGATAGTGCGCAGCATTCGATACTCCCAGTAGGTTCGCGCCATCAAATGCGCGTTTGAACCCATTCGTTGCGTGATCCGCCCAGTCAGGACAAGGCCGAAGGCGAAAACGAGGCGGGAATTGCGTTTGCGGCGACGGGCCTCAGCCGTGGACCCGGGGGCGGCGAGCGCTGACCGCCCCCTTGGGCGGCGTGTAGCCGTCGTGGTCCAGCCGGCCGAGGGTCATGCCCAGGCGGCCCGGAAGGTCGCGTACATGCGGCGCGCCGTTCAAGCTCGCCGCCGCCAGCGCCACCTGTCCGCAGGCATAGGCGTCGCCCGCCGCGTCGTGGTGCTTGAAGTCGACGCCCAGGTGGCCGCAGACCACGTTCAGCTTGTGCGACGACAGCTCCGGCCAGACGCCGCGCGCCACCTGCACCGTGCACAGATAGTCGAAGCCCGGCGCCCGCACCCCATAGTGCTCGCATGTCCGGCGGATCACACTGACGTCGAACGAGGCGTTGTGGGCCAGCACCAGCGCGCCCTCCAGTTCGGGCCGCAGCCGCTCTAGAACGTCCGGCCACTCGTCGGCGTCCTCGACATGCTGAGGACCGATGCCGTGAAAGGCGATGTTGAACCGCGCGAACCGGTTCCCGGGCGGGCGGATGTAGTGGTGCTCGACCCTCGCCACCTGGCCGTCCTCGATCCAGGCCAGGCCGATCGAACACGGGCTGGCGCGCTGCTCATTGGCGGTCTCGAAGTCCAGAGCGATGACCTTCATTTGGCGACCATCTCCAGCCACTCGTCTTCGGTCATCACCTGGATGCCTAGGTCGGTCGCCGTCTTCAGTTTCGAGCCCGCGCCGGGACCGGCGACCACCAGATCGGTCTTCTTCGACACCGACGAGGCGACTTTCGCACCAAGGCTTTCGGCCTGAGCCTTGGCCTCATCGCGGGTCATCTTCTCCAGCGAACCGGTGAAGACGATGGTCTTGCCGGCCACGGCCGTGTCGGTCTTGGGCTTGGCGACCGGCTGGATGTCCAGCTCGGCGACGAGGTTGGCGACCTTGGCGCGGTTATGTTCCTCGGCGAAGAACCGGGCCAGCGACTGGGCGGCCACCGGACCAACGCCGTCGATGGCGGCCAGGTGCAGGTAGTCCTCGCCGGGCGCACCCGAGGCGGCGGCGACCAGCCCTTGTGCGAAGGCGTCCCAGGTCCCGTAGCGCTGGGCCAGGGCCGCGCGGGCGGGCTTGGTCAGCTTCGGCACGGCATGGCCGATCTTGATCTCCAGGTCGTCGGTCTGCGGCCAGGGATCGGCGACCAGACCGCCTCTCCCCGCCTCGACCAGCGTGTCCAACGCCTTGGGCCCGACGCCCGGCGCGGTGGAAAGCTCCAGATAGGTCTCGCCCGGCAGGCCCTTGGCGGCGGCCTCGGCGGCGGCTCGCAGGTCCTCGAAGCGGTCGAAGTTGCGGGCCAGCACGGTCGAGGTCGTCTCGCCGATGTCGCGCGCGCCCAGGCCGTAGATCATCCGGTCCATGCCGATCGTACGGCGCGCCTCGACGCCCTTGACCAGGTTGGCGACCGAGGTCTCGCCATACCCCTCGCGTTCGCGCAGGGCCGAGAGCTTGTCCTCGTCCTTGGCCAGCTTGAAGATGTCGGCCGGCTCGGTAATCCAGCCCTCGTCGAAGAAGGCCTGAAGTTGCTTCTCGCCCAGGCCCTCGATGTCGAAGGCGCGGCGCGACACGAAATGGCGCAGATGCTCGACCCGCTGGAACGGACAGGCGAACTCGCCGGTGCAGCGGCGCACCACCGATTCCTGGCCCGAGGCCGTGACCTCGCGGGCCAGCGGCGTCTTCAGCGGACACGGACAGACGTGCGGGAATTCGTAAGGCGCGGGCGCCGGATCGGGCCGCGCATCCAGGGCCACCTCGACGATCTGCGGGATCACGTCGCCGGCCCGCTGGATCACCACGGTGTCGCCGAGGCGGACGTCCAGGCGGGCGATCTCGTCAGCGTTGTGCAGGGTGGCGTTGGTCACCGAAACGCCGCCGACCGTCACCGGCTTCAGCCGCGCCACCGGCGTGATCGCGCCGGTGCGGCCGACCTGCAGGTCGATGGCTTCCAGGATCGTGCGGGCCCGCTGGGCCGGGAACTTGCGGGCGATGGCCCAGCGCGGCGAGCGCGACACGAAACCCAGGCGGCGTTGCTGCTCCAGGTCGTCGACCTTGTAGACGACCCCGTCGATGTCGAAGCCTAGCGTGGGCCGCAGGGCCTCGAACTGGGCGTAGACGTCCAGCAGGCCCTGGGCGTTCTCGACCCGCCTGGCTGGCGGGGCCGTGGTGACGAAACCCCACTCGGCGAGCTTCTCCAGCGCGCCCCACTGGCTGTCGGCGAACGGCTCGGACACCAGGCCCCAGGCATAGCCGAAGAACCGCAGCGGCCGCTGGGCGCTGATCTTCGGATCGATCTGGCGCAGCGAGCCGGCGGCGAAGTTGCGCGGATTGGCGTAGGTGCGCTGCCCGGCCGCCTCGGCGGCCTGGTTGAAGGCTGCGAAGGCCTCCAGCTCGACATAGACCTCGCCGCGCACCTCGATCACGTCGGGCCAGCCCGAGCCCTTCAGGCGGTGGGGGATGTCGGCGATGGTGCGCAGGTTGGCGGTGACGTCCTCGCCCACCCGGCCATCGCCGCGCGTCGCGCCCTGGACCAGCACGCCCTTCTCGTAGCGCAGCGAAGCCGACAGGCCGTCGATCTTGGGCTCGGCCGTATAGGCGACGGTGTCGGACGGCGTGAGACGCAGGAAACGCCGAATCCGCGCGTCGAACTCGATCGCCTCGTCGTTGGAGAAGGCGTTGTCGAGACTGAGCATCGGCACGCCGTGCTCGACCGGGGCGAATTGCTCGGCCCGCGCCGCGCCAACCCGCATGGACGGGGAATTGTCGCGAACCAGATGCGGAAAGCGGGTCTCGATGTCGAGGTTGCGGCGCTTGAGGGCGTCGTACTCGGCGTCGCTGATCGTGGGCGCGTCCTTCTGGTGATACGCGATGTCGTGCGCGGTCAGTTGGTCGGCCAGGCGCTCCAGTTCCTCGACGGCCTGGGCTTCGGTGAGGTCGGCGACGGGGATGAGGGACACAGCGGCGAATCCGAAAGACGGGAAGTCCCCGCAGGTTAGCAACGCCGTCCTGACGGGGGGAGTCAGCGATGTGGTCGCCTGTCAGGGGAAATTTGGCCCGTCCCTTGCGCCGCAAGGCTTGAAGGAGCCTTCGATGTTCAAAGCCGGCACAAATAACGCTCTGCCCGTCCTGTCGCGGGACGGTCCGCTGGACGCCCTGCGGTTCCTGGCGGCGCTGTTCATCGTGCTCTACCACGTGGCCGAGCGGGCCCCGGTGTCGCTGTTCAGCCTGTCGCCGGCCTTCGGGCGCGGCTATCTGGCGACGGATTTCTTCCTGATGTTGTCCGGCTATGTGCTGGCCCGGGCCTATGGCCCCCGCGTTGAAAGCGCCGACGTCGACACCCTGACCTTCCTGAAGCGGCGCGTGCAGCGCATCTGGCCGCCGCATCTGGTGATGCTGGCTCTGTTCGTCGCGTTCTTCGTTGGAACCTCGGCGATCGGCCTGGCGCCGCAGAACCCGCAGTGGTTCCAGTGGGACCAGTTGCTGCCGCAGGTCTTCCTGGTCCAAGCCTGGTTCGTGCCAGGGAGCTCGGGCTGGAACACCCCGACCTGGACCCTGTCGGCCCTGATCGTGGCCTACGCTCTGTTCCCGATGGTCTGGCGGCGGGTGGCGGCGACGCGGCGACCGCTGACGCTCTTGATCCTGGGCGTCTGCGCCTACGTCGCCATCGACCAGGCCGCGCTGATGGTCTTCGGCATCCCCGGCTACCAGCTGCCGCTGCGCTTCGGCCTGATCCGGGGCGTCCCCCTGTTCATGATCGGCCTGCTGGTCGCCCGCCTGCCGGTGACGACCCTGGCGCGCCGACAGGCCCTGCCGCTGGCCGTGGCGACCCTGGCTGCCGTCGTCGGCATCCAGGCCCTGGGCCGGTTCGACTATTTCAGCCTGGCCCTGCTGGGCTTCCTGATCTACGCGGCCGGCGCCTCCAAGCCGCGCGCCTGGCGCTGGGCCGGCGTGGCCGGGAAGCTGTCGTTCTCGCTGTTTCTGACCAACACCCTGACGGCGGCCATGTGGTTCGGCGTCGCGCGGATGGTCGAGAGCAAGCTCGGCCTGTCCTCGGCGGCGGCCTGGGCGCTGTGGGCGCTGGCCATCCCGGCGACGATCGTCGTGGCGTGGCTGTTCGAGCGGGCGGTCGACGCGCCGTTGCAGCGGTGGATGAAGGGCCGTTCCCAACAACTGCTTGAAGTGAAGGTGTCAGCTTCTACCGCTCAAGCCTAACTTCACTTGTCATCCCGGCTCTTCGCTTCGCTGCGGCCGGGATGACAAGAATAGATTTGACTGGGTAGTGCCGGCTCTAAGCCATCAAGGCCCGCGCCGCCGCGCGCGCGGCTTCCGTCACCTCGGCGCCCGACAGCATCCGCGCGATCTCTTCCTCGCGCTCGCCCGGGCTGAGCGGTTCGACCTTGGTGCGGGTCGAGGTGTCGTCGCCCGACTTCGAGATCCGCCAGTGGGCGTCGCCCCGCGCGGCGACCTGGGCCGAGTGAGTGACGACCAGAACCTGGGCGTTCGAGGCCAGGCGCTTCAGGCGCAAGCCCACCGCGTCGGCCACGGCCCCGCCGACGCCTTGATCCACCTCGTCGAAAATCATCAGCGGCTGCGGACCGCCGCCGCGCCCCGCCAGCGCCGCCTTCAGGGCCAGGGCGAAGCGGGCCAGTTCGCCGCCCGAAGCGATAGCCTCCATCGGGCCGAACGGCGCGCCGGGATTGGTCGAGATCTCGAAGGCGATGCGGTCCAGGCCGGTCGGGCCAGCGCGATCCTCGGCCAGGGGCTCGACAGCGACGCGGAACCGGGCCTTTTCCAGCTTCAGCGGGGCCAGTTCGGCCTCGACGGCCTTGGCCAGGGCGTCGCCGGCGGCGCGGCGCTCGGTCGACAAGGCCTCGGCGGCGTAGAGATAGGCCTCGCGGGCCTCGGCGGCCTCCTTGTCGGCGGCCTTCAGGGCCTCTTCGGAGGTTTCGATGGCCTGAAGGCGCGCGGCGAACTCGGCGCGCTTGGCCGGCAGATCCTCGACCAGGACATTGAGCTTGCGGGCCATGCCGCGCAGGGCGAACAGGCGCTCTTCGGCCTTTTCCAGGCGATCGGGCTCGAACTCGAAACTCTCGGCGACCGAGTCGATGGCGGCGCTGGCTTCCTGGGCCTCGACCAGAGCCCGGTCGACGGCCTCGCAGGCGGCGGATAGCCGGGTCATGGCCGCGCCGTCGGCCGGGGCGCCGGCCTGCAGGGCGCGCTCGCGGGCCCGCTCCAAGGCGCGATAGGCCTGGGCCAGCTTTCCGGACAAGGCGTCGCCGCCCAGGGCGTCCTGGGCCGAGGCGATGTCGATCATCGCCTTCTCGGCCGAGCTCAGCAGGGCCCGCTCCTCGGCCAGGGCCGCCTCCTCCCCTTCGCGGGGATCGAGACGGTCCAGTTCGGAGAGGCGCAGGGTCAGTTCCTCGGTCTCGGCGGCGGCGCGGCCAGCCAGGTCGCGCAGCGCGGCGGCCGCCTCGCGGGCGGCGCGCCAGGCGCTCCAGGCCGAGCCGACGGCGCCGACGCTGACCCCGCCGAAGACGTCCAGCAGGCCGCGGTGGGTCTTGGGATCCAGCAGGCCGACGGTCTCGTGCTGGCCGTGAACCTCCAGCAGCAGCGCGCCGAGGTCCTTCAGCACGCCAACACTGGTGGCCTGGTCGTTGACGAAGGCGCGGCTGCGACCGTCGGGCGACAACTGCCGGCGCAGGACCAGATCCTCGTCACGGGCGTAGGCCAGGCCCTTGTCGTCCAGATAGGCGAAGGCCGGGTGGTCGGCCGGCAGGGCGAACATCGCCGTGGCCGAGGCGTGGCCGGCGGCCCCTCGGCGCACCAGCCCCGCGTCGGCGCGCGCGCCAGTGGCCAGACCCAGGGCGTCGAGAATGATCGACTTCCCCGCCCCGGTCTCGCCGGTCAGCGCGGTCAGGCCCTCGCCGATGGCCAAGTCTAGGCTCTCGATGAGCACGACGTCACGGATGGAGAGGCCGATCAGCATGATGCGCAAGATCGCCGGGAATCAGGATTTTTCAAAGCGCAAAGGTAGAACGAAACGGGACCAGGCATCCGATCCCGTCGCTTCTACATGCCCAGGACGCCCATCAGGCCCTTCCTGGACTTCTTTTCGCCCGGAGGCGCCAGGGTCGTGTCCTTGTCCTTCGACAGGACGCGCTCAAGGACGTTGCGCTTGGCGCCGGCCTTCAGCGGCTCGACGGCGGGACGCAGGCCATTGTCGTTGAGCAGCTTGTAGGCGTCGGCGTACCAGCGGTCGCCCGGGAAGTTGTAGCCCAGAACCGCGCCGTTGCGCTTGGCTTCCTCGGTCAGGCCGATGGTCAGATAGGCCTCGACCAGACGATAGAGCGCTTCAGGCGTGTGCGAGGTGGTCTGGTGCTTCTCGATGACCGTCTTGAAGCGGCCAATGGCGGCCAGGGTCTGGCCGTTTTTCAGGTAGTAACGGCCGATGGCCATTTCCTTGCCGGCCAACTGGTCGTTGACCATGTCGATCTTCAAGCGGGCGTCCTGGGCGTACTCGGTGGTCGGGTAGCGCTGGACGACGTCGCGCAGCGCGGCCAGGGCCTGCTCGGTGGCGGCCTGGTCGCGGTTCACGTCGACGATCTGCTCGAAATAGCAGATGGCCTTCAGATAGTAGGCGTACTGGGCCGACGGGTTGCCGGGGTACAGCGAGATGAAGCGGTCCGAGTCGCCGATGGCGTCGGCGTACTGGTTACCCATGTAGTGGGCGTAGCCGGTCATCAGAATCGAGCGGCGCGACCATTCCGAATAAGGGTGCTGGCGCTCGACCTCGCGGAAATAGTCGACGGCTTCGTTCCAGTTGCCACGGTCCAGGCGGTTGGCGCCCGTGGAATACAGCAGCTCGACCGGGCGCTCTTCGTAGGCGAGGGTCGGCTTCTTGGCCTTGCCCGCGCAGCCCGCCACCGACACGGCGACCAGCATGGCGGCGATCGTGACGGCCGAACGTCCCTTGAAATTACGAAGCACGGAGTCTCTCACCCTCGAAGCAAACGTGCGCCCCAGCGCCGTGCAAGGCTTCTACACCACGCCGTCGAAGGCGCAAATGCGAACGCCGAGCCCGACTCCCGGAGACGCTATCTAGACCGCTTCAGCCAGTTCCGACGCGAGGGCGCGTAGGCGCCAAGCGCGCGGCTGGGCCATCAATGCCCGAACCACGGCGTTATTGAGGCCGTGACCGGCCAGAACGCCTTCGAAGCGGCCCACAAGCGGCTTGCCCAGCACATAGAGGTCGCCGATGGCGTCCAGCGCCTTGTGGCGAACGAACTCGTCCGGACGGCGCAGGCCTTCCGGGTTCAGCACACGATCGCCGTCGATGACCACGGCGTTCTCCATCGAGCCGCCCCGGGCCAGGCCGATGGCGCGCAGGGCCTCGACATCGCGGACGAAGCCGAAGGTGCGGCAGTCGGAGAGCTCGGCGCGGAACGAGTCTTCGTCGACGACCAGATCCACGGCCTGACGGCCGATGGCCCGCGAGCCGAAGGCGATCTCGAAGGCGACCTCGAACCGGTCCGACGGCAACAGGCTGGCGCGCTTGTCGCCCTCCTCCACCGTGATCGGGGCCAGGATCTCGATGTACTGGCGGACGGCTTCCTGCTTGCGGCGGCCGGCGCGATCCAGGATCTGGACGAAGGGCTCGGACGAGCCGTCCATGATCGGCACTTCCGGACCGTCCACCTCGACGACGCAGTTGTCGATCGACAGGGCCGCCAGGGCCGCCATCAGGTGCTCGATGGTCGAGACGCGGACGTCGTCGCCATTGCCGATCACGGTGCCGAGCTGCGTCTGGCAGACCGCCTGGGCGGTCACGGGGACGCGGTTGTCGCGGTTCTGCACATCGGTCCGCACGAAGACGATCCCCGTGTCAGGGGCCGACGGACGCACCGAGACGCGCACGTGCGCGCCCGTGTGCAGGCCGATCCCCGCGAAGATCACCGGTCCCGCGACCGTGTGCTGAAAATAACCCGAAGCCGACACTAGAGACACCTTATCGTTCGACGGACGACTCTGCGGTCGTCCTTTCGCCCCAGCTTCCATCTAGGAAGGATGCTGCGTCGCGGCAAAGCAAAGTCTGTTTCGGATTGTTACGCGCTAAACGACTGACTTGATTACAGATTTGTCACAGAAACGCAGGCGCGGAAACAGACCGTCGGTCGACGATCCGTGCTCGGGAATCTTGGTCCCCGGCTCCCCTAGCGGCTCGGCGAAACCAGGACTACGCTCCGCCGCCAAAGCGATAACCGTTTCCGGGAATTTCGGTTTCATGATCAAGAGCTTGCGTATCGTCGCCCCCATGGCCGCTTCCGCGGCGGTCCTCGCCGTCGCCCTCGCCGGGGCGGCCCACGCGCAGACGCCCGCCAAGCCGCACGTCTTCACCGCCAAGGACATGGCGAGCCTGGATCGCCTGTCTGATCCGCGCGTCTCGCCCGACGGTCGCCATGTGCTCTATTCGGTGCGGACCATGGACTATCCGGCCAACAAGGCCGCGATGTCGCTGTGGATCGCCGACCTGAAGGCCAGGATGGCGCCGCGCCGGCTGAAGATCTCGGACGGCGGCGCGTCGAGCGGCCGCTGGAGCGCCGACGGCAAGACCATCTACTTCTCATCCAGCCGCGCCGGCGGGATCGAGCAGGTGTTCAAGACCGACGTCATGGGCGAGACCGCGACCCAGGTGACCGCGGCCCCGTTCGACGTCCAGGCCTTCAAGGTCGCCCCGGACGGCAAGACCATCGTCGTGGGCCTGGCCGTCTTCCCCGATTGCGCCGACTTCGCCTGCACCGAGGCCAAGCTGGCCGCCAAGACCGCGACCAAGGCCACGGGCGTCGTCTATGATCGCCTCTTCGTCCGCCACTGGGATACATGGAACGACGGGACCAAGAACCACCTCTTCGCCTGGACGCTGGACGCCAACGGCGTGGCGGCAGGCCAACCGGTCGACCTGATGAAGGGTTTCGACGGCGACACGCCCACCAAGCCCTATGGCGACGACGCCGACTTCACGATCACGCCGGACAGCAAGGGTCTGGTGTTCTCGGCGAAGGTCGCGGGCAAGGATGAGGCCTGGACGACCAACTATGACGTCTGGAGCGCGCCGCTGGACGGCTCGGCCAGGGTCCAGAACCTCACGGCCGGCAACAAGGCCTGGGACGCCGCCCCGGTGTTCTCGCCCGACGGCAAGCTGGCCGCCTATCGCGCCATGAAGCGCCCCGGCTTCGAGGCTGATCGCTTCGCCATCATTGTGCGCGACATGGCCACCGGCCAGGAACGCGAACTGGCGCCCAACTGGGACCGCTCGGCCGACTCCATCGCCTGGAGCCCGGACGGCACGACGATCTACGCCACCGCCCTGGACGTCGGCCAAGGCAAGCTGTTCGCCATCGACGTGAAGAGCGACAAGGTCGTCGCGCTCACCGGCGACGGCCATGTCACCGGCTTCGATGTGGGCCCGGCGGGCATCGTCTACGCCTCGGACTCGCTGAAGAGTCCGTCGGAGCTGTTCCTGCTCGGGTCCAAGCGCCCGGTGGTGAGGGTGGCCAGCGTCTCCAGCGAAGCGCTCAAGGACGTAGCCTGGGGCGAGCCGGAACAGTTCAACTTCAAGGGCTGGAACGACGAAACCGTGCATGGCTTCATCGTGAAGCCGGCCAACTTCGATCCGGCCAAGAAGTATCCCGTGGCCTTCCTGATCCACGGCGGTCCGCAGGGCTCGTTCAGCAACAGCTGGTCCTATCGCTGGAACCCGCAAATCTACGCCAATGCCGGCTACGCCGTGGTGATGGTCGATTTCCACGGCTCGACCGGCTACGGTCAGGCCTTCACCGACGCGATCAGCCAGCACTGGGGCGACCGCCCGCTGGAGGACCTGCAGAAGGGCTGGAGCGCGGCGCTGGGCAAGTACGCCTTCCTGGATGGCGACCGCGCCTGCGCCCTGGGGGCCTCTTACGGCGGCTACATGGTCAACTGGATCGCTGGCGCCTGGCCCCAGCCCTGGAAGTGCCTGGTCACCCACGACGGCGTCTTCGACACCCGCGCCATGGGCTACGCCACCGAGGAGCTATGGTTCACCGAGTGGGAGAACGGTGGAACGCCCTGGCAGCCCGGAACGACCTACGAGACCTTCAACCCCGCCCTGCACGTGGCCCAGTGGACCAAGCCGCAGCTGATCGTGCAGGGCCAACTGGACTATCGCATCCCCGTCGAACAGGGCCTGGGAGCCTTCACGGCCCTGCAGCGCAAGGGCGTGCCCAGCAAGCTGCTGTACTTCCCGAACGAGAACCACTGGGTGCTGAAGGCCCAGAACTCGGTGCAGTGGCACAAGGAAGTGCTGGACTGGCTGGACCAGTGGACGGGGAACAACCGGCCGGGGAAGTAGGCCTAGAGGCGGCCCGTCGCCACCGCGAAGGTGAGACGGGCCTTCCTTTCGAGATCACTCATCTCGCGGCCCTTCAGGTGGGGCCGCGCCAGCGCCGCCGGGGCCACGGCCGGGAAAGACGCCACGGGCAGCCCCCTCACCTCGCCCCGGGCCGCCTTCAGTTGCGCCTCGACGCGCCCGACCACGTCCTCACGCGTCCAGGTCTCGGGCAGACGCGACCGCCCAGCCTGTTTCAGCCGCCACAGACCTGTGAGGCCGAACGCCCGCGCCGCGCCCTTGACGGCGTGCGGATCGGCGCTCGCATCCAGCCGCCGCGCCGCCAGCACCGCCAACGCGCCGGCCGTGGCGTCGACATAGGCCAGAACGGCGGCCTCATCCTTCAGGGGACCTTCGTCCAGATCGGCGAAGCGCGCCTCGGCCAGTGTCGCGAGCGCGTTCGGATCGAACCGGGACGCGGCCAGGGCCTCGACATTGGGATGCTTGCGCGGCGGCTTGCCGGCGGCGATCTCTTCCATCGCCTCGCGCCACCAGGTGATGCGGATCTCGCCCATCAGGGCGTTGGAGACTCCGCCCGCCACCCGGGCCAGCTCGTAGTTCAGGCCGAACAGCGCGATGACGTCGGCCCGCGCGGCCAGGTCGCCGATGAACCGGCTGGCCAGCCAGCGGTCGGGATCGACGCGGCGGACGAGATCGTCGAGGGTTTCGGTGTCGGCCATGGTCTCAAGACGAAGAAGGGCCCGCCGAGCTGGCGGGCCCTCCCCTTACAGCGTGTCGCGTCGGGCGTCAGCCGAAGACGGTCTGGTTCATCGCCATGGTCGCCAGCATCGGCAGGCTAAGCAGGGTGTTGGTGCGCGAGAACAGCATGGCCAGCTTGGCCGCCTTCGCCTTGGCGTCCGCGTCGGCCTCGACCATGCCCAGCGCGATCTTCTGGTTCGGCCAGATGAAGACCCAGACGTTGAAGAACATCACCGTGCCCAGCCACATGCCGGTGCCGATGAAGGTGTACTGCATGTCCACGCCGGGCGTGTAGCCGCCGGCCAGGCCCAGGGTCGCCGCTTCCAGCAGGTAGCCGCGGCTGAAAGCCAGGATCACGCCCATCACCCAGGTGAACAGCGCCGCCCAGCGGAACCAGAACAGGGCTTCGGGCGCGATGTACTTGCTGACCGCCGGCTTCAGCTCGGCCGGGATCTGCGGCATCACGCGGATCTGCACGAAGTTGAAGTAGTAGAGCAGTCCGATCCACAGGATGCCGAACAGCACGTGCAGCCAGCGGAAAACGGCCTGCAGGAAGATCGCGCCATGCCCGTCGGGGCCGTGCGCGTAGCCGATCACGATCACCAGGGCCAGCACGAAGCTGACGATCATGGTGTTGCGGAAGTTGGTAAGCAGCCCGGACATCGTTTCCCCCAAGTCCTTCTGAAAGCTTGGCCTGGACCATAGGACCGTTTTCGGGAGTCGGCAAAGTCGCCGCTAGGACGCCGTTAAGGCGAATGCCGTAACCTCAAGTTGCGCCAAAGCGAGATCCGCCATGCAAGTGTCGTCCGTCGCCCAGCCCCTCTCCCCGCAGCTCGCCAGCGGTGGCGGCGGCGTCGCCGTGGTTCTGCGCCAGTCCGCGATCCTAGCCGACGGCTCCGGCGCCTCGGATGACCAGAAGATCGACGCCTATGTCGCCATCGGCAAGGCGCTGTACGCCTCGGACCAGGGGCGGGCCGACTGGTTCAAGTCCAGCACCCAGGCCGATCGCGACGCGCTGAACGCCGCCTGGAACAACTCGACCATAGCCAAGCAAATCCGCCAGGCCGCCGATGACTTCAACGCCCGGGGTATGCGCACGCCGCGCGAAGGCAACGTGATGGCCGACCAGATCGTCGCCCTGAACCGGATGTCGCCCCAGCAGCAGAAGATGATCTTCGCCGGGACGGCCAGCCTTGAGCAGACCGGGACCCTGGAGAGCTGGAAGGCCTTCCTCCAAACCAATGCCGATGGACGCGAGCAGCAGCTGGCGGAGGAGAAGGCTGAAAAGGCCGAGAAGACCGGCAAGGACGCGGCCGTGCAGGTCTCGTTGTCGGACGACGCCAAGGCCGCCCTGGACACCCTGACCGACGAGAACCGCGTCGGCGGCGTCGCCGAGGCGGCCCTGGGCATGCTGCGAAAGGCGGCCGAGGAACGCGCCGAAGCCAAGGCGAAGAAGGATCGCGCCGAAGAACCCGGCGCGACCGTCGACCAGACAGCCTAGACCGCGATCAGCGCGGCCGCCAGCCTGCGGCCTTCGCTGGCCAGGACGTTGTACGTCCGGGCCGCCGCTTCGGTGCTCATGAACTCGAGGCCCACGCCCGCCGCCTTCAGGGCGTCGCGGACCGCGCGCGGCGGCAGGCCATTGTTGAGGCCCGTGCCCAGCAGAACGAACTCCACCGCCCCGCCGGCGGCGAACACCTCGGCGAAGGTCTCAGGGGTCAGCTCGGCCAGGGACGTGGCGGACCAGTCGCGAGGCTGATCGTCGAGGATCAGCAGCGAGCCGGGCCGCCAGTCGCCGGAGACCCGGAAGCCGCCGCCGCCCCAGGCGTCGATGGACGGCGGCTGACGCATCAGGGGCGCGAGGCCGCGCCGAGCTTGATCGGCGTGGCTTCCTCGTCGTTCCGCTTCACGCCCCAGATCAGGATCATCGGCAGGGCGATATAGATCGACGAATAGGTGCCGATGATGATCCCGAAGATCATCGTGAACACCAGCGGGAACAGGACCGGCCCGCCGAAGATCATCGTGCCGCCCAGGGCCAGCAGGGCCGTGGTGCCGGTGATGATCGTCCGTGACAGACGCTCGTTTTCCGACAGGTCGATGATGTCGCGCAGCGGGGTGGTCTTGTACTTGCGCAGGTTCTCCTTCAGCCGGTCGAAGGTGATGACCTTCTCGTTCATCGAATAGCCGATGACCGTCAGCAGGGCCGCGATCTCGGTCATCGAGAACTCGATGCGCATGACCGACAGCAGGCCCAGGGTCAGGACGATGTCGTGGATCACGGCCACGACCGCGCCCGTGCCGTACGACAGGCCGAAGCGGAACCAGATGTAGCCCAGGGTCAGCAGCAGGGCCACGCCCAGGGCCTTGAAGCCCGAGAGCAGCAGCTCGCCCGAGACCTTGGCGCCCACTTCCGAACGGCTGGTCACCTTCAGGTCGGGGAAGCGCTTCACCAGTTCGGTTTCGACGTGCTTGGACGCGTCGCTGGGCTTTTCACCCTTGGCCGGCAGGAACTTGACCATGGCCGAGTTCGGCGAACCGAAGCCCTGGACCTGGCCGTCATGGGCGCCGATCTGGTCCAGCGTCGTGCGCAGCTCGGCCAAGGGAGCCGGGCGCGACATCTGCACTTCCAGGGCGACGCCGCCCTTGAAGTCGATACCCAGGTTCAGGCCCTGGAAGACCAGCAGGCCGATCGAGGCGGCGATCAGGACCGCCGAGATGACGGCCGCGACCGGGGCCCAGCGCACGAACCGATAGTGGGTCGAACGCGGGATGTAGCGAATGAGTGGCCAACGCATGGTCGGTTCTCCTATGCGATCGGCAGCTTCTTCGGCTTGGTGGTCTTGAACCACCAGCCGATGAGCACTTGGGTGATGAAGATGGCGGTGAACAGCGACGTGAACACGCCGATCACCAGGGTCCAGGCGAAGCCCTTCACCGGGCCCGAACCGAAGCTGAACATGATCAGGCCCGAGATCAGGCTGGTGATGTTGGCGTCCAGGATCGAGGTCAGGGCCAGCTTGTAGCCGTGGTCGGCCGCGGCCATGGGCGTGCGCCCGGCGTTGGCCTCGTCGCGCATGCGCTCGTAGATCAGCACGTTGGCGTCGACGGCGACGGCCAGGGTCAGGATCAGGCCGGCGATGCCCGGGAAGGTCAGGGTCGCCTGGGTCATCGACATGATGCCGACGATCAGCAGCACGTTGACCACCAGCGCGATGGCCGCGAAGCCGCCGAACAGGCCATAGGCCAGGATCACGAACACGAACATCGACGCCGCGCCGATGGCCAGCGAGATCGCGCCGGCCTTGACGGCGTCGGCGCCGAGCTCGGCGGTCACCGTGCGCTGGTCTTCCACGTTCAGCGGGGCCGGCAGGGCGCCCGAGCGCAGCAGCAGCGACAGTTCGTTGGCGCTTTCGACGGTGAAGCTGCCGGTGATGATGCCGCTGCCGCTAGTGATCGGATCGTTGATCACCGGGGCAGAGATCACCTTCTTGTCCAGGACGATCGCGAACCGCTTGCCGGGGTTGCGCAGGGTGATGTCGCCGAACTTCCTGGCGCCGGAACCGTTGAACGCGAAGCCGACGGCCGGCCGGCCATTCTGGTCGAAGGTTTGCGAAGCATTGGTCAGTTCGTCGCCCGAAACGACGGCGCGCTTCTTGACCACGTAATACGGCGCGTACTGGTCTTCGCTCTGCAGCAGTTCCGAGCCGGGGGGGATGCGGCCGGCCTGGATGTCTTCGGGCGTCACCGTCTCGTCGACCATCTGGAAGGTCAGCTTGGCGGTCTTGCCGATGACGCTCTTGAGCTTCTCGGGATCGCTCTCGCCGGCCGCCTGGATCATGATCCGGTTGGTGCCCTGGCGGTTGATCGAGGGCTCCTTGGTGCCCAGGCTGTCGATACGGCGACGGATGGTCTCGATCGACTGGTCGACGGCCTTGGCGGCGTCGGCGCGCTGGGCTTCCGGCACGAAGGTGACTTCGATGCGGTTGTCGCCCTTACCCTGGACGCTGACGTCCTTGCCGCCGATCACGCCGGCCAGAGGCGCGCCGAGATTCTTGCGCAGCAGATTCAGGGCCGCTTCGTAGCGCGAGGCGTCGCCGATGCGCACGCTGATCACCTCGCCCTGCTGAGCCAGTTCGCCGAACGGGATCTGCTCGTTCCGCAGCTGAGTGCGGGTGTCTTCCATCAGGTCGGACAGACGCTCGCGGTGCAGGGCGTCGGTGTCGACCTCATAGAGCAGATACGAGCCGCCTTGCAGGTCGAGGCCGAGATTCAGCTTCTGGTGCGGCAGCCAGCCGGGCATGGCGTCCAACGTCTTCTGCGGGAGGACGTTGGGCAGGGAGAACAGGATGCCGAAGATCACCGACAGGGTGACGGCGATGATCTTCCAGCGGGAGAGGGTCAGCATGGATCAGTGACTTTCAGGCGACGCCGCGACGGACGCCTCGAGACGGATTCGGTATCGCCTTAGTTCTTGGCGTCGTTGGCCGGGGCCGGCTCGCCCTTGGCGCGGACTTCCGTGATCATGCCCTTGATGACCTTCACGGTCACGCCGGTGGCGATCTCGACGCCGACTTCCTTGTCCTCGACACGGACGACCTTGCCGATCATGCCGCTGGACAGGACGATCGTGTCGTTGCGCTTCAGGTTGGTGAGCATCGCCTGATGCTCCTTGGCGCGCTTCTGTTGCGGACGGATCAGCATGAAGTAGAACAGCACGACCATCAGAAGGATGGGCGCGAGCTGCAGGAATTGAGCGTTCAGACCGGACATGACGTCTCCAACAAAACCGATGCGGCGCGCCAGCCAAAGAGAGACAAGCTCATAGGGTCGCGCCAAGTCGGCGGAAGCTATGCGTTCGCCTCCCCTTTTGCAATCCAAGCGCACCCGGTATGCAGCGTGCCCATGACCGACGCGCCCAGTCCCTCACTTACGCCCCTGCTCGCCCGCATCGCCGAAGCCCTGGAACGCCTGGCGCCGCCCGCGCCGCCCGCGCCGGACTTTTCGTCCGCGCGCCTGTTCCGGCACGAGCCCAAGGACGGCGCCTTCGTCCCGGCGGCCGACTATCCGCTGTCGCTGGACCTGCTGGTGGGAATCGACCGCCAGAAAGGCCGTTTCGTCGACAACCTGCGCTGCTTCGCGCTCGGCGTGCCCTGCAACCACGTGCTGCTGTGGGGCGTGCGCGGCACCGGCAAGAGCTCAGTGACCAAGGCCGCCTTCGTCAGCCTGGCCGACGAATTCCCGGCCCTGAAACTGATCGAGGTCGATCGTGACGAGGTCGCGGCCCTGCCGCCGCTGTTCGATCAACTCCGCGCGCGTACAGAGCGGTTCGTGGTGCTGTGCGACGATCTTTCGTTCGAGGACGGGGCCGCCGCGGCCAAGGCGCTGAAGTCGGCGCTGGAGGGCGGCGTGTCGGGCCCGCCCGAGAACGTGCTGTTCGTGGCCACCTCGAACCGTCGCCACCTGATGCCGCGCGACCACGTCGAAAGCCAGGGCGCCATCGCCGCCGCCGAGAACGCCGAAGAAGAGATGAGCGTCTCCGACCGCTTCGGCCTGTGGATCGGCTTCCCGCCGATGGACCAGGACACCTATCTGGCCGCCATCCGCGGCTATGCCGAGCAGTTCGGCCTGACCGCGCCCGATCTCGACCGCCGCGCCCTGCAGTGGTCGCAGATGCGCGGAGCCCGCTCGGGCCGCGTGGCCTGGCAGTTCGTGCGGGATCTGGCCGGCGAACTGGGCGTCAAGCTGCCCAGCTGAACAGCAGAACGGCCCGCCTCTTTCGAAGCGGGCCGTGCCAGGTTTCAGTGAAGGCGTCGCCTTAGCGCGGCAGCACCAGGGCCGGGTCGACCGGCTTGGCCTTGTCCTTGACCGTGGGCGCGTAGCGCATCTCGAAGTGCAGCTTGGACTCGTTGGTGCCGCCCGTGGCGCCGACCGCGCCCAGTTGCTCGCCCTGCCGTACCTGCTGGCGCATCTTGACGTTAATGCTGGAAAGGTGGGCGTAGGCCGTGACCCAGCCGTCGGCGTGCTTGACCAGCACCAGATTGCCGAAGGTCGGGACCTGATTGCCGGCATAGGCCACTTCGCCGTCAGCGGCTGACAGCACCGGCGTGCCTTGCGCGGCGCGGATGTCCAGGCCGTCATTGCGCTGGCCCGTGCCCTTGACGCCGAAGGTCGAGATGATCTCGCCCCGCACCGGCCAGGCGAACTTGCCCTTGCCCGAGGCGATGATCTCGGCCTCGGTCGGGGCGGCGCTGCTCTCGATGATCGGACGCGCGGACGGCGGCGGGCTGACCGGCTGGGCGGCGACCGGCGCGCTGGGGCGCGAATAGCTGTTGCCGCTGGGCTGATAGGGCTGCGGGTTGGAGGGCGTCGATGGCGCGGGGGCCGTGGGCGCGGAGCTGTCGACGCGGGCGTAGGTGTTCGAGGGCGTCGACGGCGAAGGCGCCCGTGTCGGCTCGGGACGCTTCACCACCGTGGTGGTCGTGGTCCGAATCGGGCCCTTGTCCTTGTAGCCGTCGGGCAGCAGGATCTTCTGGCCCTTCTTCACCGAGGCCGTGGAGCGCAGGTTGTTCTCGGCGGCCAGTCCCTTGACGCTGACATTGAAGCGCTTGGCGATGCCGGCCAGCGTATCGCCGCTGACGGCGACATAGGCCTTCTGGGTGGTCGCCGGGCCCTTGATCTTGGCGCCCAGCTTCAGCGGCTTGTCGGCCTTCAGCTTGTTGTCGTCGGCCAGGTCGCTGACGCTGACGTCGAACTTACGAGCGATGGCGGTCAGGGTGTCGCCCGATTTCACCGTGTGGATCTGGCGCGGCCCCGCGACGGTCGTGACCGAACCGGTGACGCTGAGCGTCGTCGTCGAGGTCGTGGCGGGGGTGGTGTCCGGCTCGCTCGCGACGGGCGGCGTGTAGGTCGGACGCGAGGGCGTCGTGGTCGTCGGCCGGCTCGGCGCGGGACGGCTCGGTTCGGCCTCAGCGACGGTCTGCTGCGAGGCGGGCGCGCCGGCCAGCACGGTCGTCGTCTTGATCGGCCCCTTGTCCTTGTAGCCGTCCGGCAGGATCAGCTTCTGGCCCTTCTTGATCGCCGAGGAGGCCTTCAGGTCGTTCTCGTCGGCCAGGGCCGCCGCGGTGACGCTGAAGCGCTTGGCGATGGCGAACATCGTGTCGCCGGTCTGGACTACGTAAGCCTTCTGGTCGTCCTTGGCCGGTCCCTTGATCTTCTGGCCCAGCTTCAGGCGGTACGGGGCCTTCAGGTCGTTCAGTTCGACCAGCTCGGCGCGGGTCGCGCCGAAGCCGCGGGCGATGGCGTCCAGGGCGTCGCCGGATTCGACGACGCGCACCTGCGGCTTGCCGGGAACATTGACCACGGGACCGGTGACGGTGGTGGTGACCACGGTCCTGGGCGGGGCGGCGCGCAGTTGCGGCGCGGGCGCCGAGGTCGTGGCGCGGGCGGGGGGCGGCAGCTCGGACTGGGTGACCGACGGCGCGGCAGAGGTCGAGATCGGCGTCGGACGCGGCAGGGTCTCGGCCTCGCCGGGCGCGGTCGAGACGGCCTCAGACGCGGGCGCCGTGGATTGCGGAGCCGGCTGGGCGGCGGGGGGCTGGGTGATCGGGAAGTTCGGCGTGAAGCGCTGGCCCGCGGCCCGCGCGGCCTCCGCATGGGCGCCGAGCGTTCCAGCCGTCAGGGCGATCACCGCCGCGCGCGTCCACAACTGCCTCATAGCCTCTCCTTTCCCGCCGGAGCCACCAAAGGGCGCCGCCAGGGTAAATCAACCTTTAACACCAGAGGCCGCGAAACGCCGCGTCCCCCAACCTTCACTGATCCTTCGCGACGCCGGCCAGCAGGGGCACGAAACGCACGTCACAGAGAATCTCGACCCGGAAGCCCCCCTTGCCGTCGCCGGCATAGCGGCGAAGGCTTTGAACTGGCCCCTTCCCCACCGGCGCGACCAGCACGCCGTTGGGCTTCAGCTGCGAAAGCAGCCGCTTCGGATCATCTTCGGCCGCGGCCGTGACCATAATGCGGTCGAACGGCGCCTGTTCGGCCCACCCCTCGCCGCCATCGCCGAACTTGGTGATGACGTTGGTCAGGCCCAGCTTGTGGAAGCGGCCTTCCGCCTCCTTCATCAGGGTGCGATAGCGCTCGATCGTATAGACGAGGCGCGAGACCTTGCTGAGGATCGTGGTCTGGTAGCCCGAGCCCGTGCCGATCTCCAGCACCCGGCATCGCGGCTCGATCGTCAGGGCCTGGGTCATCAGACCGACGATATAGGGCTGGCTGATCGTCTGGCCGCAGGCGATCGGCAGGGCCGAATCCTCCCACGAGCGGTCCTTGAACAGGTCCGGCGTGAACAGGTCGCGCGGCGTGGTCTCGATGGCCTTCAGCACCTGTGGATCGGTGACCCCCTGGTCGCGCAGGGCTTGCATCAGGCGCGGAAGGTCGGCCTTGGCGTTCTCGGCGGCCTTGGACGTCCCTCCGCTCATGGAGCCGCCTTCAGCTTCGGCGGAGCGCCGCCCAGCACGCCCTTCAGCTTATGGACGGTCTCGTTGTGCGTCAGGTCGATGTGCAGCGGCGTGACCGAGATGCGACCCGAATAGATCGCCTTCAGGTCGGTGCCGTCGGCGGGCTCGGAGGCCTTGGCCGAGAAGCCCATCCAGTAATAGTCGCGGCCGCGCAGATCGGTGCGCTTTTCCATGTTGCGCAGCAGGCCGTCGCGGAAGCCCTGGCGGGTGACCTCGACCTCGGTCACTTCGTCCGGCGTCACGGCCGGGAAGTTGACGTTCATGATCACGTCAGTCGGCCAGCCCACCTCCAGCAGGCGCTGGACGACGCCGGGGCCGAAGTGCTCGGCCGTCTCCCAGTGGGCGACGACCTCGTCGTGGAAGAAGTTCATGGTCTGGGACAGGGCGATCGAGCGGATGCCGTGGGCCATGCCCTCGATCGCGCCGGCCACCGTGCCCGACAGGGTGACGTCCTCGGCCAGGTTCTGGCCGCGGTTGACGCCCGACAGCACCAGATCCGGCGCGGGACCGTCGATCAGCTGCTGCACGGCCATCATCACGCAGTCGGTCGGCGTGCCCTCGACGGCGAAGCGGCGATCATCGAGCTTGCGGACGCGGATCGGGTCCGAGAGAGTCAGAGCCCGGCTGGCGCCCGATTGCTCGTATTCCGGCGCGCAGATCCAGACGTCGTCGGTCAGGGCGCGGGCGATCCTCTCCAGGCTCTTCAGGCCTGGCGCGTTGACGCCATCGTCGTTGGTGAGGAGGATCCTCACGCAGCGCCTCCGATGTGGGTCAGCCCGCCCATATAGGGCTGCAGCGCCGCCGGGATGTGGATGCGGCCGGCCTCGTCCTGGTAATTCTCCAGCACGGCCACAAGGGTGCGACCGACGGCCAGGCCCGAGCCGTTCAGGGTGTGGACGAAGTGGCCGCCCTTCTCGCCGGTCTTGCGATAGCGGGCCTCCATGCGGCGGGCCTGGAAGTCGCCGCAGTTCGAGCACGAGCTGATCTCGCGATACATGTTCTGCGACGGCAGCCAGACTTCCAGGTCGTAGGTCTTCCTGGCGCCAAAGCCCATGTCGCCGGTGCACAGCAGCATGGTGCGGAACGGCAGCTCCAGCTTCTTCAACACCGTCTCGGCGCACTCGGCCATGCGCTGGTGTTCGGCCTCGGACTGGTCGGGCGTGGTGATCGAGACCAGTTCGACCTTGTAGAACTGGTGCTGACGGATCATGCCGCGCGTGTCGCGGCCGGCCGACCCGGCCTCGGCGCGGAACGACGGCGTCAGGGCCGTCAGGCGCATCGGCAGCTCTTCCTCGGCCAGGATCTGCTCGCGGACGATGTTGGTGAGGGAGACCTCGGCGGTGGGGATCAGCCAGCGATCGTCGGTGGTGTGGAAAAGGTCGTCGGCGAACTTCGGCAACTGGCCGGTGCCGAACAGCGCCTCGTCGCGCACCAGCAGCGGCGGGCTGATTTCCGTGTAGCCGTGCTCGACCGTCTGCAGGTCCAGCATGAACTGGCCGATGGCGCGCTCCAGGCGGGCGATTTCCTTCTTCAGGACCACGAAGCGCGCGCCGCTCATGCGGGCGGCGGATTCGAAGTCCATGCCGCCCAGGGCCGCGCCCAGGTCGACGTGGTCCTTGGGCGCGTTCAGGCGGCCGGCCGGCAGCTTGGCGGCGTCGCCCCAGCGGCGTTCCTCGACATTGCCGTGCTCGTCCTCGCCCGGGGGCACCTCCGGAGCCGGAATATTGGGCAGGCTGGCCAGCAGGTCCTTGAGCTTGCCGCCGACCAGGGCCTCTTCCTCGGCGGCGGTCGCCATGACGCCCTTCAGCGCCTCGACCTCGGCCATCAGGCGCGCGGCTTCGGCCTCGTCCTTCTTGGCCTTGGCCATGCCGATCAGCTTGGAGCTTTCGTTGCGCTTGGCCTGAGCCTCTTGCAGCGCCGTCTGGGCCGCGCGGAGTTGGGCGTCCAGCTTGACCGCCTGCGCGGCCTCGCCCGACCGCCCCTTGGCCGACCATGCGGCTTCGAAGGCTTCGGGGTTTTCGCGGATGGCCTTGATGTCGTGCATCGGACGCAAGCTCGGGAGATGGGCGATGGAGAAACGCCCTCTCTAAGGCGCGTCGGCGGGGGCGCCAAGCTTTCCGGATGGGCGGGCGGCCTCTCCACGGCTTCGTGATCCCCGGCCAGGGCGGCCGGGACGGCCCCGCATTGCGCAAAAAGCCTAGATCCGAGGAACATACCTCCCTTTGAAGAGGCTCGAAAAGCCGGTTATCGCGCACGATAGCGGTACCTAGGCACGAAAAATCCAACCGCTAACGGAAATTAGCCGGACTTTGTCACACGGACTTAATCCCAATAGCCGAAAAGCCGCGCCAACTTCAGTACGCGTCCTTTTTCGGCCCTCCTCGGCCGCCCGATCATTCCTAGGAATTTGAAATCATGAAGACGTTCGCCGCTTTCGCCGCCCTCGCCATCGCCGCCGCTGTCGCCGTTCCGGCCGGCGCCAAGACCGCCACCGAAGTCCGCGTGTCGCTGACCGGCAAGAACTCGGTCCAGATCGAAAACGAGATCAAGACCGCCGCCGTTTCGGTCTGCGGCGCCGGCGACGCGACCTGCGTCGACAACGCCCTGATGAACGCTCACCGCCAGCTGGCCTCGATCATGCGCGCGCGCGACACCGGCAAGCCGGCCGCCGTCGAGACCGTCTCGGTCGTCCGCATCTCGCTGAAGGGCAAGACCCAGAACCAGATCCACGCCGAGATCCGCACCGCCGCCCAGACGGTCTGCAAGGCCCAGCGCCCGAACTTCAGCGTCGTGAGCTACTCGTCGTGCGTGGCCGACACCGTCCGCTCCGCCAAGGCCCAACTGCAGGCGCGCGTCGGCGCCGCCGCCTAAGGCTTCAAGTTTCGCTCGCTTATCTGAGCGAAAAAGAAGGGCTCCGCGGCTCAGTCGCGGGGCCCTTTTTTATGTCCAAGATACCGCCGTCATTCCCGCCACGAGGGCGGGAATGACGGGGTGGAGGTATGGACCGTTAAACGGCCACTATGTCCTTGCCGGCTTCCTCGTCGTCTTCCCGCTTGCGGCGGCGTTCGATCAGCCACACGCACCAGATCGAGATCTCGTAGAGCAGGCACAGCGGCACGGCCAAGGTGATCTGGCTGATCGGATCCGGCGGGGTGACGATGGCGGCCACCACGAAGACGGCGACGATGGCGTAGCGACGGCCCGTCCGCAGCATATCCGACGTGACCAGACCCGCCAGGCCGCCCAGCGACAGCACCACGGGAAGCTGGAAGCTGAGGCCGAAGGCCAGGAGCAAGGTCGTGACCAGGGTCAGGTATTCCGAGACCCGCGTCTGCAGCACGACCTTCACTCCGTCGCCGACGATCTGCTGGCTCAGCGAGAACCACAGCACGAACGGCAGCATCACGTAGTAGACCAGCGCCGAGCCCATCAGGAACAGCACCGGCGAGGCGATCAGGAACGGCAGGAACGCGTTGCGCTCCTTCTTGTAGAGACCGGGCGCGACGAAGCGGTACAGCTGCCAGGCGATGATCGGGAAGGCCACGACGATGGCCGCGAACGCCGACAGCTTGATGTTGGTGAAGAACTGCTCCAGCGGCGCGGTTGCCTGCAGGGTGATGTCCTTCAGAGCGGCGGGCGGCACGTGCTTGATGCCGACCAGGGCCAGGATCAGGTCGAACGAGCCGTGGTGGCCGCCCGCGTCTTGCACGGCCTTCAGGCCCTCGGCCACGGTGAAGGGGCGGACCAGGAACAGGAAGATCGGCTTCACGAAGGCGAAGCAGACGCCGAAGGCGACGGCGATCGCGCCGACGCAGACGATCAGGCGGGTGCGCAGTTCGATCAGGTGATCCAGAAGCGGCGCGCGCGAGGACTCGATCTCGTCCTCGTGCTCATCCCTGGGGTCGTATCCGATGGCCTTGTCGTTCACGAGACGATGTCCGAAGCGGTGGAGCCGCCGGCCTTGGCCGCGCGCTTACGCGGCGCGCGGACGGCCTTGGGGGCCTCGACCGTGATGTCCTTCTTGGGTGCGGCGGCGCGCTTGCGCGGAGCTTTCGCGGTTTCAACCGGAGCCGGCTCGGCGACCGCGACGGCCTTCTTGCGCGGCGCGCGCTTGGGCTTCTCGACGATCTGGGCCGCCGGGGCCGGAACCGAATTGTCGGTGCTCAGGGCCGGATTGTGGATCTCGGCCCCGGCATAGGGGTGCATCTGGGTCGCGCCGCTGGACAGCGAGGCGTCGATGTCGGCGAAGACCTGGTCGACGTGCGGATCCGCGGCCGGCGTCGGATTGGTGAACTGGCCCGAGCGCATGGCCTGCACTTCGCGGCGCAGCTCGTCCAGCTCGGACTGGCGCGCCATCTCGTCGAAGCTGGCGCGGAATTCCGAGGCCATGCCCCGCATCCGGCCCACGAACTGGCCCAGCTTGCGCAGCAGAGCGGGCAAATCCTTGGGACCGACCACGATCAAAGCGACGGCGGCGATGACAAGGAGTTCTGTGCCGCCGATATCAGGAAGCATGGACGCGCCTTAGAACGGCGGAGCCGATGGCTCCCCGCGTGATTGGACAGACGCGCGCGAAGAACCCCTCCCCGCGCGCTTCAAGGTCTTACGACTTGCGAAGCTCTTCGGCTTCCTGCTCGGTGCGCGGCAGGGCGCCCTTGGACTTGTTGTCGGCGACTTCGCTGCTGGTGTCGTCCTTCAGGCCATCCTTGAACGCGCGAATGCCCTTGGCCGCGTCGCCCATGATGCCCGACAGCTTGCCGCGGCCGCCGAACAGCAGCAGCACCACGACGGCGACGATGATCCAGTGAATCGGACCTAGACTTCCCATAATCGAGACTCCTTGCGACAGCGCCAGATAGCCGCTGCGACGCGTCGTTACAACATGCCGAAGAATATAGGCGCTCGCGGGGCCGGAGACCATGGTTCGCCCGAGAGTCGCGAGGTCGCGAGGCCTGGCGCGACTTCCGGGCAAGTTCTGCTCGGCGGAGTTGACCGACCGGCCACGCTTTCAGCGCGCCCTTGCCTGCCAAGGATCTGTAAAGTCTAGCTTCCCGGCCGTGGCCCACGCCTTGCACAGAGTGTCGCACCCTCAAGTTCGAGAGCGCGTCATGTCCATTTCGTCCATCGGTTCGTCCAGCTACGCCGGCGCCTATAGCGGCATGTCCGCCAGCACCTCGTCGCCCATCGGCGAAACGTCCGCCAAGGACGAGTTCCTGAAGTACCAGGCGATGACCCCGGCCCAGAAGATGCGGGCCGCGATGCTGGCAAAGCTGGGCGTCACCGAGGAGCAGCTCAAGGCGATGGGCCCCGAGGATCGGGCCAAGATCGAGCAAAAGCTCAAGGACATGATCAAGCAGCAGGTCCAGAACGATCCGGACAAGAAGGACAAGACCGGCCAGATCGCCGACGTCCTCGCCTAGCGATCCGCCTTCTCCGGCTCGCCCAGGAAGTCCTGGGCGAATTCCGGCGTTTCGCCGTCGTCCAGATCCAGCGGATCCTCATCATCGGTGCGCAGGCCCAGCGGATCGGGCACGGTGAAGCCTGGTGGCAGGTTCATTTCCAGCAGGCCCGCGGCCTTCATCTCGGCGATGCCCGGCAGGTCCGACAGCGCGGCCAGGCCGTAATGCTCAAGGAAAGCGTCCGTCGTCCCGAAGGTCACCGGCCGGCCCGGCGTGCGCCGGCGGCCGCGCATGCGGATCAGACCCAGCTCCAGCAGAACGTCCAGCGTGCCCCGGCTGGCCTGCACCCCGCGCACGGCCTCGATCTCGGCCCGCGTGACGGGCTGGTGATAGGCGACGATGGCCAGGGTCTCCTGCGCGGCCTTGGACAGGCGGCGCGGCTCCTCGCGCTCCTCCGTCATCAGGAACGCCAGGTCGGTCGCCGTCTGGAAACGCCAGCGATCGGCCACGCAGACCAGCTCGATTCCCCGGCCCTCGTAGCGCGTCCGCAGGCCCGCGAGGCCAGCGGCGATGTCGGCCCCCGCCGGCAAGCGCTTGGCCAGGTCAACGTCGCTGAGCGGCTCGGCCGCCGCGAACAGCAGGGCCTCGATGCAGCGCTCGACGAAGAGGGGTTCGAGTTCGACGGTCATTCAAACCCCATATCCGATTTCCCCGGCGAAAGCCGGGGCCCAGATTCATCCTGGGCGGCTTGGGATGATCCGAGAAACGCCCTGTCGGCTTGTCGGGCGTTGGTGGGTTCGATCTGGACCCCGGCCTTCGCCGGGGAGATCGGGAGAGAGGGGAAGATCACTCGGTAACCTCCAGCGGCTCCGCTCTGGTCCGCAAGTAGATGTCCTCGAACGCCCCCATCTGCCGCGCCTCCAGAATGCCCTCCTTGACCAGCTCCAGCGAGGCCGACAGGGTCGAGGCCAGGTAGGAGGCGGGCGTGGGGCCGTCCTCCTCTTCCAGCGCCCGCTCGATCGGGGCGACGGTGGAGAGGACCGTCCAGTCCTGCATCTTCGGCAGCAGGCCGCGCAGGCGGTCGCGGGCGTCTTCCAGCGGATAGGCGGTCGGCGGGCGCGGGGCGTAGTGGCGGCTATGTTCGCGTTTGCGCTGAGTGATGTAGGCGCTCATCAGGCTATAGAGATCGCCCTCCAGACGGGTCGAGGAGACGATCCTTACCGCGTCCGGATCGCCGCGCATGAAGACGTCGCGGCCCAGGATCGGGCGGTCCTTCAGAGCCTCGACGGCCTTGCGCATCACGTCCAGCTTGGCGAGGCGGAAGGCCAGCTGGGCGGCCATTTCCTCGGCCGGCGGCTCCTCGGCCTTGGCGCGCTCGGGCTTGGGCAGCAGCAGGCGGGACTTGAGGTAGGCCAGCCAGGCGGCCATGACGAGGTAGTCGGCCGCCAGGGCGAAACGCACGCGGCGAGCCTGTTGCACGAAGGCCAGGTACTGCTCGGCCAGCTTGGTGATCGACAGCTGCAGCAGGTCGACCTTCTGGCTGCGCGCCAGGGCCAGCAGCACGTGCAGCGGGCCTTCATAGCCGTCGATGTCGATGACCAGCGCCGCGCCGTCCTCGGCCGCCTCGTTGGCGGCCGCGAAGTCGAAGGTCGGCTGGAAGCCCGTGCTCAAGCGTACTTGCCGTCGAACGCGGCGTCGAAGCGGGCGCGGGCCTCGGCCACGTCGAAAGGCTCTGGGACCTTGACCAGGCGGCCCATGACGGCCTGGGTCCGACGGCGGGCTTCCTTGCCCAGCCGGCCGACGCCGGACATCACGGCCTTCATCTCGGCCATGTCGCCGTTGCAGTGCAGGACGACGTCGCAGCCGGCCGACAGGCTGTCCTTGGCCCGCTGCTTGAAGTCGCCGCTAAGCGCCTTCATCGACAGGTCGTCGCTCATCAGAAGTCCGTCGAAGCCGATGGATTCACGAATGATCTTCTTGATCACCTTCTTCGACGTCGTGGCCGGGCGGTTGCGGTCGATGGCCGAGTAGACGACGTGGGCGGTCATCGCCATCGGCATGTCGGACAGCACCCGGAACGGCGCGAAGTCGCGGATTTCCAGCTCGAGCAGCTTGGCCTTGACCACCGGCAGCTCCAGGTGGCTGTCGCTCAGCGCGCGGCCGTGGCCGGGGATGTGCTTGATGATCGGCAGGACGCCGCCGGCCAGCAGGCCTTCGGCCGCGGCGCGGCCCAGGGTCGCCACCTGCTCGGGCGTGTCGCCATAGGCGCGGTCGCCGATAATCTCATGGCCCTGGGGGTCCGGCACGTCCAGCACCGGCACGCAGTCGACATTGATCCCGATCGAGCGCAGGTCGTGGGCGATCAGCCGCGAGCCCAGGCGGGTGATCTCGCGCGCCGTCAACGGATCGTTGGCCACCAGCTCGCCGTAGGCCCGGCCGGGCGGATAGATGCGCCAGTGCGGCGGCTGCAGACGGGCGACGCGGCCGCCCTCTTGGTCGATTAGGATGGGGGCGTCGTCACGGCCGACCGTGGCGCGCAGGGCGGCGGTCAGCGCCCTCACCTGCTCCGGATCAGCGATGTTACGCTTGAACAGGATGAAGCCCCATGGCTTCACGTCCCGGAAGAAAGCGACCTCTTCGGCCGTCAGCGTGGTCCCGGCGCAGCCGAGGATAGCGGCGGAAGAGGTGCTCAAAGGGGTAACTCCTTACTTCACGAAGCAGGACTTGCCCGAGGCCGAGATCGCCTCGCAGAAGGCCTTGGCCGCTTCACGCGAGGCGAAGCCCGTCACCGAGGTGCGGTAGAGCGTCGTGCCGTTCTTGTCGATCGCCTCGACCTTCTTGCCCTTGCCGGCGGCCAGGCCCGGGGCCAGGCGCGTGGCGTCAGTCCAGGCCTTGTCCGCCAGGGCCGGAGACGACAGGGCGCCGATCTGCACCATGGCGGGGCCGCCCGTTGCGGCGGCCGGAGTCGCGGCGACTGGCTTGGCGGGCGCGGCGGCGGCCAGTTGCACAGGCTTGGGCGCCGGCTTCTGGGCGGCGGCGGTCGCCAGGGATTCGATGGTTGGGGCCGGCTGCCGCGCGGTCGGCGCGGGCTTGGCGGCCGGCAGGGCGGCGGTCTGCACCGGGGCGCTGGCGACCGGCGCGGCCGGACGGGCCTGCGGCGCCTCGGGCGGCGCGGCGAAGGTGGCCGACGGCTGCGGGTCCTCGTTGTGATAGATCTGCAGACCCGCGGCCGGATCCTGCGGCTGGCTGCCGGCCGGCGGCGGGGTCTTCATCTGGGCCACTTCGGTCCCGACGGCCTGCGGCGGATCGTTCGGGTTCCGCACGCCGCCGCGATAGACCAGGATCACCCCGACAACGAGGGTCACCAGCACCACCGCGCTGATGATCAGGGTCATGGGCAGCGGGCGCGCGCCTCGCACGGGCTGACGCGCATCGAACGACAGCGGCGCGTCGGTGGGCGGCGTATAGGCCCCGCGGTGCGGATCGGACATCTCGGCTAGGCTCCAGATACTCTCGGGCGTCCACACAAGGACGCACAGGTCGAACGCATCGAATCAGACGCGCGCGACCCTAGGTTACCCAACGGCGGCCCGTCCAAGAAGCGTCCGCCCCGCTCAGGTGGCAGACGATCGGCCGCTCGCGCCCACGTTCCGGATCCCTGGCCCGAAGGCCTAGTTCCAGACGTCCAGGTGGAACAGCTTGCGGTGTTCTTCTATCGCGAAGCGGTCGGTCATGCCCGCGATGTAATCGCATACCACGCGGGCGCGGCCGGCTTCGTCGCGGTTCTGCGACTTGGCGAACCAGATGGTCGGCAGGACCTCCGGCTCCTTCAGGAATAGCGCGAACATTTCGCCCAGAATACGGCGAGCCTGGCTGCGCGTGCGGTTGACGCGCCAGTGGCGGTACATGCGCTCGTGCAGGAAGGCGCGCAGGCGAGCCAGGTCCTCGGCCATGTCCGGCGAGAAGGCGACCAGGGCGTGGTCCAGGGCCCGGACGTCGTCGGCCGAACCAACGCCGGTGGCCGCCGCGCGCTGCAGGGTCTCGCCCATCACGTCGTCGATCATCGCGCCGATCATGCGGCGGATGGCTTCCAGGTGGGTCAGACGCGGGTCGAGGTCGGGACGTTCGCTCTTCACGGCCGCCAGGATCGGGCCGATCAGCGGCACGTCCATCAGCTCGTCCAGGGTGAACAGACCCGCCGTCACGCCGTCGTCGACGTCGTGATTGTTATACGCGATGTCGTCGGCCAGGGCCGCGACCTGCGCTTCGGCCGACGCCCAGGTGTTCAAGCCGAGGTCGTACTCGGCGTCGTACTTCTGAATCGCCTTCCAGGAGGGCTTGCCCAGCTTATTCGTGACCGGGCCGTTGTGCTTGATGATCCCTTCCAGGGTCTCCCAGGTCAGGTTCAGGCCCAGAAAGTCCGGATAGCGGTGCTCCAGCTCGGTCACGACCCGGAAGGTCTGGACGTTGTGGTCGAAACCGCCGAAATCCTTCATCTGCTGCTCGAGCTCGTCCTCGCCGGCGTGGCCGAACGGCGGATGGCCGATGTCGTGCCCCAGAGCGATGGTCTCGGCCAGGTCGCTGTCCAGGCCCAGGGCGGTGGCCAGCGAGCGGGCGACCTGCGCCACTTCCAGCGAGTGGGTAAGACGCGTGCGGAAATTGTCGCCCTCATGCGCCACGAAGACCTGGGTCTTTTCCTTCAGCCGGCGGAAGGCCGAGGTGTGGATGATGCGGTCGCGATCGCGCGCGAACGGCGTGCGCGTGCGGCTCTCGTCCTCCTTGAACCGACGGCCCCGAGACTTGAACGGATCTTCGGCGTAGGGCGCGCGCGGGACGAAGTACGGGGTCGAGGTCATGAACCGCCTTTATCGCGTTGGACGATTTGGCCCCTTCCGTAGAGGCCGCGTCACCCTCATATAGGCCTGAGGTGAGTTTTCCACAGCCATGACCCAAGTAGACTTAACGCTTTCCGAAAACGCCGCGCGTCGGATCAAGGCCATCGCCGCCAGCGAGGGCCGCCCCCTGATGCTGCGCGTCGCCGTCGATGGCGGCGGGTGCTCCGGCTTCCAGTATCGTTTCGACCTGGTTGACGCCGTCGAGGACGACGACCTCAAGGTCGAGCGCGACGACGCCGTGGCGCTGGTCGATGTCGTCTCCCTGGCCCTGTTGAAGGGTTCGGAGATCGACTTCGTCGACGAGTTGGCCGGGGCGGAGTTCCGCGTTCGCAACCCGAACGCCAAGTCCAGCTGCGGCTGTGGGGTCAGTTTCTCGATCTAGCAAGCGCCTTCAGGCGAACCGGTTCGCCGCCCGGAAGGCGCGCCAAGACCTAAGCCGGCACGAACTGCAGCAGGGTCAGCGTCAGCGCGCCCCAGGCCAGCGGCGCGGCCATGGCGGCCCAGGCGAAGGTCATCTGGCCCTTGCGCCACAGGATCCAGCCGGCCAGCGGCGACAGCAGGCACACCGCCCAGAACAGAGCGCCGAACACGAAGCCCAGCCAGGCGATCGGGTTCAGCATGTTGCCCGCCCGGTCGAAGACCAGCGGCGTGAAGATGGCCAGGATCGCGCCGATCGCGGCGAAGGCCAAGCACGCGCCGGTGGCCAGCACCATGAGCGCGAGCTGTCTTCGATCGATTGGCTTGCCAGCTGACTTGAGCGCGACCTTCATGCGCCCTAGCCTCCCGCCGCAGTCTGGAGCCGTCAATGCGTATCGCCACTTGGAACGTCAATTCGATCAACGCTCGCCTGGAAGGCGTGCTGGCTTGGTTCGAATCGGAAACCCCGGACGTGGCCGTGCTGCAGGAGATCAAGTGCGTCGACGAGAAGTTTCCCACCGAAGCCTTCGAGCGGCTGGGCTACAATGTCGTCGTCCACGGCCAGAAGACCTATAACGGCGTCGCCCTGCTTTCGAAGTTCCCGATCGAGGACGTCCGTAAGGGGCTGCCCGGCCTCTCGGAAGACGAAGTCGACGAGCAGTCGCGCTATGTCGAGGCGGTGATCGCCGCGCCGGTCCCATTCCGCGTGGTCGGCATCTATCTGCCCAACGGCAATCCGATCGGGACCGAGAAGTTCGACTATAAGCTGGCCTGGATGCGCCGCCTGCACGCTCACGCCCAACGCCTGCTGGCCTTCGAGGAGCCGCTGGTCATCCTGGGCGACTACAACGTCATCCCCGAGGCCGAGGACGTGGCCAATCCCGAGGCCTGGCTTGGCGACGCCCTGTTCCAGCCCGAGAGCCGCGGCGCGTTCCGGGCGCTGAAGAACCTGGGCTTCACCGACGCCTACATGCAGGTCGACGGCGCGCCGGGCGGCTACACCTTCTGGGACTACCAGGCCGGCGCCTGGCCCCGGAACCTGGGGATCCGCATCGATCACCTGCTGTGCTCGCCCCAGGCCGTCGACCGCCTGACCGACGTCGTCATCCACCGCGACGAGCGCGACAAGGAAAAGCCGTCAGACCACGTGCCGGTCGTCGGCCACTTCCGCGACTAAGGGCCCCATAGCCCCTCTGTCGCGGAATCAGGACTCCCGCTAGCCTGGCCTTACTATGAGCGAACTCGCGCGTCTTTTGCTGTTCGTGGCCATCGCCGGCTCGGCGGTGACGTTCCTGGGCAGCCTGGCCATCTGGTACGGCGACGAGGACCGGCGTCTGCGCCGAGCCTTGCGCAACGTGCTGAAGAGCGATCCGGAAGGCTTCATCGTGGCGCGCGGCCGGGGCCGGGGCGCGGGCTTCTCGTTCTCGACCAACCTGCTGGCGGTGGCCTGGGACCGGGGCGCCTGGTGCCTGATCTATCGCCTGGACGAGCTGATGGGGGCCGAGCTGCTGGTCGACGGCCAGGTGATGGGCCGCGTCTTCCGGGGCGAAGGCCGCCGGGCCATCGACCATGTCGCGCCCCAGGCCCAGTCGGTCACCCTGCGCCTGGTCTTCGACGATCCGCGCCATCCGGACTTCGCCCTCGAGCTCTGGGCCCCCGGCGACGAACAGCGTCGTGAGAGCCGTTCGCCCGGCGAGCTGATGCAGGAGGCCAACCGCTGGCTGGCCCGTTGCGAGGCCATCGTTCGCCGGCCGCTGCCGCCGCGCCCCACGAAGCCGGAGCCCGCCCCAGTGGTCGCCGCCCGCCCCGCGCCGCCGCCCGAACCGCCCGAGTCCTTCGAATACGACGAAGACGACGAGGACGATTTCCGCGCCCCCCCGCCTCTGCCCGACACCCCGCCGCCGCTGGCCCGACGCTCGTCGTTCGACGACGCCCCGCGCGCCGCGCCGGCGCGTCCGGTCTCGCGGCCGACGGCTCCAGTCCCGGCTCCCGCGCCGAAGCCGGTGGCCGAGCCCGACATGTTCGATGATCCGCCGTGGGACGACGCGGACGACGACGTCCCCACCCCACCGCCCGCCCCGACCTACAAGCCCGTCTCCAAGGCCCGCCGCGACACCGCCGTCGATCAGGATGAACTGCCCTTCGATCTCGACGACTGATCACGCTTATGGCAACGGAAACGCCGATCCGTCGAATTTTGATTGCTGCGACGCGGCGACGAGGGTAAATCGCCGCCGCCGGCCGTGAGCTGGCGCTTTGGAGCTTCGAGCTTGCATGGCGGGTAAAGACCCCCTCGCCGCGTCCGACTCTGCCACCCCGACAACTCAAGCTCCCAACCACGGCCACGCGGCGTCGCGTTTCTGGCCGTTGGCGCTGGGCAGCGTGGGCGTCGTGTTCGGCGACATCGGCACCAGCCCCCTCTACGCCTTCCGCGACGCGCTGGAGGAGGCCGCCCGCGATGGCCTGGTCCGTCCCGAGATCATGGGCGTGCTGTCCCTGGCGCTGTGGGCGCTGATCCTGGTCGTGACGGTCAAGTACGTCCTGTTCTTGATGCGCGCCTCCAACAAGGGCGAAGGCGGGGTGCTGTCGCTGATGGCCCTGGCCCAGCAGGGCGCCAAGGGCCGCACGGGCCTGATCTTCGCCCTCGGCGCCATCGGCGCGGCGCTGTTCTATGGCGACGGCGTGATCACCCCGGCCATCTCGGTGCTATCGGCGGTCGAGGGCCTGAAGTCGGTGCGCGGCTTCTCCGGCTGGTTCGGCGCCCAGGAGGTGATCGTCACCAGCCTGGTGATCCTGACCGCCCTCTTCGCCTTCCAGGCCAAGGGCACGGCCAAGGTGGCCGGCGTCTTCGGTCCGATCATGGTGTGCTGGTTCCTGTGCCTGGGCGCCCTGGGCGTCTGGCACATTAAGGACGATCCCAGCGTGCTGACGGCGATCTCGCCGACCTACGCCATCTATTTCCTGACCCATCACGGGCTGACCGGCTTCCTGGTCATGGGCGCGGTGTTCCTGACCGTCACCGGGGCCGAGGCCCTAACGGCCGACATGGGCCATTTCGGCCGTGGCCCGATCCAGATGTCGTGGTTCGGCCTGGCCCTGCCGATGCTGGCCCTGAACTATTTCGGCCAGGCCGCCCTGGCCTCACAGGCCCTGACCGCCGCCGAGGCCGCGGGAACGGCCCTGCCGAACGCCGACTGGTTCTTCCAGTTGGCGCCCCACCAATGGCGACTGGCCCTGGTGCTGTTCTCCGGGGTCGCCACCGTCATCGCCAGCCAGGCAGTGATCACCGGGGCGTTCTCCCTGACCCAGCAGGCGATCCAGTTGGGCCTCCTGCCGCGCATGGACATCAAGATCACCTCGACCACCGAGGCCGGCCAGATCTATGTCGCGCCGATCAACTGGCTGCTGTTCGTCGGCGTCGTCCTGGTGGTGCTGTCGTTCCGCTCGTCCAGCGCCCTGTCGCACGCCTACGGCATCTCGGTGACCGGCACGATGGTGGTCACCACCCTGCTGGCCTACATCGTCGTGCGCCACGTCTGGAACTGGAGCCTGCTGGCGGCCCTGGCCCTGATCGTGCCGCTGTTCGCTCTGGACCTGACCTTCTTCGTCGCCAATCTGCTGAAGGTGCTGACCGGCGGCTGGGCCCCGCTGGCCCTGGGCGCGGGTCTGTGCCTGCTGATGTCGATCTTCGTCAGCGCCACCGAGCGCCTGCGCAGGAAACTCAACAAGGACGGCCTGCCCTTCGCCGACTTCCGCGAGATGATCGCCCGCCGCCCGGCCGCCGCGACGCCCGGCACGGCCGTCTATCTGACCTCGGACCCGGAGACGACGCCGCCGGCCCTGATGCACAGCCTCAAGCACTTCAAGGTCCTGCACGAGCGCAATGTGCTGCTGAAGGTCGTCAACGAGACCACGCCCTATGTGCCTGACGACCAGCGCATCGAAATCAAGACCCTCGACGACCGCTTCTCGCTGGTCACCGTGCGCTACGGTTACATGGAGAGCCCGAACATCCCGCAGGCCCTGGCGGCCTGCCGCAAGCAGGGCCTGAAGTTCGACATCATGAGCACGTCGTTCTTCGTCAGCCGCCGCACGATCGTGCCGTCGGTGGCCGCCGACGCCCTGCCCGCCTGGAAGCGTAAGCTCTTCACTTTCCTGACCCGCAACGCGGCCGACCCCACCACCTTCTTCCACCTGCCGCCGGGACGGGTGGTGGAGCTGGGGGCTCAGGTCAGCCTGTAGCGGGGCGGGTCAGCCCTCGGCCGCCTGCTCCGCCGCCAGCGCCAGGTCCAGCGCCCGGGCGGCCTCTTCGCCCGTCACGACCGGACGCGGGGCCTCGCCGCGCACGGCCGCGAGGAAGCCGGCGACCGACAGGCCCAGGGGGTCCTTGCCGGCCGGGGTCTCGGTGAAGTTCTCGATCAGCGGGAACGGCGTGGTGTTGCGGAAGGCGCGGGTGAGGAAGTCGATCTCGACCTCGCCCGACGGGTAGACGACCTTCATGGTCCGCTCGCGGGCCTCGGCGACGCGGGAGCTGTCGAACACGGCGATGAAGCCGTTCTCGAACATCGCCTCGACCTTCACCCAATCGAGCGAGGTCGAGCGGGTGATCCCCCCTTCGCCGTCCACGGTCATGGGCTGGGCCTCGCACAGGGCCAGGGCGAGATCGATGTCGTGGATCATCAGGTCCAGCACCACCGAGACGTCGAGATTGCGGTCCGAAGGCACACCCCGTCGCACGGCTTCCAGGCGCAGCGGCTGCTCGGGAATGTCCAGCAGGCCCATGGCCTGGAACACCACCCGTTCCTGGTGACCGCAGGCCAGCGGGACCCCGGCCTTGGCGGCGGCGGCGACCATCCGGTCGGCGTCCTCGGGCGTCACGGCCAGGGGCTTTTCACAATAGACCGGCTTGCCCGCCTTCAGCGCCTTCAGCGCCGCTTCGGCGTGGTGGACGGCGGGCGCGGCGACCGTGACCACGTCGACGGCGGCTAGGAAAGCGTCCATGTCGTCGAAGCCCTGGGCGCCCAGCGGCTCGGCCAGCGCCTGAGCGCGCGCCAGGTCGATGTCGAACACGCCGACCAGGGTCACGCCGTCCAGCTCGACGTACTTCTTGGCGTGATAGCCGCCGAACACTCCGGCGCCGACGACGCCCGCTTTCAGAGTCTGGGTCATGGCCCGCTGTCTACTCCGCTTCGGCGACGCTTAGAAGCACTGGAGCCTTCCGTAAGGACGCGCTAAACATCCGTTTAAATTAGCAACGCTCGCCAAGAGCCGCTGGAGGAAGACCATGACCACGTCGCGCGAAATTCGCCTGAAGAGCCGTCCCGTGGGCGTGCCCAAGGTCTCCGACTTCGACCTGGCCACCGTCGAGCTGCCCGCGCCGGGCGACGGCGAGGTCCAGGTCAGGAACCTCTGGATGTCGGTCGATCCCTATATGCGCGGCCGCATGTACGATCGTCCCAGCTATGTGCCGCCGTTCCAGATCGGCCAGGCCCTGCAGGGCGGCGCGATCGGCGAGGTCATCGTCTCCAACGATCCGGATTTCAAGCCGGGCGATATCGTCAACTCGATGTTCGGCTGGCGCGAGGCGTTCAACGCCAACCCCAAGGCGCTGGCCGCCGCCGGCATGGGCGCGATCACCAAGATCGACACCCACGGCGTGCCGCCCCAGGCTTTCCTCGGCGTGGCCGGCATGCCCGGCCTGACCGCCTATGTCGGCCTGCTGCGCATCGCGGCGCTGAAGGACGGTGACGTGGTGTTCGTCTCGGCCGCCGCCGGCGCGGTGGGCTCGGTGGTCTGCCAGATCGCCAAGCTGAAGGGCCACACCGTCATCGGCTCGGCCGGCGGCCCGGAGAAGGTCGCGTTCCTGAAGTCGATCGGCGTCGATCACGTCATCGACTACAAGGCCACCCCCGACGTCGTCGCCGAACTGGCCAAGGTCGCCCCCAAGGGCATCGACGTCTATTTCGAGAACGTCGGCGGCATCCACCTCGAGGCGGCCATCAACTCGGCCCGCCCGTTCGCCCGCTTCGCCCTGTGCGGGATGATCTCGCAATACAACGAGACCGGTAAGGCCGAAGGTCCGTCCAACATCATCCTGGCCGTCGGCAAGAGCCTGCGCCTGGAAGGCTTCATCGTCTCCAACCATTACGACCTCTATCCGCAGTTCGCCAAGGACATGGGCGAGTGGATCAAGGCCGGGAAAATCACCTGGAAGGAGACCGTCGAGGACGGCGTCGAACGCGCGCAGGACGCCTTCATCAAGCTGTTCTCGGGCGAGAACATGGGCAAGATGCTGGTGAAACTGGGCTAGTTCCCGCCCCGCTCCTGGGCGTAGATGCGGCCCTCGCCTCTACGCCCTTGGAGATTCCCATGCCCGTCGCCCACCTTAAGCGCTGGAACATCGCGATCGGCGACGGCCAGCCGCTGGCCGTGATCGCGGGCCTGAACGTCCTGGAGAACCTGGACCTGGCGCTGGAGGTCGGCCGCGAACTGAAGGCGGTCACGACCGAGCTGGGCCTGCCCTATATTTTCAAGGCCAGCTTCGACAAGGCCAACCGCTCGTCGATCAAGAGCTATCGCGGTCCGGGCCTGACCGAGGGCCTAAAGATCCTGGCCGAGGTCAAGCGTCAGCTGAACGTACCGATCGCCACCGACCTGCACGAGGTCGACCAGGCCGAACCGGTCGCCGCCGTCGCCGACCTGGTCCAGATCCCCGCCTTCCTGGTGCGCCAGACCGACCTGATCGTCGCCGCCGCCAAGGCCACGGCCGCCCAGCAAGGGATCATGCACGCCAAGAAGGCGCAGTTCATCGCGCCCTGGGACTGCAAGAACATCATCAGCAAAGCCCGCGAGGCCGCGCCGGACCTGGAGATCGTGCTGTGCGAGCGCGGCGCCTCGTTCGGCTACAACAACCTGGTGGTCGACATGCTGGGCATCGCCGAGATGCAGGCCCTGGGCGTGCCGGTCTCGATCGACGCCACCCACGCCGTGCAGCTGCCGGGCGCTGACCCCCGCACGGGCGGCGCCTCGACGGGCGGCCGCCGCTCCGGCGTGCCGATCATCGCCAAGGCCGCGGTGGCGGCCGGCGCCGACGCGGTGTTCCTGGAATTCCACCCCGATCCGGACAAGGCCCTTTGCGACGGCCCCAGCTGCCTGCCGCTGGACGGCGCGGCGGCGCTGCTGAAGACGCTGAAGGTTCTGCATGAGGTCGTGCGGGCCTGACCTCGCGGCTCCGTGATCGCGCGTGAGAATCCGGAGCCCAGGGTCCGAAATCCCGCGCGGCGATGCGCCTTTCAGCGGCAAATCGGCGCTCGAAGGCGCTCCCGTGAGGGGTGAACGTGATAAGCCGCGCGGCCAAGCTTGCGAACGGATTTCCAATAGCCAAGCTTGCGCTCCACCACTGAAATTCCCCAAATTCAATGACTTATTGAAATTCCCCGGACGGGCGAGCATCCTGACTCCAAACCGTGGCGGAGGTTTTTTCTCGCAACTGCGAAATTCGCGTGATTTCCGGTAGCGAATTTGTGATCGAGGTTTTACTCTAAGGGAAGTCGGCGCTCTCCACGCCGAAACAGCCCGAGTTCCAAGACATGAGCGATCGCTCCAGCCTCTTCGACGTGCGCTCCTCAACGAGCGTGACCCTCGATCAGGTCGTTCGCCGTGAGACGGTGGAAATCCCCGCCGAGGCGCCGCTAGCCATGCCGGTTCAGCCGCTGGGCTTCTGGCAGGGCGGTTCGCGCCGCGCCGCCGCCCTGGTCGCCGACATGACCTTCCGCCGCTGGATCGTGGCGCTGGCGACGATCGCCATGGGCTTCGCCGGCTGGAAGGCCACCTTCGATACCATCGCCCTGGGCGGCGTCACCCGCCTGGAAGGCGTGGTCCTGACCCTGCTGGCCCCGCTGTTCCTGGCCCTGTCGCTGTGGTTCTGCACCGCCGTCGCCGGCTTCGTGATCCTGCTGGGCAAGCCCAAGGATCCGCTTGGCATCGACGGCGAGGCCCCGATGCCCAAGCTGCACACGCGCACGGCCATTCTGATGCCGGTGCACAACGAGGACGCCGCCGCCGTCTTCGCCCGCCTGCGCGCCATGGACGCCTCGATCGCCGAGACGGGCATGAGCCGCCACTTCGACATCTTCGTGCTCAGCGACACCCGCGACGCTCAGGTGGCCCTGGCCGAGCAGGCCTGCTTCGCCCGCTTCCGCCGCGAGGCCCACAGCAACGTCTTCTATCGCGTCCGCAAGGAAAACACCGGCCGCAAGGCCGGCAATGTCGCCGACTGGGTGCGCCGCTGGGGCAGCGCCTACGAGCACATGCTGGTGCTGGACGCCGACAGCCTGATGACCGGCGAGGCCATGGTGCGCCTGGCGGACGCCATGGAGCGTCACCCGGGCGCCGGCCTGATCCAGACCATGCCGATGATCATCAACGGCCAGACGATCTTCGCCCGCACCCTGCAGTTCGCCACGCGCCTGTACGGCCGCGTCGCCTGGACGGGCCTGGCCTGGTGGTCGGGCTCGGAGAGCTCCTTCTGGGGTCACAACGCCATCGTCCGCACCCGCGCCTTCGCCGAGACCTGCGGCCTGCCGCACCTCAATGGCCCCAAGCCCTTCGGCGGCGAGGTGATGAGCCACGACGCCCTGGAAAGCGCCCTGCTGCGCCGGGGGGGCTGGAGCGTCCACCTGGCGCCCTATCTCGAAGGCTCGTACGAGGAGAGCCCCTCGAACCTGTTGGACTTCGCCACGCGCGATCGCCGCTGGTGCCGGGGCAATGTTCAGCACGTGCCGCTGATCGCCCTGCCCGGCCTGCACTGGATGAGCCGCCTGCACCTGGTGATCGGCGTGCTGAGCTACGCCCTGTCGCCGCTGTGGTTCATCGCCCTGACGGCCGGCATCACCTCGCGCGCCCTGATGCCCGAGCTGAAGAAGGCCGCCTTCACCATGGCCGACCTGCAGGCCGCGGCGCACGCCCTGATCGACTGGCGCGAGATCCAGGCCACAGCCTGGGCCATGATCATCACCTTCCTGCTGCTGTTCGGCCCCAAGATCATGGGCTCGATCCTGGTCTTCAGCCGCAAGGCCGAGATCAAGGGCTTTGGCGGCAAGCGCCGCGTCGCCGCCGGCCTGGCCGTCGAGATGCTGCTCTCGGCGCTCGTCGCCCCGATGCTGATGTTCACCCAGACCCGCGCCATCGTGGAAATCATGGCCGGCAAGGTCGGCGGCTGGGCCACCCAGCGCCGCGACGCCGACAAGGTCGCCTTCAAGGAGGCCACCGCCGCCATGGGCTGGATCAGCGTCACGGGCCTGATCCTGGGCGGCGTGTTCTGGTTCACCCCGGACCTGTTCACCTCGACCGCCCCGATCCTGCTGGGCCTGGTCCTGGCCGTGCCGCTGACCATGCTGGGCGCCCACAAGGTCGCCGGCCTTAAGGTCAAGACCAACGGCCTGTTCATGACGCCGGAAGAACGCCGCCCGCCGGCCATCGTCCGCGCGGCCCTGGGCAGCGCCTGCGAGCCGCCGATCCGCTGGTTCGCCCGCGACGGTCGCCCGATCGGCCCGACCACCCGGATCCGCGACGCGGCCTGATCCTCCGCTCAAACGCCCGAGAGCCTGTCCGAAAGGACAGGCTCTTTTTCTTTTGGGCTTAGCGGCGGGCTGGCCGTGGGGTTCGCGCCGGAGTAGAAGCGCGGCTCCTGTCCTTCCCGGGGAGCCGCGTATCGTGTCGCGTCTGTTCAGCGCCTATGTGATCGTCGACTGGAGCGCCGCGGCCAAGCCGACGACGGGCGCGGACTCCATCTGGATCGGCGTGCTCAAGCGCGACGTGCGCTTCCGTCTCATCTTCGAGAGCTACAACCCCGCCACGCGTGGCGAGGCCGAGGCGAAGCTGGCGGCCGTTCTGGACGACCTAAAGAAGCGCGGCGAGCGGGCCCTGGTGGGCTTCGACTTCCCGCTAGGCTTCCCGCGCGGGCTTTCCAAGGCCCTCTCGCTGCCGGGCGAAACGCCCTGGCGCGCGGTCTGGGACCAGTTGGCCAAGATGGTCAAGGACAAGGCCGACAACACCAACAACCGTTTCGGCGTCGGCTCGGAGATCAACCGTCGCCTGACCGGCGGCCCCTTCCCGTTCTGGGGCTGCCCGCCCAAGGACGCGTTGACCACCCTGCAGCCCAAGCGCCCGCGCGAGCACGGCGAAGGCGACCTGCCGGAGTTCCGCCATGCCGACGAAGCCGCCAAAGGGGCTCACTCGATCTGGAAGCTCTACTACAACGGCTCGGTCGGCGGTCAGGCGATCATGGGCATCCCGGCCGTGCGCCGCCTGAAGGATGCGCGTGGCGAGGCCGTGCGGGTGTGGCCGTTCGAGACCGGCTTCAAGGCCCTGACCGAGGCCGACCTCGAGGGCGTCGCCGTGGTGGCGGCCGAGGTCTATCCGTCGCTGCTGAAGATCACGGCCGCGCCGGGCGAGGTCAAGGACCTGACCCAGGTGCGCACCCTGGCCGAACACTTCGCCAAGCTGGACGAAGCCGGCAAGCTGGGAGCGCTGTTCGACGCGCCGAAGGGCCTCTCCGAGGACGCGCTGGAAGCCGCCTCGACCGAAGAAGGCTGGATCCTCGGGGCCTAAGCCGCCCTAAACTTGTCATCCCGGAAGCCTCGAAGAGGCTGTCCGGGACCCAGGGGCAACCGCCCTGCCATTGGCCCCTGAGTCCCGGCTCTCCGCTTCGCTACGGCCGGGATGACAAGAATTATGAGGTCTCCGCCAGCCTCCGATCCCGCCAGTCCAGCATCCGGAACCTGAACAGCAGGAAGCCGGCGGCCAGGAAGCTGGTGATAATAATCGAGATCAGCACCCCGTTCAGGCCCATGCCGCGCGGGATCGCCAGCCACCAGGCCAGCGGGCCCATGACCAGCGCGTAGCTGATCAGGTGAGTCACAGTCGGGATCCACACCTCGCCGCGCGCCCGTAGCGCCTGGGCGGCCACTACCTGCACCGCGTCGGGCGCGAAGAACAGGCAGGCCAACGCCATCGCCGGCAGGATCAGCGTCATGGCCGCCGGGTCGGTGGTGTAGGCCAGCGCCACCCAGTGCTTGGCCGGATAGAGCAGAAGGCCAAACAGCGTCCCGATCACCGCGATAACAGCGAAGGCGATCCAGCCGGCCCGCTTCATGCCTTCCGGGTCGCGCGCGCCATAGGCCCGGCCGACCTGTACGGCGGTGGCCGTCGCCACGCCCAGCGGGACCATGAAGACGATGGCCGAGACGTTCAGCACCACGGTGTAGGCGGCCACGGCAAGGCTGCCGATCCAGCCGCAGATCAGGTTCATGCCGGCGAAGGCCGAGACCTCGAAGAAATTGGACGCCCCGGCGCCGTAGCCAATCTTGCGCTGCTCGATCTCGGCGGCCTTGTTGTGGGCCGGCTTGTCGAAAACGCCCAGTTCGCGGGAGTCCTTCATGCGCAGGACGTAGATCGCCAGGGCGATCGCCAGGGCGGTGCGAGCCACGAAGGTCGACCAGGCGCCGCCGACCGCACCCATGGCTGGCAGGCCGAAGGTCCCGGGCACGAACAGCAGGTTGGCGGCCAGGTTCACGACATTGGCCAGCCACATCATCACCGCCCCCGGCGTCGGCCGCGCCAGGCCCTCCAGCCAGAAGGTCAGCACCACCGAGATCGCATAGACCGGCAGCGACAGCGAGAAGACGATCAGCGGCGCGGTCGCCCCGTCGGCCAGTCCGTCCTTGAGGCCCATGGCGTGCAGGAACAAGGGCCCGAACAGGGCCAGCAGCGCCGCCGAGCCAACGCCCAGCCACGCGCCGTAGCTGAGACCGCGCCGCAGCACCGCGCCGGTCTCGTGCGGCTTGCCGGCGCCGATCGCGCGGGCGGTCATCACCTGCACCCCGACCAGCAGGCCGACCGTGGCGGTCACGAACACCGAGGTCGGGGCCCAGGCCATGGCGTGGAAGCCCAGTTGCCTCGCGGAGAAATGGCCGACGACGATGGCGTCGGTCAGGCCCATGACCATGATGCCCAGGCGCGACAGCACGACCGGCCCCGCCAGGCGGAGCAGTTCGAGCAGGTCGGTCAGGATGGGGCCGCGCGGGCGCTCAGAGAAGAGCGCCGTTCCGGCCGCGTCGCGCGGCATGGTCGTCACCCCAAGTCAAAAAGGTGGGTGTCAAAGAAAGGCGCGCAAAGTGGCTCATGCTCGATTTGTGGGCAACCCGCTTTCGGCAAGGCTTGGAACATCGGACGCGGCCAACGGTTCTTCGGGCTCAGCCCTTGAGGAACGCGCCATGGCCGAGACCCAGACCCCCGAGTTCGAGCACACCAGCGAGCAGGTCGCCAAAGCCTATCGCGAGATCCAGGCCCCGCTGGACGCCGAGGAGGAACGTTCCTTCCAGTCCAAGGACGATGCGAAGGACAAAAAGCGTAGCGACGCCATGCAGGCCGGCGCTCGCCCCTACCCCGCTCCGCCGTACCCCGAACAGCATCAGACCAAGCCTGGCGACGAGGCCGCGCTGGATCCTGCCCCGATGTACGACGCCCCGTTCTACAAGGGCTCCGGCAAGCTGGAGGGCAAGGTGGCCCTGATCACCGGCGCCGATAGCGGCATCGGCCGCGCCGTGGCGGTGCTGTTCGCCCGCGAGGGCGCGGACGTCGCCATCGGCTATCTCAGCGAGAACAACGACGCCAACCTGACCCGCATGGCCGTCGAGCAGGAAGGCCGCCGCGCCATCCTGCTGCCCGGCGATGTCGCCGACCCGGCCTACGCCAAGGCGGCCGTGGAAAGGACAGTGGCCGCGTTCGGCCGCCTCGACATCCTGGTCAACAACGCCGCTTTCCAGGAGCATGTGCTCGACTTCGAGGACCTGACCGAGGAGCACTTCGATCGCACCCTGCGCACCAACCTCTATGGCTATTTCCACATGGCCAAGGCGGCGGTGAAGCATCTGCCCAATGGCGGCTCGATCATCAACACCGGCTCGGTGACCGGCCTGTTGGGCAACAAGGACCTGCTGGACTACTCGATGACCAAGGGCGGCATCCACGCCTTCACCCGCTCACTGGCCACGCATCTGATCGACAAGGGCATCCGCGTGAACGCCGTCGCGCCCGGCCCCGTCTGGACCCCGCTGAACCCGTCGGACAAGCTGGGACCCGATGTCGCCCAGTTCGGCGCCAAGACCCCGATGAGGCGAGCCGCCCAGCCGGAAGAGATCGCGCCGGCCTATGTGTTCCTGGCCTCGCCCCAGACGGCCAGCTACATCACCGGCGAGATCCTGCCGATCATCGGCGGTTATGCGGGCGGCTAGGCCTCACAACCGAACCTCTTCCTTCGACAGGCTCAGGATGAGGTTCTCGTGAACCGCCGTAGCAGCCAGTCCTCATCCTGAGCCTGTCTAAGGAAGAGGACTGCCCCGCCGGCCGTGCTATGGCTTGGCTCCCCAAAAGGAGTCGCAAATGGCCCGCCGCGTCGCCCTCGTCTCCCTGCTGGTCGCCGACTATGACGAGGCCATCGCCTTCTATGTCGGCAAGCTGGGCTTCACCCTGGTCGAGAACACCGACATGGGCCACGGCAAGCGCTGGGTCGTGGTCTCGCCCGGGAGCGACGGCACGAACTTCCTGCTGGCCCGCGCCACCGGCGATCAGGCCGAGGCGATCGGCCGCCAGGGCGGCGGACGCGTCTGGCTCTTTCTGCACACGGACGACTTCGCCGGCGACCACGCCCGCATGAGCGCCGCCGGCGTCACCTTCCTGGAGGAACCCCGCCACGAGGCCTACGGCACGGTGGCGGTGTTCGAGGATCTTTCCGGCAATCGCTGGGACCTGTTGCAACCCAAGGACTGAAACGACGATGCGCCGATTGCTGCCTCTGTTCGCGGCGGTCGCCGCGCTTTCTGTCTCGATGGCCGCCCCTATCGCCGTCCACGCGGCGCCGGCCAAGATCCGGGTGCTCTATCTCGATCAGTCTGTCGGGTTCGTGCACAAGCCGGTCACGCGTCCCGCCAACAGCAACGGCCCGACGCAATCCGAGATCGCCCTGGCCGAGATCGGGGCCAGGACCGGCGCCTTCACCGTCGAGTCCACCCAGGACGCGCGCGTGATCACGCCCGAAAGGCTGAAGGAGGTCGACGTCCTGATCTTCTACACGACCGGCGAGTTGCCAATCTCCGCCGAGAACTGGGCCGCCGTGCAGCGGTGGGTCGAGAGCGGCAAGGGCGGCTTCGTGGGCCTGCACAGCGCCACCGACACCCATTGGGACTACAGCGGCCCCGGCCAGACCTATACCGCCTTCATCAACGGCAAGTTCGCCGGCCATCCCTGGACCCAGGGCACGCCGATCACCGTCCAGGCGCTCGGTCAGAAGGCGGGGGGCGGCAAGGATCCCGTCAACACCGCCTGGCCGGACCGCTTCCCTTATGCCGAGGAAATCTATCAGTACTCGGACTATGACCCAACCAAGGTCCGCGCCCTGCAGGCGCTGGACTTCACCGACATGGCCCTGAAGCGTCCATGGTTCGTGCCGATCACCTGGACGCGCCAGATCGGCAAGGGTCGCCTGTTCCAGACCAACCTGGGCCATACGCCCAGCACCTGGAACGACCCGCTCTATCGCGCCCAGATCCTGGACGCCGTGCGCTGGACCGCCCACTGCAAGCCTGGCGCGGCCAAGCCCAATCCGGACGAGCAGGCTCTGTGGGCCCTGCGCTCGCTGCTGGCCTATGACAATCGCCCCAAGGCCGAGATCGAGGCGCGCCTGACCAGGTTGGCCAAGGCCGATCCGGCCTGGCTGCGCGACGCCGCCGCCCGCACGGCCGCCCTGCGACCGCTTTGGCCCGCCAAGCCCGACAGCGACAAGGCTCCGTTCGACGCCGCGTACAAGGCCGTGCTGGACGAGGTCGTGGCGAAGTCCGGCGGCTAAGCCTCCCCGAACGCCTCGGCCGCGTAGGTCCGCAGTTGGGCGGCGATATCCTCCGGCCAGGCCTGGATCCGCGCCTCGAAAGCCGCGTCATCGCCAGCGAACAGGGCGCGCATGGCCTCCTCGAACGCCGGCAGGTCGCCGCCGATCGCCGAGGCGAAGCGGTAGGCCGCTTCGCGGGCGGCGCGGATGCGGTCCGGCCCCTCGCTGGCCCGTCGCGCGGCCTCGACCAGCTTGCGCAGCGCCACCGAAGCCCCACCAGGCTGCGCGGCCAGCCAGTCCCAGTGCCGGGGCAGCAGGGTCACTTCGCGCGCCACCACGCCCAGCTTGGGCCGGCCACGGCCGCGCGGCGTCTCCTCCGGCGGCGCGAGACGCGCGGCCAGGGCGTCCGGCCCGCCGCCGAGATCGAAGTCCACCGACCGGCCCGTGGGGTCGAAGATCAGCACCCCCGCCTCGCCGATCAGCCTCTGGGCCGCCAGGGCCGCGTCGAGGCGCGAGCCGACCGCGATGCGCGTTTGGCCATGGAACACGACATAGGGCTCTTCGCCGGCGGCGACAGACATCAGTTCAGCCCCGTGGCGTTCAGCGTCGCGATCCAGTGGGCGCGACGGTCCTTGAGCTTCGAGGCGCGCATGGAGCCTTCCAGGCCCTCGGTGTCCACCGCCTCGACCGCTTCGAACACGAAGGCGTCCGCGCCATGGGCGTTCCAAGCGGCCTGCAGGCTCTTCTCGCGATGCGAGCCCAGCCGCAGCGAGAACCAGACGCCGTTCTGACGGTTGGACAGGTCGGGGGCGACGCCGATCCAGACCTCGCCCGTCGGGACGCAGCGCACGGCGTAGACACCGGCCTCGACCTTGCGTTCCTTGTATTCGCGCAGCAGCGCCTTGCGGTCGGACATGCAATCTTCTCCGGAGGCGAACCGCCTTGCGCGTCTTTTACCCGGATAAAATGTTAAGTCAATATTGCCCGGATAATTATACCTCGGGAGCGCGGAAGGGCACGTAGCCCCGTTCGACTAGGCGCCGGGTCGCCTCGTAGACCGCCACCAGCTCCTCATACGCCGATCTCAGGTGGGCCAGGCGCGCGACCTGGGCCTCGGACAGCGACGCGCTGGCCTCGGCCATCGACGCGGCTTCGGCCACCCACTTGGCGCGAGCCGTCGCGGTGGCCACGGCCAGACGCTGGAAGCGGCCGGCGTCGGCGTTCGGCACGGTCGCCCCCAGCACCGCCCTGTTCGAGGCGTAGGCGGTGTAGTCGATCTGCTCCAGATACCCACGCAGGCGGCGCTGGACCAGGGGATCGGCGTCGGTGGGCTCGAAGTGGTCGCCGGTGCGGCGGGTGCTGGAAGTCATGGTCGCCATGACGGCCTCCGATCCGGCCGAGAGCCGGCCGTTCTAGCTGGAAGCGTGCGCTTGAGAGTTTAATGACGCGTTGAACCACGATGTGACCTATGGACTGACGCGCAGGTTGATCGCACTGGCTAGGCCGCCTGCGGCTTGGCCAAGGACGGCGACGCCGCCCCGGCCAAGCCCTAGGGTCTAGAGCAGCTTGCGGAAGCCCAGGCGCACCGTCCGGCCCAGCGGGTCCAGATAGTCGCGCTGGTAGGCCTGGGGCGTCGCGCCGCTCTGGTCATGCACCGACTGCTTGGAGTCGAACAGGTTCTCGAAGTTCAGCGACAGCTGAGCGCCCTTCAGGAGCGGGAACTTGTCGACCATCGGCTTGCGCGCGGGCGCGCTGAAATTGGCGAACAGGTTCACCCCCAGCGTCGCCAGGTCCGAGAAGTACAGGGTCTGGCCGCCGGTCGAGCCGCCGTCGACCCAGGTCGAGGCCTTCCAGGCGCCGTTGAAGCGGAAGCCCAGGCCGTCCTTGAAGTAGCCGCCCTGGATCGAGACCTCGTGGCGCGCCTGGCCGTTGCGGGCGCTGATCGCCGCGCCGTCCAGCTGGTCCAGAACGGGCATCCCCTTGCGCACCGTGATCTCGTCGCTGAGGCGCCAGGTGTGATAGACTGACAGCTGGAACAGACCCTGGCCTGGACGCATCATGCCCGGAGGCGGGCCCATCATGCCGCCGCCGCCCGGGGGACCGCCAGGACCGCCGCCTCCCACGCGCATCATGCCGCCGCCGGGCGGGCCGCCGCCCGGGCCGCCGAAGCGCCCTCCGGGACCGCCAGCCGAGCCCGGCGCCGGCTTGCCGACCGCCTTGAACAGGTTGAAGCCCCAGCGGATGTTCTCGTTCTGCGCGCTGGCGAAGTTCACCGGCCGGGCGTCGATCGACAACAGGCGGCCCGAGGCGTCGCGCACGAAACGATCCGGGAAGGCGCGCTCCAGGTCCGGCGTGATCGCGGGGAAAGACGCGATCACGTTCTTGGTCTCGGCCCGGGTGTAGGTGGCGTTGAAGGTCAGCTCGATGCTGGTGAACGGCTTGTAGTTGACGCCGAACTTGCTGACCCGGCGATTGTCGTTCAGCAGGTTGGCGTTGCCACCGTCGGTGCGGCTGATGATCACCGTCTGGCCGGTCGTGAAGTCGAACACCGAGACGTTCGGTGTGACCACCAGCGGATCGTTGATCTGGTTGGTCGTGGGCGCGCCCTCTTCGTCGGTGTAGCTGGCGATGAAGCTGATCGGCTTGATCGGCGACCAGTTGAAGCCGCCCCCCAGGGTCGTCAGTCCGCCCAGGTCCGACAGGTTGTCATAGCCGGCGTTGACGTTGGCCGAGAGGTCGCCCAGCTTGGCCAGAACGTTGTTGCGCGTGCTGGTGATCGGCAGGTTGAAGCTGCTCTGGAAGCTCTCCGTCGTGCGGGTGATGTCGCGCTTGGTGGTGACGCCCGAGCGGACGGTCTCCGAGTTCAGGCCCTTGCTGTTTGCCCCGACCTTGAACGTCGTCTGCAGGCCGCCGGCCGGCAGCATGAAGAGGTTGCCGTTCAGGACGAGCTCGGCGCTGGCCGCGGTCGAGATCGAGTGGGCCGTGTCCGGGGCCACGGCCTTGTACAGGCTGGGCGCGATCACGCCGAACGGATTAACCGTCGGATCGCCCGCCGCCACCGCCGCCTGGAACGCCGAGGCGTCGAGGCCCCGGCCGGTCTCGGTGTCGGTGTTGGTGCGGTCGAAGTCGCCGGTGACGTTCCAGCGCCAGTCCTTGACCCGGCCGTTGGCGGCCATGCTGACCTGGGTGCGCAGGGTGTCCACGTCGCGCGACAGGGCGCCCGGCGCGTCGATGTAGCGATAGCCGGTCACGGCCTGCGAGAACGGCGAGAATGGGCTGCCGCCCGGCAGGGTGAAGCTCACGCCCGGCAGGCCCAGCAGGGCGTGGCTGCTGGAGTCTTCCAGGTTGCCACTGAGGGTCAGCTGGGTCTGCTTGTTGAGGTCGCGGCTAATCGAGCCCCGGAAGGTGCCCTTGTCGGACTTGGAGATCAGCGAGCGGCTGGCGGTCAGGTCGCCGGTATTGTAGCGGCCGGCCAGCGGACCGAAGTCGGCCAGCGGCGCGCGGCCGTTCACCGCCGAGTCCGGCGCGCCCGCGAAGCTGGCGGAAATCGTCGGGTCGAGGGCCGCGCCGTTGAGACTGGCGACGTTGCCGACCAGGTCGAACGGCTGGCCGTTCGGCGCGCGGCCGATGTTGCGGTCGGTTTCGAGCAAATAAGGGTCGTGCGACAACTGGACGTCGACGTTCCAGCGCTTGTCGCCGTTGATGTTCACGCGGTTGCCGCCACCGCCGCCGGAGACCCGGCCGCCGTCGGTGGCGACCGTGACCGCGCCTTGCGTCTGCAGGGCGTTGTAGTTCTTCTTGAGGATGATGTTCACGACCCGCTGGTCGGCCTTGTAGCCGTAGTTCAGCGCGACCTCCTCGGGCAGCACTTGGAAGCGCTCGATGGCTTCCGGCGGGATGCCCTGGATCTCCTGGAAGCCCGAGATGCGGCGGCCGTTGATCAGCAGCACCGGCCCGCCGCCGCCGTCTCGGCCGCGCGTGCTGGTGGTCTGGGGCGTCAGCATGGTCAGCAGTTCGCCGATGCTGCCCGCGCCGAAGCTCTTGATCTCTTCCTCGTTCAGCTCGAGCTCGGGCTCGATATTGCCCTCGACCTTGCCGCGCGGATCGGCCTGGATGACCAGGCCCTCGACCTCATTGGGACCGTCGTCCTTAACCTGCGGCTTCTTCGGATCAGCCTCGGCGGCCGCCTCGGGCGGGGAGGAGACGGGGATCGCCGGCCCGGCCGAGGCGGCGGTCATGGGGTCGAGCGCGGCCGAGGCCAGCCCATACAGGAGGATGGTCGAAAGGGTCATTAGGCCCACGAAAACACGAGTGACAGGAACGTCGACGCTCGGCCGCGCCAACGCTGGGTTGCCGCTCCTTACGGGGGTGCGACGCCCTCCGCAACGCCCCCCGGCGTTAAGAAAAGGCAATGCGCCATAAAGCGCACACTCGTGTGTCTTCCGACGCTCAAAGAGCGCTCAGGCATTGAAATATCGTCACATTTTCGGCCGCGCCGTGTTGCCTTCGAAACGATATTGCAGCTTGGCAATAAACCGCGCCACCATGTCGCACGGGGCGTGCCGGGCGGATTCGAGGCGTCGCGCGGCGGAGCCTCACCACGGCGACGCAACCGGAACGTGCTACCTCTCCAGGAACGCCTGGAACCCCCCATAGATCATCCGCTTGCCGTCGAACGGCATGTTGGCCATGCCCGCCTTCAGACGCTCGTCGGCCATGACCTTGGCGTTGATCTCATCGCGGCTGGCGCGGTCCTTGTAGGTGATCCACGAGAAGATCACGATCTCGTCTTCCTTGGCCTGGACGGCGCGCGGAAACGAGGTCAGTTCGCCATAGGGCACATCGTCGCCGATGCACTCGACATATGACAACGCGCCGTATTCCATCCAGACCTCGGCCCCGAGCCGGGCCATCTCCTTGTAGTCGTCCAGTTTGTCCTTCGGCACGGCGAGCACGAAACCATCCACATAGGCCATGACGTTTCCTCCGCTTCAAATGGCGTTGTCGGAGACAAGGACGTTCAGCGACCCGCCGTTCCGACAGTCCCTTCTCGAATTTTCGCGATCAGGCTGGTGATGGCCTTGGCGTGGCCGTTGGAGAGGTTGTCATCAGGGAACACGGCCATGGGGATGTCGGGAACCAGCCCCCTACCCTCTAGGTCCTGGCCCTCTGGTCCCTTGTAGAGCTCGGCCGGCAACGCCATCGTCCAGCCGTTCGGCAGCGGCTTGGGCAACTGGTCGGAGAACGCGCCGCGCGTCGTCGCGCCCACCTGGGTGACGTTGGGCAGGGCCTTCATCATCAGGGTGAAGGTCTCGCCGGCGCTGACGGTGATGTCGCTGGTGACCAGATAGACCGGCCCGGTGAAGGTGGCCGCGCTGGCGGGCTCGACCTTGACCGGCTGCGGCGGCGCCTTGGCCCCGACAGGAACCTTGGCGTAGGCCGCGCGCGGCTGGGCGGCGAAGCGCCCGGCGATGCGCTGGCCGATGGTATCGTAGCCGCCGCGGTTGTTACTGACGTCGACAATCACCGCCTTGGCCCCGGCGAAAGCGGCCATGGCCTCGTCGAGCACGGGATCCAGCGGCCGGGGATCATCCGGCGCGGCGTTGCGGGCGAAGGCGCCCATGGTCACGATGTTCAGATAGCCGATGTCGTCGACCCGGCCCCAGAAGACGCGGTTGTTGGCCGCCTGTCGCCCGCGCCCTTGCAGGATCCCCGTCAGAATCCCCTCGCGATAGGCCTGCAGCCACGCCTTCTCGTCGCCCTGCGGATCGGCGGCGTGGACACGGTTCAGGGTCGGAGACTCGCCGGGCTCCAGGTCGCGCCGGGAACCGGCGACCATGCCGTGCAGCTCGACATGCGGGTCGTCGAGCCCCGCCATCAAGCCCGACAGCGCCGTCCACAGCTGAGCGTCGGTCGCGGTTGGGCCTACCTGGGCCAGGGCTGCTGCCTTGCGCGCCGGCCAGTCCAACTTCCGCTCGACCGAACGCGGGTAGTAGGCGGCGAAGGTGTCGGCGGCGAAGGCGACGATGCGGTCCGGCGTCCAGGCCGCCGCCGCGATGCAGGGCGTTGGCAGGTTGGGCAGCTTGTCGAACAGGTAGCGCGTGCCGTCCTGACTGCCGGTCAGGGTGATCGTCCCCTGCCCTTCGGCGCGCCAGAGGGTCATGACGCCGTCGGGATCGGGCTCCCGGCGCGGGTCAGGGTAGCAGGCCTCGCCAGCGGTCTGGAACAGCTGGGCGCCGTCGGGGCCGAACAGCACGATCCAGCCGTAGCCGCGCGATTTCCAGGCGCCGCGCAGCTCGGCCGCGACCGGCGCGCCCTTGGCCTGCACCGGCCAGAACGGGCTTTCGGCGAGCGCCGGCGCGGCGAAGGCGAGAACGGCGGCGGCCGCCAGAAGACTCAAGCGTTTCATGGGCGCGACGGTGGAGGCGTCTCCGCCGCCGCGCCAGTGAAATCGCCGCGACGCCCGACGCTAGCGGAGCAGAACGGCCTGAGGGCCGCGGCGCAGGGACCGTGGCAATTCGGGTCCGTAGCCGAAGCGGACCACAAGATCCGGGCGTTTGGCCGGCTCCCCCAGCCACGCGGCCATCCGGCGGCGCGTCGCCGGATCCTCGACCGGCTGATTGAGGAAGGCCAGCTTTAAGCCCGCGGCGGTCGCCGTCAGCGCGAACCGGGTGAAGGCGCGCCCCACGGCGATCCAGCTGGCGGGCGTCTCGGCCGGACCAGTGAAGATCGCCGCGCCCGCCGAGCTCCTCATCCAGCCCGCGAGGCGATCGGCCTCGCCGTTCTTCGTCATGACCATGGGCAGCAGCCGCTCGCCCAGCCAGCGCGGCGCCGTGAGGTTGCCGGAAGCGGCCGTGAACAGGCCGTCCCGTCGCGCCAAGGCTTCTCCGGCGTCGAAGCGGATCCAGTCGGTGAGTTCGCGCATGAAGGCGGGATCGGCGAGCTGAGCGTTATTCCCGGCGACGATCATGTCCGTCAGGCGAGACCGCTCGTCGGGCTCCAGCACCCATCGAAGCGCCACGTCCTGTCCCACGGCGGCTTCAAGTCGACGGAGCGTGGCCGCGTCCGCAGGTCTTCCATCATACTTGGTCCGCGTCGATGCGCGGCGGGGTATGGCCTGGAACAGGGCGTCCGGGCGAGCCGGCGCGCTGGAGAGCGCTATACGGACGCCGCCTCCGGGCAGAATCTCCGGCTCGCCCGCCCAGCCATAGCCGAGGCCCGCCTGCAGCAGAGTCTCCAGGGCGCAGCCGAGGCTGACGAACAGGTGATGGTCGTCCGGATCCACCACCGGGGTCCGCCGCGAAAAGTCCGGCAGAATCTCGATCGCGCGAGGCTCGATCCGAAAGCGCCAGGGCTGGGTGTTGTGTCCATTCGCGGCCAGAGTCGCCGCATGGATCAGGGCGATCATCGGAACGCCGCCGCCGCCCAGATCCGGCAGCCGCCAGAGGTCCCGGACCGCGCGGTCGTAGGGGCTTTCACCGCCGGAACATCCCGCGACCAGCAGCGGCATGGCGGCGATCAGGGCGCGACGGGTGGGCATGGCGGCGGCTCCGAAAGCCCAAGCTGTAGCCGCCGCCTCTTGCCTCACCTTGCGGTGAGTCAAACCCGCCCTATTCGGTCTTCAGATAGATCTCCGAGCCCTGTTCCTTGAACTTCTCGCTCATCTCGGCCATCCCCAGCGCCGCGTCGTTGGGCGCGATGCCGGCCGCGAAGTCGCGGACTTCGTGGCTGATCTTCATCGAACAGAACTTGGGACCGCACATCGAGCAGAAGTGGGCGGTCTTGTGCGCCTCCTTCGGCAGGGTCTCGTCGTGGAACTTGCGGGCCGTTTCCGGATCAAGACCCAGGTTGAACTGGTCTTCCCAGCGGAACTCGAACCGCGCGCGGCTGATGGCGTCGTCCCACATGGCCGCACCGGGGTGGCCCTTGGCGAGGTCGGCGGCGTGGGCGGCCAGCTTGTAGGTGATGACGCCGGTCTTGACGTCGTCGCGGTCGGGCAGGCCCAGGTGCTCCTTGGGCGTGACGTAGCAGAGCATCGCCGTGCCGAACCAGCCGATCATCGCCGCCCCGATCGCCGAGGTGATGTGGTCGTAGCCAGGCGCGATGTCCGTGGTCAACGGGCCCAAGGTGTAGAAGGGAGCCTCGTGGCAGTGCTTGAGCTGCTCGTCCATGTTGGCCTTGATCTTGTGCATGGCCACGTGGCCCGGCCCTTCGATCATCACCTGGACGCCGTGCTTCCAGGCCACCTTGGTCAGCTCGCCCAGGGTGCGCAGCTCCGAGAACTGGGCCTCGTCATTGGCGTCGGCGGTCGAGCCCGGACGCAGGCCGTCGCCGAGGCTGAACGACACGTCGTAGGCGCGCATGATCTCGCAGATGTCCTCGAAGCGCTCGTAGAGGAAGTTCTCCTTGTGGTGCGCCAGGCACCACTTGGCCATGATCGAGCCGCCGCGGCTGACGATGCCGGTGACCCGCTTGGCGGTCATCGGGATGAACGGCAGGCGCACGCCGGCGTGGATCGTGAAGTAGTCGACGCCCTGCTCGCACTGCTCGATCAGGGTGTCGCGGAACACTTCCCAGTTCAGGTCCTCGGCCACGCCGTTGACCTTTTCCAGCGCCTGGTAGATCGGCACCGTGCCGATCGGGACACTGCTGTTGCGGATGATCCAGTCGCGGATGTTGTGGATGTTGCGGCCCGTCGACAGGTCCATGACCGTGTCGGCGCCCCAGCGCGTGGCCCAGACCAGCTTGTCGACCTCGTCGGCGACGGTGCTGAGCACCGCCGAGTTGCCGATATTGGCGTTGATCTTGACCAGGAAGTTGCGGCCGATCGCCATCGGCTCCAGCTCGCCGTGGTTGATGTTGGCCGGGATGATGGCGCGGCCGCGGGCGATTTCCTGGCGCACGAACTCGGGCGTCACGAAGTCCGGGATCGAGGCGCCGAAGTCCTCGCCGTCGCGCACGCACGGACGGTCCTGCTCGCGGCGCAGGTTCTCGCGGATGGCGACATATTCCATCTCGGCCGTGATCTTGCCGGCGTTGGCGTATTCGTACTGGGTGATCAGCGCTCCGGGCTTGCCACGATAGATGGTGCGGCCAATGGCGGGGAACTGCGGAGCCAGGTGCTTGCCCTGGGCGAAGCCGTTGTCCTCGGGTTTCACGGCGCGAGGCTCAGCGACGACCTCGACGTCGCCGCGGGCGACGACGAAGGCTTCGCGCGTGCGCTCCAGGCCCTTCTCGATGTCGATGGTCGCGGTCGGGTCGCTGTAGGGACCGGACGGGTCATAGATCGTCACTGGCGGCTCGTTGGCCGACGGGTGGACGGCCACCTCGCGGAACGGCACGCGGATGTCGGGGAACAGCTGGCCGGCCTGGTAGACCTTGCGCGAGCCGGGGATGGGGCCGGTGGAGATGGTCTCGGCCACGGACTTGATGGTGGTCTGGATGTTCATTTCGGGCGCTCCTTCGGCTTCGAGGAGACCCGGACGTGCGCGCTTGAGTCGGTTTACGGACGGGCTGCGAGCGCCGACCGCGTTCCCTCCCTTCGCCGGCATGACCCGGATCAGGTTCTACGGGTCAGGGCCAGAGCCCAATCTCAGCCGCGCGAGCGACCCCCCGGTGAACAACGGCTGGACACTAGGCGCGTTGACGCTGAGGTCAAGCGTCGCGTGCCCTGGCGATCACGAAGTCGTCAACCTCGTTACCCTTGGCCTTGCCGGCGCGAATGGAGCGTGACCGCCTCTGGTCACCACCGCCGAGAGCATATCCATGAACGCCATCCCCAATCGCCGCGCCGTCCTGCTGGGCGCGCTCGCCGCAGGCCTCGCCACGCCGGCCCTGGCTCGAACACCGGCGAAAAACATCGTTCTGGTCCACGGAGCCTGGGCCGATGGCTCGTGCTGGAACGAGGTGATCCCTTCGCTGCAGGCCAAGGGATTCAACGTCACGGCGGTGCAGAACCCCCTCACCTCGCTGGCCGACGACGTGGCGGCCACCCGGCGGGTCCTCGCGCGGCAGGACGGCCCAACCGTGCTGGTCGGCCACTCGTGGGGCGGCGTACCGATCACCGAGGCCGGCGTCGACCCGAAGGTCACGGCCCTGGTCTATGTCGCCGCCCGCGCGCCGGACGCCGGCGAGGACTTCAACGCCCTGGCGGCGACCTATCCGACCATGCCGGTGCGGGCCGGAGTCGTGACGACCGACGGCTATTCGTGGCTGACCCAGGACGCCTTCGTCCGCTTTTTCGCCGGCGACGTCGAACCGGCGCGCGCCCTGGCGCTCTTCGCGACCCAGCAGCCGATCGCCGCCAGCCTGTTCGCCGGCAAGACCACGGTCGCGGCCTGGCGCGACAAGCCCAGCTTCTACGCTGTCTCGGCCAACGACCAGACGACCAACCCGGACCTAGAGCGCTTCCTGGCCAAGCGCATGAAGGCGACGACCATCGAGCTGCCGTCCAGCCACGTGTCGATGATCTCGCATCCCAAGGCGATCACCGACCTAGTCATCCGCGCCGCCGGGTGACGGGAAATTCACTTGCGGCCGGCGGCCGGCCACGCGATCGGGTGACCCGCGTTCTATGGAGATCCGCCCATGACCTTCCGCCGCCTCGCCCTGCCCGTCCTCTGCGCCCTGGTCGCCACGCCCGTCCTGGCGCAGGAGACCTATCCGAAGACGATCCCGTCCTCGGGCGGCGAGGTGATCATCCCCTCCGAGCGCAATCAGAAGGCCTATGACGAGTACAAGTACGCCCCCGCCCGCCGGGCCGGCGATATGCTCTACGTCTCGGGCGCGGTCGCCGGCCGGGGCAAGGACGAAGGCACGGATCCGGAGTCGTTCAAGCGACAGGTCCGCCGCGCCTTCGTCGCCCTGGACAACACGTTGAAGGCCTCGGGCGCCACCTTCGACGACGTGGTGATGATCAACAGCTTCCACGTCTGGGAAGGGCCCGATCAGCCCGCCCCGCGCTGGGAGCAGCTGGCCATGATCAACGCCGTCAAGAGCGAGTTCATCAAGGGCGCCCATCCGGCCTGGACCGCCGTTGGGACCAGCGGCCTGCTGCCCGCCGGCGGCATCGTCGAGATCCAGCTGATCGCCTACGCCCCGAGGAAGTAGCCCCTAGAGACGGCTGGCCGAAAAGGTGTCGCAGGCCGACGGGTCGCCCTGGTCATAGCCGCGCGTGAACCAGCGCATCCGCTGGGCGCTGCTGCCGTGGGTGAAGCTGTCGGGCACGACCTGGCCCTGGGTCTGCTTCTGGATGGTGTCGTCGCCCACGGCGGCGGCGGCGCCCAGGCCATCCTCGATGTCGGCGCGGTTGATGACGATCTTGCCGCCGGAGGCCTCGCCCGCATGGGCCGCCCAGACGCCGGCATAGCAGTCGGCCTGCAGTTCCAGCCGCACCGAGCCGCTTTCCTCGCCCCGCGCGCCCAGGCGGCGGGCCTGCTGGTCGGCGCCCAGCAGATGCTGCACATGGTGGCCGATCTCGTGGCTGACGACATAGGCGCGCGCGAACTCGCCCTTGGCCCCGAAGCGGCTTTCCAGTTCCTGCCAGAACGACAGGTCCAGATAGACCTTCTGGTCGGCCGGGCAGTAGAACGGCCCCATGGCCGACTGGCCCGTGCCGCAGCCGGTGCCCGTGGCCTGATTATAGAGCACGATCGCCTCGGGCGGCCGGTAGTCGACGCCCTCGTTGCGGAAGATCGGCGTCCAGACATCCTGGTTGGACGCCTCGATCACGTCGATGAACTGACCCTCGCGGTCGGAGACCTCACCGCGCGTCCCCTCCTGCTGGGCGGGCTGCTGCAGGCCCTGCGTCGCCTCCATGGTCGTGCGCGGATCGATGCCGAACACGAAATAGCCGATGGCGGCCAGCACCACCGCGCCGATGCCGCCGCCGACGACGCCGACAGGCCCCAGACCACGCCGATCCTCGATATTGCCGGATCGGCGACCGCCTTCCCACTCCATGCAGTCCTCGCTCAGTTCGGTTCGCTGGCGGGCTTGATCGCCCTCATGCGCGCATTGCTCTGGTCCAGCGCGTCCTGCGTCAAGCGTTCCATTCGGCTCACCGAGGCCGAAAGCTCGGCGTCACGGCGCGCGGCCTCGTCACGCGGCGGGATTGTCCCGTTCCGCTGATCGCTGAGGTCGCGCAGGATCACCTGGGTCCTGGCCCGCTCGTTGGCGTTCGAGGTCTCGATCTGGTTGGCCAACGCGTCGCGTCTTACGTCGTCCACCGCTTGAGCGGCGGCGTTCCGCGCCTGGATGTCGCGCAAGGTCGTCTGGCCCTGGGCCGCGCCGCCCAGCGCCACCAAGCCAACCGTGAGCAAAAGAACCGTGCGCGCCATCGGGATACTCCTACCAGCCGGAGCGAGCCGACGACGCGCCGCGCGTCAGGGCCGCTTGACCGTGAAACGCGCGAGTTCGGTCTTCGGCGCCAGCCAGCCCGGCTTCAATTCCGCCGCCCGCGAATAGTCCTTGTAGGCGGCTGTCAGGTCGCCCAGCCCCTCATGGGCTAGGCCGCGATTGAAGAAGGCCTTTTCCGGCGCCCTCACGCCCATGCCCAGGCCCTTGTCGATCTGCTCGACGCCTTCACGATAACGCTCCTCGCCAACGAAGGTCGCGCCGCGATTCACATAGGCCTCGCCCAGGTTCGGGTCGATGGTCGAGGCCTGGTCGAAGTCGGCGCGGGCGGCGCCGAACTGACGCTGGCGCATCTGCAGCACGCCGCGGTTCACGAAGGTCCGGGCGCGGTCGCGGAAGTTCAGGGTCTCGACCTCGAGGGCCGTGGTGCAGGCCAGGACGGCGCGGTCGTCCGTCCGGCCCTTCTCGGCCGCGTCGGAACACTCCTGGGCCGAGCCGCCGCCGATGATCAGGTCCGAAGCGCCGGCGGCTCCGGCGGCGGCCAGGACGGCCGTGGCGCAGAGCGCGGCGAGAGGGATCGCTCGCATGTGTCTTCCTCCCATGGGGCCGGTCTCTGTGGCCGGCCGTTTATGAGGCGATCATAGCACCGTCGCGCGGTCCATCGAAGCCTCGCCCTCGCATCGCGCGCGGGTCGTGCTAACAGAGGCGGCGACTCCGTCAGGGACCTTACCGATGCACCTCGCCCGCTTTCCCCGCGCCCGCTTCGCCCACCTGCCGACCCCGCTGGAGCCCCTGCCCCGCCTGGGCGCGGCGCTCGGCATCGACCTCTGGGTCAAGCGCGACGACTGCACCGGCCTGGCCGGCGGCGGCAACAAGACCCGCAAGCTGGAGTTCCTGCTGGGCGAGGCCCTGGCCCAGGGCGCCGACACGCTCGTCACTCAAGGCGCGGTGCAGTCCAACCACGTGCGCCAGACCATCGCCGCTGGCGCCCGCTTTGGCCTCAGGACCGAAGTGATCCTGGAGGAACGTACCGGCTCCAAGGCCAGCGACTACATGGGCAACGGCAACGTCCTGCTCGACAAGCTGATGGGCGCGGCGATCCGCTACGTCCCGGGCGGCACGGACATGGTCGCCGAGTTGGAAAGCACGGCCGAGAGCGTCCGTCAGCGCGGCGGCAAGCCCTATGTCATCCCCGGCGGCGGCTCGAACACGGTCGGCGCGCTGGGCTATGTCGACTGCGCCCGTGAACTGGTCGTCCAGGCCGACCAGATGGACCTCAGGATCGACCGCCTGGTCACCGCCACTGGCAGCGCCGGCACCCACGCGGGTCTGGTGGCGGGCTTCGCGGCCTTGTCGGTCGACATTCCGATCCTGGGCTTTGGCGTTCGCGCGCCCAAGCCCAAGCAGGAAGAGAACGTCTTCAACCTGGCCGTCGCCACCGCCGAGAAGATCGGCGCGGCCGGCCGCGTCAAACGCGAGATGGTCGTGGCCGACTGCGACTATGTCGGCGAAGGCTATGGCCTGGTCGACCAGGGCGTGATCGACGCCCTGGCCCTGGCGGCCCGAACCGAGGGCCTGCTGTTCGATCCGGTCTATTCGGGCAAGGCCCTGAAGGGGCTGATCGACCAGGCGGGCAAGGGCGCGTTCGAGGGGGAGCGCGTGGTGTTCCTGCACACCGGCGGCGCGCAAGGCCTGTTCGGCTATCAGTCGGTGCTGGAGCCGGCTCTGTGATGAGCAAGGTCACCCAAAGCAAGGTTCTGGGCGTTCTGGGCGGCATGGGTCCGGCGGCGACCCTGGACTTCCTCGCCAAGCTGCAGGCCGCCACGCCGGTCAAGCGCGAGCAGGATCACTTGCGGGTGCTGGTCGACATCAATCCCAAGGTCCCGGACCGCAACGTCTCGGCATCCGATCCTGGTCCGGTGCTGGCGGCCATGGCCGCTGGACTGCGCGATGGCGGGGCCCAGGTGCTGGCCATCGCCTGCAACACCGCCCATGCCTATGCAGAGGAGGTCCGCGCCTCGGGTCTGCCGCTGGTCGACATGCTGGAGACGGCGGGACTGGCCGCCCAGGCCAAGGGCGCCAGCGTCGTCGGCGTGCTGGGCACCGGCCTTGCGCTCGGCCTCTATCGCGATCGCTTCTCGCACATGGGCCTGGAAGTGGTGATGCTGGACGACCACGAGCAGGTCGAGTTCATGGCCCTGCTCTACCGCATCAAGCAGGGTCACGTCGGCCCCGACTCTCGCGAGTCCATGGCCGCCCTGGCCCACCGCCTGGTCGGCAAGGGCGCGCAAAGCGTGGTGGCGGGCTGTACGGAAGTGCCGCTGGTGCTGAGCGCGGCGGACCTGTCGGTCCCATTTCTTGATGCGACGGAAGAGTTGGCCAGGCGCTGCGTGGCGGTCTGCCTCGAGGACGTCAGCGCATAGCCGAGGGCTGACCGTCTTCGCGCGACGCCTCGAACAGCCCCAGCAGGGCCGCCGCGCCGCGCGAGGCCTGGGCCATGCGTAGCAACGCCGCCCGGGCTTGGGTGGTTTCGGCGATCTCGGCTTGGCGCTCGAGACGCTCGGCTTCGCTGAGATGATCGTTGCGGTTCCCCATGGGGCGAACATTTACAGGACATGAACAGAGCCACCATGCGACCGCTGGACGCACACCGTTCATTAACCATCGTTTTGCGCGCGCCAAATTGTCACAGAATGTTAAATCGCAAGCATGGCGCATAAATGAAAACACCCCCGGACCTAGAAGGCCTGGGGGTGTCGTCCTGTTCCCCAACAGGACGGCGTCGGCTGCGCTAGCATCGAGCGCTGCGGCGTCGCCTCTTAAACTGGTGACCCTGCTTTCGCCGAACGCGGATCCTTAAGCAACGCGTCGCCCTGTCGCAGCCCCCCATTTTGAGGACGCCGCAGCGCTGAAATCCTTTGCATACAAGGGCCTCGTCCCGGCTGCGGCGCGCTGACGCAGCCATCCCAGAATGAGGAAACTCGTCGCAAAAGTGGGTGGCCAAAGCTATGACACCGGTAGCATGGTAGCTGAAACCGTTGCATCAGACGACGGGGCCGTCAGGGCCGGGAGGAACGCCAAAAGCCGTCGAGCGCGACAGCCGATATTGGATGCCGGTTTCGGCGCCGTCATGCTCCAAGCTTTGAGACAGCGCCTGTCCAAACAGGCTCTAGTGGCTTCCCGTTCGTTGACGGCTCCGCCTCATCCGGAGTCCCGCATGCCGCTCGCCCCCCTCTCCCGTCGCCGCCTGATGGCCACCACGGCCGCCGCCTTCGCCGCCGCCGGCCTGCCGCTCAAGGCCCTGGCCGCGCCGACCAAGGCGGACGCCCTGGGGACCATGAAGAAGGCGGCCAGATTCATGGTCGAGAAGGCCGCCTACAAGGGCGGCTACGTCTGGTCCTACTCGGCCGACCTGACGCGCCGCTGGGGCGAGATGGAAGCCTTTCCGACGATGATCTGGGTGCAGCCGCCCGGCACCGGCACGGTCGGCCACCTGTTCCTCGACGCCTATCACGCCACGGGCGACGAGTATTACTACGACGCCGCCCGCAAGGCCGCCGACGCCCTGATCGCCATCCAGAACCCGGCCGGCGGCTGGAACTATCTGGGCGACATGGCCGGCGAGGCCTCGCTCAAGAAATGGTACGACACCATCGGCAAGAACGGCTGGCGGCTCGAGGAATTCCAGCACTACTACGGCAACTGCACCTTCGACGACGAAGGCACCGCCGAGTGCTGCAAGTTCATGCTGCGCATGTACGTCGAGAAAAAGGATCCGAAGTACAAGGCCGCCTTCGAGAAGGCCCTGAAGTTCGTGCTGGAGAGCCAGTATCCCATCGGCGGCTGGCCGCAGCGCTATCCGCTGAAGGACGAGTTCCACCACCACGGCAACCCGGACTACACCAGCTTCATCACGTTCAATGACGACGTGATCGGTGAGAACATCGAGTTCCTGATCATGGTCTACCAGGCCCTGGGCGATAAGACCGTCCTGGACCCGATCCGCCGCGCCATGGACTGCTATATCGCCTGCCAGCAGCCGCAGCCGCAGCCGGCCTGGGGCCTGCAGCACACCGTCGCCGACCTGAAGCCGGCCGGTGCCCGTACCTACGAGCCCAAGGCCTTCGCCACCCACGCCACGGCCAGCTGTCTGTCGCAGATGATGACCTTCTACCAGCTGACCGGCGATCCGAAGTATCTTGCCCGCGTACCCGAGGCCCTGGCCTGGCTGGACTCCGTGCGCCTGCCCGACGACGTCATGCCCGGCAAGCCGCGCTATCCGACCTTCATCCAGATCGGCAACGGCCGTCCGCTGTACGTGCATCGCACCGGCTCGAACGTGGTCAGCGGCCGTTACTTCACCGACGAGAACCCGCACAACACGGTCACCCACTACTCGTCGTTCCGGAACGTCGATGTGAAGGGCCTGCGCGCCCGCTACGAGACACTGAGGGCCACGCCGCCGGAAGAGGCCAGCAGGCACTCGCCACTGAAGGGCCAGCGTCCGCTGCCCAAGTACTTCATGGTCAAGGACATCTCGGTCGAGGACCTGTCGGTCGGCGGCGACCTGTCCAGCTCGGCCCTCAAGGCCGTGTCCGCCGACGCCGACAAGGTCGCCAAGCTGACCCTGGAGCTCAACGCCGAAGGCTGGTGGCCCACGCCCCTGACCTCGACCAGCCATCCCTATGCCGGCGAGCCTCCGGCCGAGCCGACTCCCGGCGACTTCTCGGAGACCAAGGTCGGCGACAAGTACGACACCTCGCCCTATCCCGATCCGAACCCGAAGATCGGCGTCTCGACCGCCGCGTTCATCGCCAACATGGCCACGCTGATCAAATATATCGACGTGGCTTAAGACCTACTCGCAGGCCCGCCGGAGGTTCATCAGGACCTTCGGCGTGTCCTTGCGCAGCGCCTCGCGCATCATGGCCTTGGGGACAGGCCAGTCGACCGCCAGGCGGTTGTCGTAGAACACCCGCGTGCCGCGCCCGCCATCCAGCGGCTGCAGCCGCCACTCGCCCTGCTCGACCTTCAGGTCGCCCTCCACGAGATGGAAACGGATCCGACTGACCGGCTCGTAGTCCGATCGGAACACGATCCGCATCCCCGGAAAGACGAAGGTGCGCCGCGTGACGTGCTCGCGGATATCCCAGCCCCTGCGCTGGTCGCCGGAGACGACGCGGCAGCTGGCCAGGTTGCTGATCATCCGCCCCGCCGTGGCGCAGTCGGTCATGATCGCCCAGACCCTTTCCGGCGGCGCGGCGACGTCGACCACCGCCCGAACGCGGCCAGAGACGCCGTCGGGATCAGGCGAGACCTCGGCATAGGCCTCGCCCCTGGCCAGGGCCGCCTGGGCCTTGGCCGTCAATTCGAAGGCGTGGGCGGACCCGCTCAGGGCCCACACCATCGCCGCCGCCGTCATCCATCGCCGCATGCGTCCGCTCCTTGCCTGGAGCAGCTACGTCGGCGGCGGGCTGATGGACGCTACGGTCGCGCTACGGCCAGCGCTTCGCGCACCACATCGGGGGCATGATCGATCACGCGGAGGTAAGCGGTCAGGGCGGCGTCGGGGCGGGCGTCGCCGTGCTCCAGGTCTTCCAGCAGCGTCCGATCGATGTGGAAGACGCGGGCGAAGTCCGCCTGGCTGAGCCCCGTGCGCCAGCGCACGGCCTGAACCAAGGCGCGGGCGGAACGCCAACGCGACGGAGCGGCGGCTTCATCGATCGCGGGGTCGGCGGGTCTGATCATCGTTACGCTCCTACGGCCTATCCCCGAGGAGAGCTTCTAGGCTCCGTCGATTGCAGAAATTCGACGGCTTTGAGTCAGGGCGAAGTCTTCAGGCGCCTTGTTTGGCGAGGAACGCCCCCGTGGCCTCGATCGCCTCGACCAGGCTGACCCGCTCCAGGGTCACGCCCTCGGGCAGGCTGGAGAACAGCCGGGTCGGCGCGGCGGCGTCCAGCATGACGAACACGCCCTTGTCGTCGGCGCGGCGGATCAGGCGGCCGAAGGCTTGGCTGATGCGGGCCCGCGCCACGGCGTCGTCATAGCCCTTGCCGCCGAAACGCAGGCGGCGGGCCTTGTGCAGCACGTCCGGACGCGGCCAGGGCACGCGGTCGAAAACCAGCAGCCGCAGGGATCGGCCCGGCACGTCGACACCGTCGCGGATGGCGTCGGTGCCCAGCAGGCAGGCGTCCTCCTCGGCCCGGAAGATGTCGACCAGCGCCCCCACCTCCAGCGGATCGACGTGCTGGGCGTACAGAGCCAAGCCCTGGTCGGCCAGCGGCGCGGCGATGCGCTCGTGCACGGCCTTCAGCCGGCGGATGGCGGTGAACAGACCAAGCCCCCCGCCGCCGGACGCCAGGAACAGCTCGCGCATGGCGGCCGAGACCTGGCGCGGGTCCTCCTTGTTCACGTCGGTGACGACGTAGGCCTTGGCGTTGTTCTCGTAGTCGAACGGCGAGACCAACCGCAGCACCTTGGGCGCGGTCGGCAGGCGGGCCGCGCCAGTGCGCATCTCGGCCAGGGCGAACGGATCCTCCAGCGCCGGATCGACCAGGGTGGCGCTGGTCACCAGCACCCCGTGGGCTGGCGACAGCACCGCCGCGCGCAGCGGCTCGGTCGGATCCACCCAGTGGCGGCGGCAGGCGGCGTCGACGACCCGGCCATACAGGAACGTCGCCTCGAACCAGTCGACGAAGTCCGGATCGGTTTCGCTGGGCTCGACGTCGTCGTCCTCGATCGCCTTCAGGATCGAGCGCCAGGCCGGCAGGGTCATGCGGGCGCGACGGTCCAGGCCGCGCAGCGCGCCTTCGATCCTGGCGCGTTCGGAGGGGCCCAGGTGCTCTGCGTCCTCGTCCAGCACGTCTTCCAGGGCGCGGGCCAGGGCCAGCAACGGCGCCTCGATGGCGGCCAGGGCCTTGGCGGCCTCCGGCGCGCGCTCGCGGACGAGGTCGGTGGCCGGCCGGGCGTCGCATTGCAGGCCGAGATCCGCGCCGCCGCCCCGCTCGCTGGTGCGGGCCCGCAGCTGCTCGATCACCGCGACCAGGAAGTTCTCGATCGGTCCGATCGGATTGATCTGGCCGTCCGGCGGCGCGACCCGGCCCGACCAGCCCTCGCCCGGCAGGGCGGCCGCCGCATGCAGGGCCTGGGTCATCGCCCCCCGCGCGCCCTCGCGGTCGCCCAGGATGTCGAGCAGGCGCGCCTCGAGCCCCCGACCACGGCGACCGCGCCCCTCGGGCCCACGGATCCAGCGGCGCAGCTCGGCGGCCTCGGCGCCGGACAGGGCGGCCGAGAACGCGCTGTCGGCGGCCTCGAACAGGTGGTGGCCCTCGTCGAAGACGATGCGCTTGAGGCTGGTGGTCTCGTTGTCGCCCTTCAGGCCTCGCGCCGTCCGCGCGCCGTCGAAGGCGGCCTGGGTCAGGACCAGGGCGTGGTTGGCGATGACGATGTCGGCGCGCTTGGACGCCCGCACGGCCTTCTCGATGAAGCAGATGCGATAGTGCTGGCAACCGGCGTGGATGCACTCGCCGCGCCGATCGACCAGATTCGACGGGCTGGCCTGGGCCGAAGGCGGCACCGCCGACAGCGTCGGCAACCAGGCGGGGAAGTCGCCGCCGGTCATGTCGCCATCCCGCGTGGCGCGCGCCCAGCGCGTCGTCAGGGCCAGGCCGATCAGATCGCCATTGCCCAGCTGGGCGCCGTTGATCTGCTCCTGGAAGTTCAGCAGGCAGAGATAGTTCTCACGCCCCTTGCGAACCACCGCCTTGCGCGCCCGCTCCTTGGGATCGGGATAGATCGACCGGCTCTCGCGCTCGATCTGGCGCTGCAGGGCGCGGGTATAGGTGCTGATCCAGACCGACGGTCCGTTGGCCTCGGCCCACAGCGAGGCGGGCGCCAGGTAGCCGAGCGTCTTGCCGACGCCGGTGCCGGCCTCCGCCAGCATCATGCGCGGTTCGCCCTCGCGCTCGCGCGGCTGGAAGGCGAAGGCCGCCTCCTTGGCGAAGGTCACCTGGGCCTCGCGCACCTCGTCCAGACCGGAGCGTTTCAGCAGCTCGGCCAGCCGCTCCCCGGCCCGTTCAGGATCGATCGGCCGCGAGCCGGGCTCGCCGGGCGGGGCCTGATCCTCCCATTCGACCAGCCGCGCCCATACGTCCAGGCCCGAGCCGCGAAACTGGTTGCCGGCCTGAACCGAGCGCAGCGCGCCGATCACGGCCGGCCCCCACGACCAGCCAGCCTTGGCCAGGGTCTCGGCCACGGCCAGGGCCTCCTCCCGCGAGGGGACTGGAGTCAGGGCCAGGTCGCGCAGCAGGGCGTCGGCGCTCTCGCGCAGGCTCTGGGCCTGTTCGGCGGCGCCATGCGGTTCACGCAACCCCAGCGCCATGGCCAGGCCCACGGCCGACGGGGCGCAGAAGGTCGCCGGCCGGACGAAGGCATAGAGCTCCAGCACGTCGAACAGGCGGGCATGGCGCGAGGGCGGCGACAGGTTCAGGCGGCGGGCGGTCATCGCCGCATGCGCCACCAGCACCGGGCCATGCTCGAACAGGTCGCGGGCGTCCGGCGGGCGCAGCATCCGACCCTCGCCCGCCCCGTCGGCCACGCCCGCGCGCGGCCCCGGCAGCACGACGAGCGCGGGGGCGAGATCCAGAGTCGGCGAGAAAGCGGTCACCCGACTCCGTTAGCAGAAACCGCGACGAAACAGAATAAGAACAAGCGCTTCCCTAGCGCCTCAGACGACAGGGACCTCGTCATCGTCGTCGACGCCCTCCATGCGATTGATCGCCTTCTGGGCCTTCTGGCGCAGGTCGGCGTCCTTGCTCTCGGCCGCCTTGCGATACATCAGCAGCGCCAGGTCATCGTCGGCCTTGATGCCCTGCCCGCGCTCGCACATGACGCCAAGGTCGTACCAGGCTTCGAGATAGCCCCGCTCGGCCGCCATCTGGAACCAGCGCATGGCCTCCGTGTAGTTGATCGGTACGCCCTCGCCGTTGTGGTGCGCGACGCCCAGGTTCGACATGCCGGCCGCCAGATCGTTGGCGGCGGCGGCGCGGTAGAACTTCAGGGCCTCGGCCTGGTCCAGGCGCACGCCCGTCCCCTCCGAGTGCAGCCGGCCCATCTCGTTCATGGCGTCGGGCGAGCCCAGCTCGACCGCCTTGCGCAGCAGGGCCACGCCCTTGGCCGTGTCGACCGGCGCGCCATCGCCGTCCAGATAGGCCTCGCCGGCGCTATAATAGCCGCGCGCGGACCCGGCGGCGGCGGCCCTCAGGTACCAGGCCAGCGCCAGGCGCGGGTTCTCGGGCAGCCCCTCGCCGCCCTCGTAGGCGACGCCGAGATTGTACATCCCATTGGGATCGCCCAACCGGGCGGCCTGGGCGTAGAGCTTCATGGCGGCGCGGCGGTCGATCTTCACCCCGTCAGCGCCGTCGAAATAGATATTACCGAGCTCGACCATGGCGTCGGGATCGCCGCCGGCCACGCCCTTGCGCAGCCAGGCCAAGGCCTGGGTCACGTCGCGATCGACGCCTTCGCCGTCCAGGTACAGCTTGGCCAGGTCGACATAGCGCGTGGCGTCGCCGTCCTGGGCGTCCTTCAGGGTCGCCGCGAAGGTCGCCTTGGCTTCGGAGGAACCGTCTGCCCGTGCGAACGCCGCGCCGCCGCCCATCAGCAACGACGGCGACAACGCCAAGGCCAACACCAACATCAAGGGCGGCACTCTGCTACGCATCACGTCCCCACCGTCCCGGGATCGTGGCATCGACCGCGGGAGCGTCAAGGCAGACACCCGTCCGCCCGGCCGCGCGCAACCGGACTCGCCCGATACGGGTTCAAAAGACGGATGAAACAGAAGGGGAACATGCTATATCGCGGTCAATGCTCGCGGCTGACGCCCTTCCTCCCAGGTTTCGAGACTGGTTCGCCGCCCGTGGCTGGAGCCCGCGCGAGCATCAGCTGGCCATGCTGGAGAAGGCCCGCGAGGGACGCGGCGCCCTGCTGATCGCCCCGACCGGCGGCGGCAAGACCCTGGCCGGCTTCCTGCCCAGCCTGATCGAGCTGTCCGAGCGCCCGCCGCGCAACACGCCGGCCGGGGTGCATACCCTCTACATCTCGCCGCTGAAGGCCCTGGCCGTCGATGTCGAGCGCAACCTGCTGACCCCCATCCGCGAGATGGGCCTGAAGATCGTGGCCGAGAGCCGCACGGGCGACACCGGCGAGGCCCGCAAGGCGCGTCAGAGGGTGAGACCGCCGGACATCCTGCTGACCACGCCCGAGCAACTCGCCCTGTTCTGCGCCTGGGAGGGCGCGCGGGAATACTTCAGCGACCTGCGCTGCGTGATCATCGACGAGGCCCACGCGATCTGGCCGAGCAAGCGGGGCGACCTGCTGGCGCTGGGTCTCGCGCGCCTGCAGCAGTTCGCGCCGTCGATGCGACGGGTGGGACTGTCGGCGACGGTGGATGATCCGGACCTGGTGCGGAAGTGGCTTGGCGACAGCGGCCGCGACAGCATCGACCTCGTCCTCGGCTCGGGCGGCGCGCAGCCGGTGGTCGAAGTCCTGGTCTCCGGCGGCCGCGTGCCGTGGGCCGGCCATACGGCCGAGCACGCCATGGCCGAGGTCTACGAGATCATCAAGTCGTCGAAGACGGCGCTGATCTTCGTCAACACCCGCTTCCAGGCCGAGTTCGCCTTCCAGCGCCTGTGGGAGCTGAACGAGGACGACCTGCCGATCGCCCTGCACCACGGCAGCCTGTCGGCCGAGCAACGCCGCAAGGTCGAGGCGGCCATGACGCGCGGCGCGCTGCGGGCCGTCGTCTGCACCTCGACTCTGGACATGGGCATCGACTGGGGCGACGTCGACCTGGTCATCCAGCTGGCCGCGCCGAAGGGGGCCTCGCGGATGGTCCAGCGCATCGGCCGCGCCAACCACCGCCTGGACGAGCCCAGCCGCGCCCTGTTCGTGCCCGCCAGCCGCTTCGAGATGCTGGAATGCCGCGCCGCCGCCGACGCCATCCTGGAAAACCACCTGGACGGCGATCCGCCGCGCATCGGCGCGCTGGACGTCCTGGCTCAACACGTCATGGGCTGCGCCTGCTCGGAGCCGTTCGCGCTGACCGCCCTCTATGACGAGGTCCGCTCAGCGGGTCCCTATGCCGAGCTCAGCTGGGAGGACTTCGAGACCGTCGTCGACTTCGTCTCGACCGGCGGCTACGCCCTGCGCACCTACGACAAGTTCCGGCGCATCGTGCAGAACGCCGACGGCCTGTGGACCGCCCGCAACGCCCAAGCCCGCCAACAGCATCGGATGAACGTCGGGGCCATCGTCTCGCCGGGCATGATCAACATCCGCATCGGCGGCGGCAAGAGGCCGATGGGCGGCCGCAAAATCGGCGAGGCGGAAGAGGGCTATTTCGAGCAACTGACGCCGGGCGACACCTTCGTCTTCGCCGGGCAGGTCTGGCGCTACAACAGCCTCGTGGGCGCCGACGCCTTTGTCTCGCCCGCGCCGAACGACGACCCGAAGATGCCCAGTTGGGGCGGCTCTAAGTTCCCGCTTTCCACCTATCTGGCCAGCCGCGTGCGCCAGATGATGCACGACGAGCGTGAATGGGCCGCCCTGCCGCCGGACGTCCAGGAGTGGCTGAGCTGGCAGAAGGTCCGCTCGGCCATCCCCGGCGATGGCGAGATGCTGCTGGAGACCTTCCAGCGCGGCAAGCGCTTCCACCTGGTCTGCTATCCGTTCGACGGCCGGCTGGCCCACACCACCCTGGCCATGCTGCTGACCCGGCGGCTCGACCGCCTGGGCGTCGGACCGCTGGGCTTCGTCTGCAACGACTACGCGCTGAATATCTGGTCGCTGCGGCCGATGGACGGTCTGGATCTCGACGACCTGTTCGCCCAGGACATGCTCGGCGACGACCTGGAGGCCTGGCTGGACGAGAGCTTCATGATGAAGCGGGCCTTCAAGCACTGCGCCCTGATCGCCGGGCTGATCGAGCGCCGCCACCCCGGCGCCGAGAAGTCCGGGCGGCAGGTGACCTTCTCAACCGACCTGATCTATGACGTGCTGCGTAGACACCAACCCGACCACCTGATGCTCCGTTGCGCGCGCCATGACGCGGCCACTGGCATGCTCGATATCGCGCGCCTGGGCGACATGCTGACCCGCGTGCAGGGCCGCATCCGCCACATGCGGCTGGATCGCGTCTCGCCGTTCGCCGTGCCGATCATGCTGGAGATCGGCCGCGAGCGCGCGCCGGGCGACGCGGCCGGCGAAATGATCCTGGCCGAGGCCGAGGAAGACCTGATCGCCGAGGCCATGTCGTGACGCGTTTCGAACCCTCCCTCTGCGGCGGCCTGCGGGTCGACCTGGCCAATGTCGAGGTCATGCTGCGCTGGTCCGGGGCCCTGTGGCTGGAGCGCGAGAACACGCTGGTGGTCGCCGACCTGCATTTCGAGAAGGGCAGCAGCTACGCCGCGCGCTTCGGCCAGATGCTGCCGCCCTATGACACGCGCGAGACCCTGGACCGCCTGGACCGCGAGCTCGCCCTGCTCTCGCCCGCGCGGCTGATCTTCCTGGGCGACAGCTTCCACGATGGCGGCGGCGAGTCGCGGCTGGCGGCGGACGACTACCGTCGGCTGGAAGGCCTGGCGCTGGGCCGCGAACTGGTCTGGGCCGTGGGCAACCACGACGCCGATGGGCCCAGGATCCTGCCCGGCGACATCATCGACGAGGCGTCGGTGTCGGGCCTGACCCTACGCCACGAGCCCCTGCCCGGCGTCCAGCTAGGCGAGGTCGCCGGCCACCTGCACCCGGCCGCCAAGATCACCAGCGGCCGCGCCACCACCCGCCGCCGCTGCTTCGTGACGGACGGCCAGCGCCTGGTATTGCCGGCGTTCGGGGCCTTCACCGGCGGGCTGAACATTCTGGATGAGGCGTTCTCTAACCTGTTCGCCGGGCCGCTGCTGGCGGGCGCGCTGGGGCCGAAGCGGGTCCACCCGGTGGGGCGGAAGTCTCTGCGTCCGGATTAGTCCTGCCCCAGGATGCTTTCGTAGTCCTGGCCGCCATAGAAGATGCCGACAATGACCACCTGTCGGCCCTTCAAGGCGTAGGTGATCGTCACCCGCCGGAAAGAGAGCGTGCGAAGACCCGGCCGCACGTCAAACCGCGGCGCGCCACGTTCGGGAAAGCTACTAAGCGCTTCACAGCGATCGACGATCTCATCCGTGAAGCGCGCCGCCGTCCTCGGCGACGCCTCGACAGACAGATAGTGATAGAGCGCGAGGAGGTGGCCCTCTGCTTCGGGCGTTAGACGACCGAATTAAATACTCATCAGGCCTTGGAGCCGCGTGCGTGCGCGGCGGCGAGCGCGGCTCGCACATCCTGGCTGGAACGTCCTCGGGAAGGATCAGCCTCGAAGGCGTCATAGGCCTTGGCCGCCTCGCCGTGCAGCCAGGCTTCAAGCGCCCGTTCCTGGGCCTGAAGCGCGCGCAGGCCCTCCCGGATGACTTCGCTCTCGCTGGCATAGGCGCCAGACTCGACCTTGGCTCGAACCTGGGCGGCCGTCTCATTGGGAAGGGTTACGCCGAGCTGCTTGGTCGATCGCATAACGGGCCCTCGCATCTAGTAGGATTAAATCCTATCGACCGAGCGCCAGCAAGCGCGACCGCTACATATGCAGCGCCTGCTCCAGGGCGAACGCCAGGGAGATCGCCGCGCCGGCGGTCAGCAGGGTGCGCATGCGCGGGCGCCAGCTGGGGCCCTCGTGGTCGGTGACGTCCCAGACCCACTGCAGCAGGAAGACCAGCAGGAAACCCGACAGCTGCCAGGCCGGCTCGAACTTCAGCTCGCCCAGCAGCAGGCCGAAACCCGACAACGGGAACAGCAGCGAGATGCCCAGGACCGACCAGCGTGGGCTGGGGTTCTCGATCTCCAGCCCCGTACGCACGCCCCCGAAGTACGAGACCATGGCGGCCGAATAGGCCAGCAGCGCCGTCAGAGACGACTTCTGGATGCTGTCGGGGCCGTAGCAGAACAACACCGACGAGATGAAGAAAGGAATCAGGGTCGATAGACCAAAGACCCACACCGCCGGCGGAACCGGCGTCCGCTCGCCCGCGGACTCGTTCATGCTCAACTCCTTCGGAAGGCGACCGAAGCCGCCCACCCTGCCCCGAGCGCGACTATTACCGACACGAGCCCATAGGTCCACGGACGATCTTTGGCGAAGACATAGAGCGCCCGCTCGGCGCCGGCCTTCTCGACCACCAGGGTGCGGTCGCGGATCGACACCGGCTTGCCGTCCTGGAAGAGCACGATGCGGGCCGTATACCGCCCGATCGGCGCCTCGGCCGGCAGGTCCAGCTCGGCGCGGAACAGGCCCTTGTCGACGAAGCGGACGCCTTGCGGGTCGGCGGCGTAGAGGCCGGCCTTCTCCTTCAGGCGCAGCACGGCGCGCCGCCAGTCGAGGTAGTCCGCGCCCAAGCGGCTGACCACGACATCACGGACGCCATAGGTGGTCTCGACCCGCTGCTCCAGGGGCGCGGCGATGGCCAGGTGCTCCAGCCCCGCGCCCAGGTGGCGCAAGGGGGCGAAGCCGGCGATGTCCTGCAGCTTGCGGGTGGAGGCCACGCGGTAGAAGCCCGGGGCGCCGCGGAACACTACGGGACGGCTGTTCAGCCACAGGCCGGCGACCTGGGTCTTGCGGGCGATACGCAGCGGCTGGTCGGGGCCGCGGACGATGACGACGATGTCGCTGGGCCGGTCCGTCGGATCGAACACCGCGCCATAGAGCACGATCCGCGCGCCCCGGAAGCCGGAGCTGACCCGGATCTCGGTGTCGGTCAGGGCGGCCGAAACCGCCGGCGCGGGCGGGGCGGCGACCAACGGAATCATCGCGCCGCTCCCGTCATCAGGACGAAGGCTTCCTCGGGCTTGATGAACAGGTCCGCGCCCATGCGCAGGCCAACGACCAGCACCAGCACGGCCAGAAGCGCCCGCAACTCCTCGGCGCGGAAGCGGCCCGAGGCCCGCGCGCCCAGCTGCGCCCCGATCACCCCGCCGATCAGCAGCAGGGTCGCCAGCACGATATCGACCGTCTGGTTGCGGCCGGCCTGCAACACGCTGGTCAGCGAGGTGGTGATGACGATCTGGAACAGGCTGGTGCCGATGACCACCGGCGCGGGCATGCGCAGCAGGTAGATCATGGCCGGCACCAGGATGAAGCCGCCGCCGACGCCCATCACCGCCGACAGGACGCCGACGAACACGCCCAGCAGGACCGGCGGGATGACGCTGATATAGAGCCGCGAGCGCGGGAAGCGGACCTTGAACGGCAGGGCGTACAGCAGCGCCGGTCGCCGGTCGCGGCGCGGCTTGGGCGGCTGGCCGCTCCGGCGGCGCAGGATCGTCCCCACCGACTCCGTCAGCATCAGCCCGCCGATGACGCCCAGGAACAACAGGTAGGACAGCGACACCGCGAAGTCCGCCTGGCCGATCAGGCGCAACCAGCGAAACACCTCGACCCCGATGAATGAGCCGATCGCCCCGCCGCAGGCCAGCACCCCGCCCATGCGGAAATCGACCGAGCGCTTCTTGCTGTAGGCGATGACGCTGGAGACCGACGAGGCGGCGACGTGGTTGGCCTCGCTGGCCACGGCCACGACCGGCGGGATGCCCATGAACACCAGAACTGGCGTCATCAGGAAGCCGCCGCCGATGCCGAACATGCCGGAGATGAAGCCCACGAGCCCGCCCAGCACCACCAGCAGCAGCGCGTTCACCGACACCTCGGCGATGGGCAGGTAGAAGTGCAAGGCGCGCGCGGCCCTTTCGGCGTCCGGGATATCCCTGATTGCCGGGTGAAGGCCGGAGGGTCAACGCGATAGATGCTCTCCCGCATTGCGCGGGAAGATCAACCTATCGCGCGTAGACCGACAGGCGGTTCAGGGTTTCGCCATCCATGCCGCCCGAAGCCGGCAGGCCCTGGTCGCGCTGGTAGGCGGCGATGGCCTGGCGCAGGGCCGGCGAAGCGACGCCATCGCGCGGACCTTGGTAGTAGCCGAGCTGCGACAGCACCTTCTGGGCCATGCCCAGGTTGGCGTTGGCGGCCGGGGCCGACGCGGTCAGACTGGCCGTCTGGGTCTGGGTTTGCGGACGGAAGGCCAGGGCCGAGCGATCGGCGGTCTGCTGGGCCTCGGCCGTCAGCTGGGCGCGCAGGGCGTTGGCGCGGCTGCGGGCGGTGGCGTCGCCCGAACGGCCGGCGATCACGTACCACTTGTAGGCTTCCGCCGGGTTCTGGCTGACGCCCAGGCCGCTTTCGTAGAGCTGGGCCAGGTTGAACTGGCTGTCGACCAGACCGGTGTCGGCGGCCTTGCGGAACCAGGTCGCCGCCGTGGTCGAGTTGCGCGGGCCGCCCTCGCCCTTGAAGTAGTAGAGCGCCAGGTTGTGCATCGCGCGTGGGTCACCGCCGGCGGCCGCGCGTTCGCTCCAGCGGCGGGCTTCCGGCATGTCCTGCTTCACGCCGCCCTTGCCGGCCTCATACATCTTCGAGAGGTAGAACTGCGCGGCGGGATAGCCACCGTTGGCGGCCTTGCGCAGGATGTCGAGGCCCGAGCGGTCGCCGATCTCGATCTTGCGGACGCCGTCCTCGAACAGGGCCTTGGCGTTGTCGGTGGCGACCGGCGCGGCCGCGGCGTCGGCCTGAATGGGCGTGACGCCCGTGGTCAGGGCCACGGCGGCGCGCGGCTGGCCCGGCGTGGTGTCGGCTTCCGGACGGGTGACCTCGACGTCCGACTTGCGGCCGGCGATGGCGTCGGCGACGCGGGTCGGGGTCGCCCCGCTGCCGTCGGCGCTGAGCAGCATGAAGCCGCCGACCATGGCGCCCAGGGCGCCGGCGCCGCCAAACACCATCACGGCGGTGGCGACAGTCGCCCCCAGGCGGCTCTTGGACTTCCTGGCGAAGCCGAAGCCGCTGAACAGCGGCGTTCCGGTCTTTTCACCCTTCGCGGGCTTGGGGGCCTTGGCCTTCTTTTCCGGCTTGGCCTTGCCCACGGTCTTGGCGTCGGCGGCCGCGGCGGCGCGCGCGGCGGCGCGGGCCTGCTCGATGATGTCGCGGGTCGACATAGGCCGGGTAGGCTGGACAGGAGCGAAGTCGGAAACCTCGGGCTCGACCTCCTCGTAGCGCGGCGCCTCCGGCTCGAAGCCGTCGGCCATGGCGTAGTCGTCGTGCGCGAAGGCGCGCTCTTCCGGCTCGGCGGCCGGGAACTCGGCGATCTCGAAGCTGGGCTCGCGCGACGGAGCGGCCGGCGCATCGAAGACGTCCTGGTCGTCGTCGAACGAAGCCGACTGGCTGAACGAGGCCGACCGGCCGAAATAGGGATCATCGAACGGCGAGACCGCCGGGGCCGGAGCGACCCGGGCCGGCGCGGGGGCCGCTGCCACCGGCGGCGGCGCGGCTTCCAGCTTGCGCTGGGCGTCGTGCAGGCGGGTGTCGATCTTTTCGCGCGCCTCTTCCAGCATACGGAGCGTGCGCTCCTCGCTCTGGCGGATGCGGTCGACCAGCTCCTGGCTGGAGCGTTCGTGGCGTTGGTTCAGGCGCTCGGTGACGCGGGCGACCTGCTCGCCGACATCGTCGATGGCCAGGGCGTTGCGGCGCTCGGCGCTGCCGATCCGCTCGGCCAGCTTCTCGGTGATGCGGGCGATTTCCGCGCCCAGCTTTTCCAGGGCCTGGGCCTGGACGCTGTCGGCGCGGTTCAGCTTGTGCTCGACGGTGGCGGCGATGCGCGCCACTTCGCCGCCGACCTGCTCGATGGCCGTGGCGTTGCGCTGCTCGGCGGCCTGGACGCGACGATTGAAGGCGTCGGCGACGCCGACCACTTCGCGGCCCATGCGCTCGATGGCCTGGGCCGAGCGCTGCTCGGCGGCCTGAACGTGGGCGGCCATCTCGCCCAGCTTGCGCTCCATGCGGTCGAAGCGACCGTCGGCGGATTCCTTCAGCTTGGCGGCCATCTCCAGGCGCGCGGCTTCCATCTTCTGGGTCAGGCTGACGGCCAGACTGTCGAGGCGCTCCTGCACGCCGGCGGCCGGATTGGCGCCCTCGACCGCGCCCAGGCGCTGGTCCAGCGCCGAGAACGACGAGCTCATGTCGCGCAGGGCCTCGCTGGTGCGGGTCTCGGCGGCTTCCAGGCGTTCGCTGAGGCGCGCCACGACGGCGTCGACCAGGGCGGTGGGATCCTGCGGCGCCGACGTCGCGTTGACGCGGGCTTCCAACGCGGCGATCGCCTCGCGGGTGCGGGCCTCGCCGTCATAGAGGTGGCTGGCGACCTTGCCCAAGGCGCCTTCTAGCGCGCGAAGCGCCTCGGCCGAGCGCGGCCCGGCCGCTTCGGCTTCCATGCGGCGCGTCCGCTCGGCGGCGCGCGCCTGCTCGGTCTTCAACTCGTCGACGGCGCCCTCGAAACGGGCGGCCACGGCGATCTGTTCACGCTCGGACCGTCCCAGGCGCGTGAGGGCGTCGCGGACGGAATGGTCGATGCCGGAGATGGCGGCGGCGTTGCGGCCTTCGGCGGCCTCGATGCGCTGGGTCAGGCGGTCCAGGGCCAGGGCCACGCGGCCGACCTCGTCCGCCGGATGTTCGGCGATCTCGATACGCGGGGGCGCATCCTCCTTGACGACTTCCAGATAGGCGCGGCTGCGCGCCTCGTCCCGATCCGCGGGCTTGTCGGCGAACTGCTCCGCCGCCTGACCATCGCCCTCGATGATCATGCGATTGAGCCATTCGCCCAGAGTCATGCCAGAGCGACGCGCGAGGTCCTTTGCGACCTCCCGTGCCTTGGGGTCGATCCCCTTAACGCTCCATGGCGACGCCGCAGTCATTGCGAATCGATCTCCTCGCATCTGAGGAAAACGCTAGTCACCGATTCCTGGGGTGTAAACGCGACCAAAACGCCAGATGTAGTGGCTGCACGATTCACTGTGGAGGAATCGGGACAGAGTCCCAAGGTTCTGTAGCGTGGTTAAAACGCAAGAGGGTTAACGCAGGTTAACCATTTGCCAGGCGGATTGTCGCAGGCCTAGAAGCGGCCATGGATCTACCCCTGACCATTTCCGCCGCGGTTGTGTTCCTGACTCTTGCCCTCGTCTTCGGGTGGCTGGGGGCGCGTCCGATCAATGTCCTAAAGGGCCCGCGCATGGTGCCCTGGCGTCCGCTGATGATGGTCTGCGTGGTCGGCCTGATGCTGATGTTGGTGCACCTGTTCAACCTGTTGGGCGTCCAGACCGGTAACCCGCCGCGATACTAGGTCGCGGGCGTCGCAAGGCTAGTTAGCGGCCTTCTTGGGCCGTTTGGTCAGGCCGGACATCCCGCCAGAGGACAACAGACCGATGTCGGCGAGCAGGAAAGGGATCGCCCATTTGTGGGGCGCGGCAATGTAGCGCGGCTGCCAGACAGGGTCGTACTTGTCCTTGTACCGCCGCACGCCCTGGAAATTGTAGATCTCCTCGCCGCGCTCGTAGAGCAGCCGGCCCACGCGCGACATGATCGGCGCCAGCGGCCGATCCTCGAGCCCCGCCAGCGGGGCCATGCCGAACTCGAACGCCTGGTAGCCCTCGTCCTTGCCCCACTGCAGCAGCTCGACGAACAGGTAGTCCATGACGTTCTTGGGTGCCTCGTCGGAGTAGCGCATCAGGTCCATCGAGAACGCGGTCTTGCACGCCGTCAGCCACAGGGTGGCGAAGGCGACGATCTTGCCCTCCTCGTCACGCACCACCGCGACCGGGAACTCGGCCACGTAGCGCGGATCGAAGCCGCCCATCGAGAAGCTCTTCTCGCCGCCGGCGTGGTGGCTGAGCCAGGCGTCGGAGATCGCCTTCAGCTCGTCCATGATCGCCACAGCGGCGCCGACCGGCAGGATTTCGAAGGCCGCCCCGCCCTCCCCGGCCTTGCGCCAGTTGCGGCGCAGGACCTCGCGGCGGCGACCGGCCAGGCTGAAGGCCTCCAGCGGCACCGCGGCGCTTTCGCCTGTCTTCTGGATGGCCAGACCCAGGTCCACGGAGTCCGGCAGATCATCGGGACCCAGGCCGTAGAAGCCGGCCCGCGCGGCGTGGGCGTCGGCCAGTTCGCGGAAGCGCCAGAAGAGCTCCATGCGCTCCTCTTCCTTGCCGACCGGCGCGCCCAGAGCGATCCACGACCGCCCTCGCACGCCGAACATCAGGAAGCTCTCGCCCGAGGCCGAGAACAGGAAGCGCTTGTCGCCCAGCAAGGCAAGGTTGGCGCTGGGCTCGGCGTCCTGGGCCTTGGCCAGGATGGCGCGGACGCGGTCGAATTCCGGATCGGTGTCGTCGACCACGGCCGGCGTGGCGGCCGTGGCGACCAGTCGCCAGACGCCGACGGCCAGCAGCGCGATGGCCGCGGCGATCGACGAGCGGATGGCGCGGGCGGCCTCGTCATGGTCCTGCAGCACCCGGATCCAGGACTTGTCGGCGAATTCGGTGTGGTGGAACGACCACCAGCCCAGCAGGCTGGCCCCGATGATGGCGGCGGCGGCCGACAGCAGCCAGCCGGGCGTGATCTCCATCTTGGTCAGGGCCGCCTTGCGCGGAAAGGCGTCGTGGAACGGCAGGATGGCCAGGAAGCACACCGACAGCATGGCGGTCTCTTCCCAGTTCAGGCCCTTGAAGATCGCCAACACCGCCGAGGCGGCCAGCACGGCCAGCGCCGCCCACCAGGCCGCGCCCAGCCGCGCCCGCAGGCCGAACGCCAGCAACAGCAGGACCAGGCCCAGGATGGAGGAGAAGAAGTGGCTGATCTCGATCAGCAGGTCCGGCGCGAAGGCCAGCAACAGCAGGAAGCGGGTCGGTTCCGAGGGAGTCGCCCCCGAGGCCAGCAGCATGACGCCAGCCGACGCGGTCAGGATCGCCGCCAGGGTCGGAGCGATCGCCAGGGCCGCGGGCCTGAAAACTGTCGAGGACATCCAGATCCCGGAAGGACGAATCCCTCGCGGGATCCAGCAATGACACCTCCTATACCGCGCAAACCATGACAGGGTCACCGTCGCGGTTCGAGGGAAGATGCGAACGACCGTTTGAATCGACTTGCCGCCGTCGCCGGGCGGCGTAGTGTGGCGGCCAATAACCGTCCGACTAGGGAGATGAGACGATGGCCGACTTCGGGGGAACCGAGCTCGACGCCTTCCGCGCCGAGACCCGCGCCTGGCTCGAGGCTAACTATCCGCCGTCCCTGAACGCGCCGATGGGCGAGGACGAAGCCCCGTGGGGCGGCCGCAAGATGGTCTGGAAAAACCCGGACGCCAAGCTGTGGCTGGACCGCATGGCCGAGCGCGGCTGGACCGCGCCGATGTGGCCCAAGGAATATGGCGGCGGCGGTCTCTCCAAGGCCCAGAACAAGGTGCTGGAGCAGGAGCTGCGTCGCCTGAAGGCCCGCCCGGCCCTGATGAGCTTCGGAATCTGGATGCTGGGCCCGGTGCTGCTGGAATACGCCACCGAGGAACAGAAGCAGCGCTTCCTGCCGCAGATCGTGCGTGGCGAGACCCGCTGGTGCCAGGGCTACAGCGAACCCGGGGCCGGCTCCGACCTCGCCTCCCTGCAGACCAAGTGCGAGGACAAGGGCGACCACTACCTGATCAACGGCCAGAAGGTCTGGACCAGCTACGCCGACCAGGCCGACTGGATCTTCTGCCTGGTGCGCACCGACACCAGCAAGAAGCACGAGGGCATTTCGTTCGTGCTGTTCGACATGACCTCGCCGGGCGTCGAGGCCCGACCGATCAAGCTGATCAGCGGCTCCTCGCCCTTCTGCGAGACCTTCTTCGACAATGTGAAGGTCCCCAAGGACCAGTTGGTCGGCAAGCTGAACGGCGGCTGGGACATCGCCAAGCGCCTGCTCCAGTACGAGCGTCAGAACATCAGCGCCTCGGGCTTCGGCGGCGGCGGCGGCCTGTCGCCCGTCGACGCGGCCAAAAAGGAGATCGGCGTCGACAGCGAAGGCCGCATCGCCGATGGCGACTTCCGCGCCCGCCTGGCCGCCCACTCGATGGACGCCCACGCCTTCATGCTGACCGTGCGCCGCGCCGAAGCCGAGTCCAAGCAGGGCTCGGGCCCCAGCGCCGCCGTCTCGATCATCAAGTACGCCGCCGCCAAGATGAACCAGGAGCGCACCGAGCTGCTGGTCGAGGCGCTCGGCTTGCAGGGCCTCGGCTGGGAAGGCGAAGGCTTCACGTCGGAAGAACTGGCCGCCCCCCGCGCCATGCTCCGCGCCAAGGGCAACTCGATCGAGGGCGGCACCAGCGAGGTTAACCTCAACGTCGTCGCCAAGCGGGTTCTGGGCCTGCTGGACCACCAATAGTCCGATGATCGAGTTCTGGTACGAATTCGCCTCGACCTACTCCTATCCGGCGGCCATGCGCATCGAGCGGCTGGCCGCCGACAAGGGGGTGGCCGTGGCTTGGCGGCCGTTCATCGTCGGCCCGCTATTCCATGAACAGCAGGGGCTGAAAGACAGTCCTTTCAACGCCTTCCCCGTGAAAGGCGAGTACATGTGGCGCGACCTGGAGCGGGTCTGCGAGCAGCAGGGCTTGCCCCTGCATCACCCCAGCCAGTTCCCGCGCAACAGCCTGCTGGCCGCCCGCGTGGCCCTGGTCGGACTGGAGGATGGCTGGACGCCTCAGTTCAGCCGCGCCGTCTACCAGGCCAACTTCGTCGACGACCTGGATATCTCCAGTCCCGAGGTTCTCGCCCCGCTGATCGCCGAGGTCGGCGCGGGTCCTGAACACGTCCTGGCCGCCGCTCAGTCCGATCCGATCAAGGCCCTGCTGAAGGACCATGTCCGCATGGCCAAGGAGCGCGGCCTGTTCGGCGCGCCCAGTTTCCTCACCGCCGACGGCGAGCTCTTTTGGGGCAACGACCGTCTGGAACAGGCCCTCGACTGGGCCGTCCGTCATCAATCCAGGGAGCACGCCTGATGGCCGTCCTGACCGAAGAACAGACCATGCTGCGCGACGCCGCCAAGGGTTGGGCCAGCGAAAGCGCCCCCGTCGGCGCCCTGCGCAAGCTGCGCGATGGCAAATCCAAGCAGAGCTTCGATCCCAACGCCTGGGCCGAGATGGGCCAGATGGGCTGGGCCGGGGTGATCGTGCCGGAGGACTATGACGGCTCGGCCTTCGGCTATCTCGGCCTGGGCCTGATCCTGGAGGAGACCGGCCGGACCCTGACCGCCTCTCCGCTGCTCTCCACCGCCATGATCGCCGCCTCGGCGCTTCAGCTGGGGGGTTCGGACGCACAGAAGTCGGCCTGGCTGCCCAAGATCGCCACCGGCGAGGCCGTCGCCACCCTGGCCGTCGACGAGGGCTCGCACCACAATCCGGCCCGCACGGCCCTGACCGCGACCAAGGGCGCTTCGGGCTTCGTGCTGAACGGGACCAAGACCTTCGTGCTGGACGGCGAGGCCGCCGACCTGCTGATCGTCGTCGCTCGCACCGGCGGCGCGGTGGGCTCGACCGAGGGCCTGACCCTGTTCCTGGTCGCCGGCGACGCGCCCGGCGTCGTCCGCACGCACCTTTCACTGATCGATTCGCGCGGCGCGGCCCGGATCGCCTTCGATGGCGTCGAAGTCGGCGCCGACGCGGTGCTGGGCGAGGTCGACAAGGGCTGGGCGGTGCTGGAGCCGGTCCTGGACCGCGCCTATGCCGGCCTGGCGGCCGAGATGCTGGGCAGCGCCTCGGCGGCCTTCGATATCACCCTGGACTACATCAAGACCCGCACCCAGTTCGGCCAGGTCATCGGCACGTTCCAGGCCCTGCAGCACCGCGCCGCCAAGTGGTTCACCGATATCGAGACCACGCGCTCGTGCGTCGAGGCCGCCCTGGAAGCCTTTGATGCTGGTGGCGACACCCGGGCGCTCGCCTCCCTCGCCAAGGCCAAGGCCAGCGAACTCGTCCATCTGGCCAGCAACGAGATGGTCCAGATGCACGGCGGCATCGGCATGACCGACGCCCACGACGCCGGCCTCTACATGAAGCGCGCCCGCGTCACCGAGGCCCTGTTCGGCGGCGCCAGCTTCCACCGCGACCGCTACGCGCGGCTGATGGGTTTTTGACCCAAAGCTACCCCCAGCCCTGGGGATAGGCCGCCTCCGCGAGGTCCGGATACCGTCGTTCTCGTACTGACGGAGCGGGTCTCGCGGGGAGCGGGCCAAAGACGGCTTCCGTCCAGGGGAGCCATCATGACCAAGACCATCGCCGCCAATTTTGCCCGATTTGGCGCCATGCTGGGCCTCGCCCTCATCGCCACCAGCGCCCGGGCCCAGCTGCAGCTCAGCTACCCGGCCGACGCGACCATGACCTGCGACCAGATCAGCGCCGAGATGGTCCGCATGGACCAGATGATGGGCGTCTCCAACAACGCCATCGCCAGCGCCGAGGCCGGCGCGCGCGGGGCCGAGACGGCCGCCAGCCTAGGCGTCAACGCCGCCCTGTACAGCGGGGCTCTGGGCCGCGTCCCGGGTCTGGGTATGTTCGCCAACGCCGCCGCGGCCCAGGCCAAGGCCGCCGCGGCCGCCAAGGCTCAGCGCGAAGCCCAGAACATCCAGCTCGCCCAGCAGCGCCGGGCGGTCATGGGCGGCCTCTATCAGGGCAAGTGCGGCGCGGCCGCCGTCACGCAAGTCTCGGCCGCCATGACCACCGCCGCGCCGACCGCGTCCGCCGCGCCGAACCTGCTGGCCACGACCCAGGAAGTCTCCTTGCGCGGCGCCGCCTCGCCGACCGGCGCGATCGTCGGCAAGGTCAAGGCCGGCGGCGCGGTCTATCCGACCGGCCAGCGCAACGGCGTCTGGATGGAAGTCGACGACGAGAACGGCGCCCGGGGCTGGATGTCCTCGGCCTTCGCCAAGCCGAAGTAGTTCTGAACGGCGGAGGTGCTCGGCGGTGCGCCTCCAACAAGGCCCGTGGCGTACGAACCTTCGCCTTCCGGGTAGCTGACGAGGGCTCGCACGCGTGGGACCAGATCGCTCGAATCCCTCCCGTCCCCGGGTCAGGTTCGGCGGCCTGGGGCGCGGGAACCGCCGCCCGCGCCAACGGCTCTTCCTTGCGGTTCCCCGATCGCAGGAAGGCCGCCCATGCCCGACGCCGGTCAAGGCAAGAGCGAGACAGGGCCAGGGGCGACCTCGCCACCGACCGCCAGAGCGGGAGCCAACAGCTCCCCGCCCGTCCCATTCCTTGTTCCGCACCATCTTCAAGCCGCCCTTTCGAGGCGGCTTTTCCTTTGCCCGTTTCAGATCAATTCAAGTCGCCACGCACCTAGATTGAGTAGTTATGTCGACCACCCGACAGACACTCAAAATGCCAAATGATGGCGAAAAGCAGACTGTTTCGTGGACTCTTCTGTTTTTACGACCGTCCTGACTGCATTGTGTCGGCTAAGCGACGGCGCCCAGCAACGCCCCCACCTATAGCTTGAAACCCTTGCCGTGAGACGGCGTTCGATTCCGCATGACTGGGCCGTTGGCGACCTTGAAGAACCGCTTGCTTTCCGCGCTGCCGTCCGAGGACAGGGCCCTTCTCGCGCCACATCTGTCCGCGATCGATCTGGAGAAGGGGCGTCTTCTCCATGATCCGGGCGACCAGATCGATCAGGTCTATTTCCCGAACGATTGCGTCATCTCGCTGATGACCCTGATGGAAAACGGCGCGGCCATCGAGTCGGCCACCATCGGCCGCGAAGGCGCTCTGGGCCTGATGGCCGCCGTCGCGCCGCGACAAGCTCTGAGCCGCGCCATCGTCCAGGCTCCGGGCTCGACCCTGCGGATCGCCGCTGCGCCCCTGCATGAGGTCTGGAGGCGAAGCGCCGCGCTGCGCGATCTGGTGGATCGTCATAACGAGGCGCTGTTCGGTCACGCCATCCAGTCGGTGGCCTGCAACGCCCTGCACGCCGTCGAGGCTCGTTTCTGCCGCTGGCTGCTGGGCTGCCATGACCGCATCGACAGCAACACGGTCAACCTGACCCAGGAGTTCCTGGCCGACATGCTGGGCGTCCAGCGCACGACCGTCACGGCCGTCGCCGGTTCGCTGCAGAGCAAGGGCCTGATCCGTTATCGCCGCGGCGTGGTCGACATCCTGGACCGCGACGGCCTCGAAGCGATGGCCTGCGAGTGCTACGGCGCCGTGCGTCGCGGCTACGAGCGGCTCCTGCCGGCGTCTTTCGCCGGCTAGAGCCGGGGCTAGCGCCGGCGAGACGGCGCGGGCGCGTGGGCCAGCCGCAGCAGGTTGGCGGCGCCCGGCGCGCCGAACGGCGTCCCGGCCACGACCAGCAGGCGTTCGCCCGGCGCGACGAGACCCAGCTCCAGCGCCTTGCTCGACGCGTCGGTGGTCACGACCTCCAGGCTGTCGGGCTGGGCGCTGACGCGCGGCTCGATCCCCCAGCACAGGGTCATGCGGCGCACGGCGTTGATGTCGGGCGAAAGCGCCAGGACCGGCTGCAGCGGGCGTTCGCGGGCCAGGCGACGCGCGGTCGCACCCGTGGTGGTGAAAGCCACCAGGCATTTGGTCGAGCCGGACTTGGCCGCGCCGGCGGCGGCGACCACCAGCACGTCGGCGTCGTCATCGTCGTGGCGCTGTTCGGCCTGCATCAGCTCGGGCCAGCGCGGGTCGCGTTCGACGCGCTCGATGATGCGGTTCATCATCGAGACCGACTCCTCGGGATAGTCGCCGGCCGCCGACTCCGCCGACAGCATCACAGCGTCCGCGCCCTCGTAGACGGCGTTGGCCACGTCCGAGGCTTCGGCGCGGGTCGGGGTCGGCGAGCTGATCATCGACTCCAGCATCTGGGTGGCGACGATCACCGGGATGCCGCGCTCGCGCGCCGCCCGCAGGATTTCCTTCTGGGCCACCGGCACCTCTTCCGGGGCCATTTCGACGCCGAGGTCGCCACGGGCCACCATCACCCCGTCGCAGAGGTCGAGGATCGGACCCAGCACCTTCAGGGCCTGGGGCTTCTCGATCTTGGCCAGCACGGCGGCGCGGCCTTCGACGATCCGGCGCAGCTCGGCCATGTCCTCCGGGGCCTGCACGAACGACAGGGCGATCCAGTCGACGCCGAGGCGAAGCGCGAAGGCCAGGTCCTCGCGGTCCTTAGGCGTCAGGGGCGACATCGGGATGACGACGTCCGGCACCGCCACGCCCTTGCGTTCGGACAGCTTGCCGCCATTGACCACGGTGGTGTTGGCATAGCCCGGACCGGCGTCGGTCACGGTCATGCGCAGCTTGCCGTCGTCCAGCAGCAGGGTCGCGCCGGGCCGCATGGCGGTCAGGATCTCCGGATGCGGCAGATGCACCCGCGTTTCGTCGCCCGGGGTGGGGTCGCTATCGAAGCGGAAGGCCTGGCCGGCCTTCAGCATGACCGGACCTTCGGCGAACTTGCCGACGCGCAGCTTGGGGCCTTGCAGATCGGCCAGGATGCCCAGCGGGCGGCCCACGGTCTTCTCGGCCTCGCGGATCGCCGCATAGACGGCCGCGTGGGTCTCGTGGGCGCCGTGGCTGAAGTTCAGGCGGAAGACGTCCGCCCCGGCCCTGGCCAGGGTGACGATCATTTCCGGCGTGCTCGAGGCCGGACCGAGGGTGGCGACGATGCGCGAGCGACGGGCGCGGATCATGCCGTCGCTCCTTCCTGGTCTTGGGTCAGCCCGGCGGACAGAAGGCGTCGCCCTCGTTGGAGGCCAGCCTGATTTCGGTGAATGACAACGTCATGCGTCCGGCGGTGGACAGCGCGAAGGGGGACGAAACATGCGTCATGTCCGCGCCCTTGGCCCTGAAGCAGGAAAGTTTGATCTTGGCCGTATGCCATTCGCCGCGTTTCACACCTGACAACGTTGACGTAACGTCTACCGTCGCACCGCAGGATTCGCCACAGGCCAAACCCAGGGACACCGGTTTCTCTGGGGACGCATCCACCCTGTACCGGATCGTCACCGCCATGTCGCCAGTGGTCTGGCGCGAGAGATCGACCGGCGGGCCGGCGATCGTCAGGCTCCCCGGCCCCTCCCCGCTCCACGTCGCCCGACGGGCGTTCTCCTGCGCGCCGGCGTCGATGGTCTTCAGCGAAACGGCCCCGCTGGCGTTCAGGGCCCACGGCGGCGGCGCGCGGCCGGCGGCGAAATAGCGGTCCACATTGACCGCCGCCGTCGAAGCGACGCCGGCGTCTTCGGACAGCACCGCGACCTTGCCGGGCTTGGCGTAGCTCAGGCCGTAGCCGTAGGCGAACTGCGGATCATAGTTCTTGTCGCCAATATTCAGCGGCTCCTGGTCGGCCCGCTTGGGCCACGAGAACGAGAGCTTGCCCCGGAAGTCATGGCGCGGCTTGCCCGCCTTGTCGCCGATCAGCACGTCGGCGACACCGCCGCCTTCCGAGCCCGGCAGCCAGGCCGCCACGAAAGCGTCCGAGGCGTTGATCTCGGGATTGGTCCACAGCGGGCGGCCGCTCAGGAACACCGAGACCACGGGGATCCCGGCCGCCTTCAGCTTCCTGAGCAGGGCCAGGTCGGTCTTGTCGCCGGGCTGGTACTCGACATTGGCGATGTCGCCCTGGAACTCGGCATAGGGGTTCTCGCCGAACACCACGATGGCGACGTCGGGCTTTTGCTTGTAGTCGCCCGTGACCGACAGCTCGGCGCCGCCCCCGCCGGCCTTCACCGCCTCGGCGACGCCGGCATAGATCGACTGGCCGTTGGGGAAGTCGCTGTTCTTGTTGCCCGTGCCCTGCCAGGTCAGGGTCCAGCCGCCGGCGGCCTTGCCGATGTCGTCGGCGCCGTCGCCGGCGACCAGCACTTGGGCCGAGCTCTTCAGCGGCAGGACGCCGCTATTCTTCAGCAAAACGAGCGACTTGCGGACCGCCTCGCGGGCCACGGCGCGGTGCGCGGGCGAGCCCAGCAGCTCATATTTGCCCTCGAGCGGGCGCTTGTCCTCGAACAGGCCCGCCTTGACCTTGACCCGCAGGATGCGCCGCACGGCGTCGTCGATCCGCGCCATCGGGATCTGGCCGGCCTTCACCTGGGCCAGGGTGTTGTCGTAGAGGCCCTTCCAGCTGTCGGGGGCCATGATCATGTCCATGCCGGCCAGATAGGCCTGGGCGCAGTTGGTGTTGGTGCAGCCCTCGACCTGGCCGTGGGCGTTCCAGTCGCCGACCACGAAGCCCTCGAAGCCCAGCCGCCCCTTCAGCACGTCGGTCAGCAGGCTCTTGTTGCCCGTGTGCTTGACCCCATTCCAGCTGGAGAAAGAGACCATCACCGACAGGATCCCCGCGTCGATGGCCGGCGGATAGCCGGCGGCGTGCAGGCGGACGAGATCGGCCTCGGAGATCTGGGCGTCGCCCTGGTCCTTGCCGCCCACGGTGCCGCCATCGGCCAGGAAGTGCTTGGCCGAGCCGGCCACATGGTTGGCGCCCAACGGCTTGCCGGCGATCAAAGGTCCCTGCAGGCCCAGGGTCATCGGGCCGGAATAGGCCTTCACCACTTCCGGGTCCTCGGCATAGCCCTCATAGGCGCGGCCCCAGCGCTCGTCGCGCGGGACGGCCACGGTGGGACCAAAAGTCCAGTCCGCGCCGGTCGCGACCATCTCCTCCGCCGTCGCCTCGCCGATGCGGCGGATCAGGTCCGGATCGCGCGCCGCGCCCAGGCCGACATTGTGCGGGAAGATCGTCGCGCCCACGACGTTGTTGTGGCCATGCACGGCGTCGACGCCGAACATGATCGGGATTTCCTGGTGACCGCCGCGCTTCTCCAGCGCCGCCGCGCGGAAGGCGCGGATCCACTCGACCCAACGCTGGGGCGTGGCGCGGTCATTGCCGTCCGGCGCGCTGTTGCCGCCGACCAGCACCGAGCCCAGGCGATACTTCGCCAGCTCTTCCGGCGTGATCGACGCGCCATCGGCCTGGATGGTCTGGGCGACCTTCTCCTCGACGGTCATCTGGCTCATCAGCTTGGTGATGAAGGCCTCGGTTCGGGCGTCGGTGATCGTCGCGGGACTGTGGGCCTTGGGCCAGACGCTCGGATGGGCCGTCGCGGCGTTCTGCGCCAGGGTCGTTCCCGTAAGGCCGCCGGCCAGGATCAGGGCCAGGGCGGACGCGCGGACGAGGCTGGATGCGGACATGGTTCTTCCCAAGGATACGCCGCCCCCGGGCGGATCGCGTGAATTGAAGGGGAAAAGCGCTCGACGCGGCGCTTGCGGGAAACCGCGCCGAGCGAAAGATAAAGCGGTTCAGGCCCGCTTGGAGGGGAGTGATCGTGCGTCGAACAGAACGACGCGACGGGCGCTGTCGGGCGAAGTCATTGGCGTTTCCTCCGACGCCGCCTTCGTGGACGACCGTCTTGATCGAACTGATGTCGCGCCGATGGGACAGCGCTGTCAAGGTCAATATGATTGCGGTAACACCTAACGGACGGCTCCATCGCCTTAGCGGGGCGCCTGTCCGGTGGACTCTCGGACCACCAGCTCGAAGTCGAGAACCCGTGAGGGCGGCGGCGCGCCCTCCTCCTGTTCCACGCCGTGCATCAGCATGTCGGCGGCGGCGCCGGCCATGGCGAAGATTGGCTGGCGCACGGTGGTGAGCTGCGGCCAGGTGATCTTGGCGCCCGGCGTGTCGTCGAAGCCGGCGACCGACAGCTGGGCAGGCAGGTCCAGGCGCATGCGGTTGGCCACGGCCATCACGCCCAGGGCCATGTCGTCGTTGGAGGCGAAGATCGCGGTCGGACGATCGGCGCCGCCCAACAGCTTCTCGGCCGCGTCGAAGCCCGAGCGGAACGAGAAGAAGCCCTGCTCCACCCGGTCATCGCGGACGATCAGGCCGCTGTCGCGCATGGCGTCCAGGAAGCCCTGGTGGCGCAGGTGCGAGGCGCCGTGGTCGGGGTGGCCGATGATGAAGCCGATGTCGCGGTGGCCCAGCCCGATCAGGTGCTTGGTCATCTCGTAGGCGGCCAGGCGATCGTCCATGCTGACCCACGGGGCGCGGTCCATATCGCCGCCCGGCGCGATGCGGACATAGGCGACGCCCGCCTGCTCCAACGCGGAGAGCACCAGTGGATGGTCGCTGAGCGGCGGGGTCAGGATCACCCCGTCCATGCGCAGGGTGGCCAGCATCGGCTGGACCTGTTCCTGGATGTCGCCCGTCGAGTCGATCGGCTCGACGATCAGGTGGAAGCCCTCCTGCCGGCACCGCGCGATGGCCCCCAGTTGCACGTCGGTGACGTAGCCGGGGCTGGGGTTGTCGAAGAAGACGCCGATCAGATAGGCCTTCGAGCCCGCCAGGCTGCGGGCCGAGATGTTGGGCCGATAGTTCAGCGCCGCCACGGCGGCCTGCACCCTGTCACGGGTGTCGGCCTTGACGTTGGGCTCACGGTTGAGGACCCGCGAAACGGTCTTGATCGAGACTCCGCTCTCGCGGGCCACATCGTGGATCGTGACTTTGGCGCTCAATTCCGTCCCTCGTCGCGCCGATTCTCTCCGGCGTGGCGGATACTAAGCCATGACAGGGTTGTCATGGCGAGCCCCAAGAAGACGACTACGAAACCGCCGCCCGGCCCTCCGGCGTCATCGCCACCGCCGCGCCGATCAGGGCGGTGTGCGGATGCAGGATGACGTGGGTCGGAATGGACTGGGTATAGTGCGACAGGCGGCCCTTGGCGTCGAAGCGCTCGCGGAACGGGCTCGTCTCCAGGATGTCGATGATCCGGGGGGCGATGCCGCCGGCGATGAACACGCCGCCGCGCGCGCCCAGGGTCAGGGCGATGTCGCCGGCCGTCGAACCCAGCACCGCGCAGAAGCGGTTCACCGTGGCCAGGCTGTCGGCGCAGCCCTCGATCGCGCGCTCGGTGATCTGCTTGGCGGCAAGGGTCTCGACCTTGCGCCCCTCGGCTTCGGCCAAGGCCACGTGCAGGTCTTCCATGCCAGGCCCCGACAGGATGCGCTCGACCGACACGCGGCCGCCGTCCAGTTGCTTGGTCAGGGCGCGCAGCACCTCGATCTCGATCGCGTCGACCGGCGCGAAGGCGACGTGGCCGCCCTCGGTGGCCAGCGGGATCTCCTGGCCGTGACGACGCACCAGGCCAGCGACGCCGAAGCCGGTGCCCGGACCGAGGATGGCCAGATCCCCCTCGCCCGAGGTCGGCAGATGACCGACCTGGCGCAGGTCCTTGGGACTCAGGCGCGGCGCGGCCAGGGCCTGGGCGGTGAAGTCGTTGATCAGCTTGGCGTTCCGGAAACCGCCGGCGCGACGCAGGCTGTCCTCCGAGATCCGCCAGTCAAGATTGGTCATATGGACCGAGCCGTGCTCGATCGGGCCGGCCACGGCCACCACCGCCTGGTCGGGATGGCGGACGCCGACCTTCTGCAGGTAGTGCTCAATGGCGTCCTCGGCCGTGCCGTAATCCTCGCCCTTGTAGGTGGTCGGCTCGATCAGGCGCGGGTCCTGACCGTCGAATTCGACCAGGGCGAAGCGGGCGTTGGTGCCGCCGATGTCGCCGACGAGGCCGAGCCCCACGCTGTGATTGCCGTCCATGACGATGCGCTTCCTCAAGCGAAGACGGACGCGCCGGCGTCGGCGGCGCCGACCCCGCTGCGCATCCATCCAAACAGTTCCCTACCAAAGCCCGGCTTGGACGCCGGGACGTTCGCTGGCGTACGGGCGCGCAGAACCGCCTCGTCCACCAGGATCTTCAATTCGCCGGTCTCGGCGTTGACGCTGATCACATCGCCGTCCTGGACATAGGCCAATGGCCCGCCCTTGGCGGCTTCCGGCGTCACGTGGATGGCGGCCGGGGTCTTGCCCGAGGCGCCGGACATGCGGCCGTCGGTGACCAGGGCGACCTTGTAGCCCCGGTCCAGCAGCACCGAGATCGACGGCGACAGGTTGTGCAGTTCCGGCATGCCGTTGGCCGACGGGCCCTGGAAGCGGACGACCACCACGACGTCGCGGTCTAGTTCGCCGCGCTTGAAGGCCGCGATGAAGTCTTCCTGCTCCTGGAACACGGCGGCCGGGGCGGTGATCACGTGGTGCTCGGGCTTCACGGCCGAGATCTTCATGACGCCCCGGCCGAGGTTGCCGGCCAGCAGGCGCAGGCCGCCCTCGGGGCTGAACGGATCGGAGACCGGACGGACGATGGCGGTGTCCAGGCTCTCGGTCGCGCCCTCGCGCCACTTCAGAACGCCGTCCTCGAGGTGCGGCTCCTGGGCGTAGAGCGAAAGGCCTCGGCCGGCGATGGTCTGGACGTCCTCGTGGACGAGACCGGCCTTCAGCAGCTCACGGATGATAAAGGCCATGCCGCCGGCGGCCTGGAAGTGGTTCACGTCGGCGGCGCCGTTCGGATAGACCCGGGCCAGCAAGGGCGTGGCCTTGGAGATGTCGTCCAGGTCCTCCAGCGTCAGCTGGACACCGGCCGCGTGCGCCATGGCGACGATGTGCAGGGCCAGGTTGGTCGAGCCGCCGGTGGCCATCAGGCCCACCACGCCATTGACGATCGACTTCTCGTCGATCATCCGGCCGACCGGGATGAACTCATTGCCCTTGTTGGTCACGGCGGCGGCGCGGCGCGCGGCTTCCTTGACCAGGGCCTCGCGCAGCGGCGTGTTCGGATGCACGAAGGCGGAGCCGGGCAGATGGAAGCCCATCAGTTCCATCAGCATCTGGTTGGTGTTGGCCGTGCCGTAGAAGGTGCAGGTGCCGGGACCGTGGTAGCTGGCCTGCTCGGCTTCCAGCAGCTCGGCGCGGCCGACCTTGCCCTCGGCGTAGAGGGCGCGGATGCGGGCCTTCTCCGAGTTTGGCAGACCGGAAGTCATCGGACCGGCGGGCACGAACAGGGCCGGCAGGTGGCTGAAGGTCAGGGCGCCGATCACCAGGCCCGGCACGATCTTGTCGCAGACGCCGAGGTAGAGGCCTGCGTCGAAGGCGTCGTGGGTCAGGGCCACGGCCGTGGCCATGGCGATGACCTCGCGCGAGAACAGCGACAGCTCCATGCCCGGACGGCCCTGGGTGACGCCATCGCACATGGCCGGCACGCCGCCGGCGAACTGCGCGGTGGCGCCGACCTCGCGGGCCGCGGCCTTGATCAGCGCGGGATAGGCTTCCAGCGGCTGGTGGGCCGACAACATGTCGTTATAGGCCGAGACGATGCCGATGTTCGGCGCGTTCGGGTCCAGGGCGCGGACCTTGTCAACGCCCGGCGAGGCGGCGAAGGCGTGCGCCCAGTTGGCGCAGGACAGCTTGGCCCGCCCCGGCTGGCTGTCGATCGCGTGCTGCATGTTGGCAAGGTAGGCCGCGCGGCTGTCCTTGCTGCGCTCGACGATGCGGGCGGTGACTTCAGCGATGACCGGGTTCAGGCTCATGGCGATTACTCCGCCCAGAGGATGCGGACCTTGGCGCGGTCCTGGTTCAGAATGGCGGCGATCGGCAGGGTCGGGTCGACCTCGCCGTCCAGCAGGGCGCGCTTGGCCTGGCCGGTGATCAGCAGCACGATCAGCGCCGACTGGGTCAACGCCTGGAAGGTCAGGCTGATCCGGGGAATGTCAGGGGCCGGATCGCCCGGCGGCACGGCCAGCACCAGTCGGTCGGACTCAGGGTCGAGACCGCGCGCCAGCACCGGCGAGCCGGGGAACAGCGAGGCGAAGTGGCCGTCGGGACCCATGCCCAGCAGCACCGCGCCGAACGGCGTGGCGGACGCGACGCCGGCCTGGGCCTTCAGCGCCGCCTCCTCATGGCCGACGCCTTCGAAATACAGCGGCGAGAAGCCGGCGCTGGCCGCGCGCCCCCTCAGCAGGTGACGGCGCACCAGGCCTTCGTTGCTGCTGGGATCGGTCGGCGGGACCCAGCGCTCGTCGGTCAGGGTGACCATGACCTTGTCCCAGGGCGCGGTCAGGGTCGCCAGGCGATCATAGACCGGGGCCGGCGTGGAGCCGCCCGTCGCCGCGAAGCCGGCCAGGCCATGCTCGGCCACGGCCGTGGTCAGGGCCTCGACGATGGTCGAGGCGGCGGCGTCGTAGAGCGCCTCGCGGGTCGGGAAGGCTTCGATCTCGGGCTTGGGAAGCGAGGATTGGGCCATGATCACGCCTTCCAGGACCGACCGCCGGGCGAGATCAGACCCTGCGCCGACTGCGGCCCCCAGGTGCCCGCCGCATAGTGCGCCGGCTCGATATTGGCGTCGGCCCAGGCGGCCGAGACGTCGTCGATGAACTTCCAGGCGGCCTCGACCTCGTCGCGGCGCACGAACAGCGTGCTGTCGCCGCGGAAGACGTCCAGGAACAGCTTCTCATAGGCGATGCGGCGGCGGCCGCCGCTCTGGCTGAACGACAGCGACAGCGGCAGCGACTGCAGGCGCATGCCCTCTTCCGACAGGCCCGGGCGTTTGTTCATCACGGTCAGGATGATGTTCTCGTCCGGCTGCAGGTCGATGACCAGGCGGTTCGAGCACAGGTCGCCGCTGGTCGCCGCGCCGAAGATGTTGTGCGGCAGTGGCTTGAACTGCACGACGATCTGGGTGCGACGGTCGGGCAGGTTCTTGCCGGTGCGCAGGAAGAACGGCACGCCGTCCCAGCGCCAGTTGTCGATCGCCACCTTCATGGCCACGAAGGTCTCGGTCTTGGTGGGCTTGCCGACTTCGTCGACATAGCCGACCCGCGCGGAGCCCTCGACGACGCCGGCCACGTACTGGCCGCGCACGGTGTCGTGGGCGACGCTGTCGCGCGTGAAGGGACGCAGGCTGCGGAGAACCTTGACCTTCTCGTCACGGACGGCGTCGGCGTCGAAGCCCGACGGCGCTTCCATGGCCACCAGGCACAGCAGCTGCAGCATGTGGTTCTGCACCATGTCCCGCAGCGCGCCGTACTCGTCGTAATAGGGCCAGCGGTCGCCGACCTTCTCGGTCTCGGCAATGGTGATCTGCACGTGGTCGATGGTGTTGCGATCCCACAGCGGCTCGAACAGCACGTTGGCGAAGCGCAGGGCGGTCAGGTTCTGGACCGTCTCCTTGCCCAGATAGTGGTCGATCCGGAAGATCTGGCTTTCGTCGACGATCGCGCCGACCGCTGCGTTGGTCTTCCTGGAGCTTTCCAGGTCGCGGCCGATCGGCTTTTCGAGAACCAGACGGGTGGTCGGACCGGTCAGGCCGGCCGCCTGCAGCGCCACGCAGGCCGCGCCATACAGGCTGGGCGACAGCGAGAAGAAGATGACCATGGTCTCATGCGGGCCGATCCGATCGGCCAGACGCTTGGTGTCCTCTTCCTTGGTGATGTCGACGGCGACATAGTCGAGACGGGCGGCCAGGCGGTTCCAGGCCGCCTCCTCCACCGTGGCGCGCTTGCCCAGCTGTTCGCGGACCAGGGCCTTGTAGCTCTCGGGCGTATGCTCCGCGCGGGCCACGCCGACGATGCGCAAGTCGTGCGGCAGCAGTCGGTCGACTTCCAGGAAATACAGCGAAGGCAACAGCATTCGCAGGGCCAGATCCCCCGCTCCGCCCAGCAGCACCAGCACTTCGCGCCCGTTATCGGCGTCTTGGTTCTTCTTAGCCAATGTCGTCCACCCTATGACAACGTTGTCATGACATGCTTGCGGCGGAAAGGCAAGCGGTCGCCAGCCGCCAGCCCCTCCGGGCCTTCGCGCCGGCCCTAACTAGGCTAAACGCCTGGCGCCCGCCATAAGACCAATCCGCTTTTGGCGGGTGAATTTTCGATGACGCGGGCCGGCGAGAGGGCGGTCGTGCCTCGTCATCCGGCCAAAAACGGCTTTCCGTGGAAGCCCCTGCCCTATTTGCCCGCGCGGGCGGGCGAGCCGGCGGGCTGGCCGGTGCGGAACCTGTCCTTCATCCGCCCGATCCAGCCGTTGAAGGCCTCGTTGTCGGCGGTGACGCGACTGAAGTCCGAAGGCGACAGCGATTCGACGTTCATGCCCTGCAGCGCGACGCGCAGGCCGTCGGGGTTGCCGGCGCTGTCGACAAAGCCCGACCAGCGCGCGCGCAGGCGGGCCAGGGAGGCGTCGTCGTCGGCCAGGCTGTAGGCCACGGCCGACCGCAGCAGGCGGGCTTCGTCGCCCGCGCTCAGCGCGCCCGGGGTCTTGAAGCGATCGCCCAGCGAGCGTTCGTACAGCGCCCCGGCTGTCGGCCAGGTGTGCTGCTTCCAGGCGATCTCGGCGCGGATCTCTTGGCCGTCGCGGCTGTTGTCCTTGTCGATCAGCTCCAGCGCGTCGTCGAAGCGGCCCAGGCCCATCAGGGCGCGGGCGGTGGCCAGGCGCCGTTCGACATTCAGGGCCGGCGGCAGGATGGTGGTGCGGGTCGCGTTGATCGCGTCCAGCGCGTCCTCCGGCTTCTTGTTCATCAGGTAGATCCAGGCCAGGTCGGTGGCGACCTGGGCCTTGGGCACGCCGTTCAGGCGGTTGTCGACCTGGTACTTCAGCAGCTTGCCGGCGTCGTCCAGCAGATCGACGTCGACCAGGCGGCGCACCAGGTTGCGGACCATCTGGTCGCCGTCGGCGCCGATCGGGGTCAGGTCCTGGAAGTCGTAGAACAGGCCCACGGCCTGGACCGGCTGCATGCCGTCGGCCAAGCCTTGCAGGAACAACTGCCGGAAGGTGTTCGACAGGTCGTTCTGCAGCGCCACGGCTTCGGGGCGGTCGGGCAGTTGGCGGCCGGCCGAGCGCAGCACTTCCAACGCCTCGCGATAGCGGCCCTGGTCGATATAGAGACGGCCCAGCGAGCGGATCACCTCCAGTTCGACGCCGTCGCCGCGCCAGCGATAGCGCAACTGGTTCAGCGTCTCGGCGGTCTTCTGGGCGGTGATCTGGCCCTTGGCGTAGCCCAGCTCGGTCGCGTGCAGCATGGCCGGGGTGGCGATGCGGTCGTACGGGGCCTTGGCGATGGCCTCGAACATGCGGCGGGCGCGGACTTTCTCGCCCTTGGCCTCGAAGGCGCGAGCCTGGGTCAGGCGGATGTCCAGTTGGTCCTCGACCGGGACCTTGGGCACGGCCAGGGCCTGGTTGATCAGCTGCATCGCGCCGGTCACGTCGCCGACGCCGAGCGCGGCCTGGGCCTGGGCGTGCAGGAAGCGCGCGCGCCAGGTCGGCGGGAACAGATCGAGGGCCCGGCCGCCGCCGGCGAACTTGGCGCGAGCGTCGGCCCACTGGCCTTGCTTGGCGGAGATGTAGCCACGCCACAGGGCGCTGGACGGATCGTCGGACAGCACGGGCGAGGAGAAATCGGCGTCGGCCTCGGTCAGGCGGCCAGCGAACACCTTGGCCACGCCGCGCAGGCCGCGGAACTCGGCGTCGCCCAGCAGGGTCTGGTGCTTGCGGCCCGCGGCGTTGAGCACGCCGATCGCTTCGAACGACATCTGCGAGCCGACCAGGAAGCGGGCCAGCGACATGCGGGCGGCGCGGTCGCTGTCCTTGCCCTCGCCGTCGGGCGCGGCGGCGACGGCGCCCTGCAGGGCGTTGTAGCGCGCCAGGAAGCCGCCCGAACCGGTCTTGGGCCAGTTGTCGAGGTCGATCAGGGCGGGCATCGACATCGGCTGCGGCGCGCCGGCGGCGGCGGCTTCCGGCGGGGTGTTGGCCGAGATCGGCGAGAGGATCAAGCCTTTGGGGCGGCCGATGCGCAGCAGGTCGCCGCTGGCCTGGACCACCAGGTCGCTGGCATAGGCCTCGGCGGCCAAGCCCTGCGCCGACTGCAACAGCGCCATCTCGACATAGTCACGGCGCGACGGCAGCCCCTTGGACGGCGCCAGGGCCGGGGCCACCATCAGCTTGTCACCGACGGCGGGATCGTCGACCCAGACCGGCTTGGTGACGCCCGAGACGGCGGCCGACAGGGTGGCCGGGCGCACGCTCTCGTCGCGCGCCACCTTGATGACGTCCGGCGCTTCCTGCGTCCCCGGACCCAGGCTGATCTTCCACAACCCACCCTGCCCTTCGGCCACGTAGGGCGTGCCGGACGGGGTGACGATGCGCAGCGCCGCGTAGTCCGCGCCCTTCAAGGCCTGGATCTTGGAATAGCGGATGCTAGACGACGGCAGTTTGGAAATATCCAGCCGCGCGGGCGTGTCGAACACGATCCACACCGCCTCTCCGCGCCGGAAGACAGCGGCGCCGGCCGGCGCGGCCCAGTCGAACGACAGCGTGACCTGCTGGTCCTCGCGGTCGAAGCCGACCTTGACCACGCCGCCGGCGGGCATCGGATTGGGACGGCCGATCGGAGCGGCCGGCGGCGGCGTCTGGCTGGCCGGCGGTGCGCCGGGACGGGCGAACAGATTGACGAAGTCGACGCCGTCGGCGTTGCCGAGCCGGGCGTCGGCGTCATCCGTCAGTGTAATGATAATTTCCAGCGCGCCATTGATGTGGCGGGCCTCCGAGGCCTTCAGCCAGCGCGGCGGCGCGATCTTCAGGGTCGAGAGATCGGGATTGGCGTCGCGGCTGAACCGCAGCACCAGGGTCTGGCCCTCGCGATGGGAAACGAGCTTCGCGCCGCCGCTCCAGTGGAACTCGATGCGCGAGAAGTCCGCCGCCTGCGCCACGCGCACGTCCAGCGACGCGCGCGCCGCGGGCGGCGGCGGCGCGGCGTACACGGACGGCGCCAGCGTCCCCGCGATGACCGCGGCGGCGACGCTGGAGCGCAGGAGCTGGCGAAGGGTCATGGGCCTCCCTTAACCGGCCTTCTTGGGGGCGGACTTGGCCTTGGGCGCGGCGGGATCCGCCGCACCGGCGAGGCCGGCGTCCGCCTGTTGCTTGTTCGGCGCGGCGCCGGGAGCGGCTGGCGTGGCGGCGTTGTCGGCGATCGCGGCCTTGCCCTTCTCGACCACCGGATTGGCCATGCGCGAGGCCAGGCGTTCGGTCAGGATCTTGGCGTCGCCCGGGGTCATGTTGGCCAGGATCTGCGACAGGGCCCGTTCCTTCATCTTGGCGGCGATCGGCAGGCGCACCTCGTCCGACAGCAGGGTCATGCGGGCGGCGGCGTCCTTGGGCTTCATGCCCTGATAGACCGTGACCAGGCGATCGACCTCGGCCTGCTTCTGGGCGTCGACCTGGCCCAGCAGGCCCGAGATGTCGCCCTTCAGGCCGGTCAGGGCCTTCATCTTGGCGTCGAGCTTGGCTTCGGCGGCGGCCAGCAGCTGCAGCTGGACGTCGATGTCCTGCTCGCGCTGGTCCAGCTGGCCGCGACGGGCGCCCAGGCTCTGCAGCACGCGCAGCTCGGCGGGCGAAAGGCCGGCCTCCTTGGCCAGGGCGTCGGCCGACGGGGCGCAGACGCGCGGCGGCGGCGCGTTGGCGGCGGCTGGCTGGCCGGTGCCCTCGGCCGACGGAGCCTCTTCGCCGCCCTTGGCGTCCTTCTTGTCGGCGACGCCCTCGGCGAAGGCCTTGGCCCCGCTCATCAGGTCGGGCAGCGACTTGGCGCCGGCCATGGCGTTGATCGCCAGCACCCCGCCGACGGCGACGCCGACCAGGGGGAGGATGCGCGGAACGTTCTTCATCGGCGGGGAGCCCTGGGGTTGGCGGACGGGCTTTCGCCCGGTCCGTCGAAGAGGTCATCATCGATCCGCGCCCGTGAACGCGGCGTTTCGTTGGTCTGTCTTGGCGCGACGCCGGGACGCGAAGTCGGGCGCGAAACGGGTTCGCCGCGGGCGGCGCGCTCGACGCGGTCCTCGCGGTCCAGCAGGCGCTCGAAGTCGGCGGCCGACAGGCGGCGCTCCTCCTGCGGGGTGGGGGCCGGCGGCGTCTCGCGGCTCAGGCGCGGCGCGGGACGCTCGTCCGGAGCTTGCGCCCGCGGCTTCGCCCCCAAAGTCGGCGCGGACGGCGGACGGTCGACGATCTCGCCCAGCTGGGCGGCCAGGGCCTGGGCGCGCTCGATCCGCATCGCCAGGGTCTCGGCGGCTTCGTCGGTGGCCGCGCGCAGGTCGGCCAGGCCCTGTTCGGCGCGGGCCGCGGCGTTGTCCAGATCGGCCACCGCCTTGGCGAAGCCCTCATGGCTGTCGCGCAGCGCCTTCAGGCGACGATCGAGACGCCAGCCGAAGGCCAGCGCCGCGATCAGCAGCACGGCCAGGAACCCGTTCATGGCGAAGGCGACGAGGCTCATTTCAGCTTCTGCACGGCCTTCTTGGCGGCGGGCGTCAGCGGCGCCTCGGCCCGCACGGCGATCGAGTGGTTGCGGCGGCCCATGCGGCCGCGCGTCAGCGGGATGGCCCCCGCGCGCAGCTCGACCAGGCTGTCGGGCGTGGCGTTCAGCATCAGCGTATCGCCGATCTGCATGTTTAGCACGCGCGACAGCGGCACCTGCTGTTCGTCGAGCACGGCGCGGACCTCCATCTGCGTGGTCCACAGCTCGGTGGCCAAGTGGCCTTCCCAGATGTTGTCGCGGCCGAACTTCTCACCCATGAACTGCTGCAGCAGCATCTTCCGGATGGGTTCCAGCGTGGCGTAGGGCAGCAGCAGCTCGATGCGGCCGCCGCGGTCCTCCATGTCAATGCGCAGCTTGACCAGGATCGCGGCGTTGGCCGGCCGGGCGATGGCGGCGAAGCGCGGGTTGGTCTCCAGGCGGTCCAGCGAGAAACTGACCGGATGCAGCGGCTCGAAGGCGCTCTTCAGGTCATGCAGCACCACCTCGATCATCCGCTGCACCAGCACGCGTTCGATCGTGGTGTAGGGACGGCCCTCGATGCGCATCGCGGCCGTGCCGCGACGGCCGCCCAGCAGCACGTCGACGATCGAATAGATCAGGTTGGAGTCGACCGTCAGCAGGCCGTAGTTGTCCAGCTCCTCGGCCCGGAACACCGCCAGGATGGCCGGCAGCGGGATCGAGTTCAGATAGTCGCCGAAGCGGATCGAGCTGATGTTGTCGAGGCTGACCTCGACGTTGTCGGACGTGAAGTTCCGCAAGCTGGTCGTCATCAACCGCACCAGGCGGTCGAAGACGATTTCCAGCATCGGCAGGCGCTCGTACGAGACCAGCGCCGAGTTGATGATGGCGCGGATGCCCGTGCGGTCCTCGCCGCCGTCGCCGGAGAGATCGAAGCCCAGCAGGCTGTCGATCTCGTCCTGGTTCAGGATGCGCTCGGAGCCGCCTTCGCCGGCGCCGTCGTCCCAGCCGCCCATGCCGCCGGAAAAGTCGCCGAATTCGTTCGTGCCGCCGCCTGCGTCGCCTTCACCGAAGGCGCCGGGGGGATTTTGCGAGGCCCATTGGGCCATCGCGGCCTGATCGTCGATTTCGTCCGCCATGATGGTTCGCCCAACCGGCCCGAAGGCTAGTTGATCAGCATCTCCTCGATGAGGACCGCGTTCACCTTGGCCGGCGCGGCGACCAGGTTCACTCGGCGCAGCAGCTCGTAGCGCAGCTGGTAGGTGCCCTGGCTGCCGTTCAGATCCTCCGGGCGCAGCTCGCGCAGGAAGGCCTGGAACATGTCCTGGAGCCTGGGCAGATTCGGCGTCAGCTCCTCGGCCGTGTCTTCGTCCGGCAGCTCGAAGGTCAGTTTCAGCTTCAGGAAGGTCGACTTGCCGTCGGCGGTCTGCATGTTCACGACGATGTCGGGCAGGGTGTAGAAGACCACGCCGTCGGGGCCTTCCTTGATCACCGGCGCGGGACCGCCGGCCGCGGCCGCGCCGCCCTCGCCTTCCTTCTTCTCGCCGTGACCGCCCTTCTCTTCCTTCTTTTCCTTCTTCTTTTCCTTCTTTTCAGCCCCGTGCTCGCCGGCTTCGGCGGCCGGCTTCGGCTTCATCAGGAAAAAGGCCGCAGCCCCGCCACCGCCCAGAACGAGGACGCCCGCGGCGATCGCGATGATCAGGATCGGCGGCTTCTTTTTCGCCGGAGCTTCGCCCTCGGCGCCGTCTTCGCCTTCGGGAGCCGGAGCTTCCTTTTCGGGTTTCTTGGCCACGCGCGCGGTTCCTTGGAATCTATACCCGTACACATGCGGGGCACATGGTTAACGATCTGTTCTTGAGGCCATTTGGTCGCAGGCTGAATCTGCCCGGCAGACTCCGACCAACACCCGGTCGTTAACCTTCCTATTCGTTGAATTATAAAGATTTTTGGCGCTGGCACGAAGGTTGCTTCAAGGGTTTCGGCGCATTTGTCGCGCCAGCCGCCCGAGTTAACTCGCCATGGACAACGCGCTCTACGTCGGCCTCTCGCGTCAGATGACGCTGCGCCGCCAGCTCGACATCGTGGCCAACAACATCGCCAACGCCAACACGACCGGCTTCAAGACCGAGGACCTGATGGTCCGCACGGAACAGGCCAAGCCGGCCAAGACCCTGGACGGCGCCTCGCCGGTGAAGTTCGTGCTGGACGACCGCGTCGCCCGCGACTTCACGCAGGGCGCCATGACCAAGACGGGCGGCGATTTCGACCTCGCCATCGAGGGGACCGGCTTCTTCCACGTCCAGACCGCCGCCGGCGATCGCTATACCCGCGACGGCCGCTTCACCACCAATCCGGAAGGCCAGCTGGTCACCCAGGAAGGCGCTCAGGTGCTGGACGACGGCGGCGGCCCGCTGCTGATCGACCCGACCCTGGGCCCTGTCTCGATCGGCAAGGACGGCACGGTCAGCCAGGGCGCGGTCCGCGTCGGCCGCCTGGGCGTGGTCCGTCCCGACGACCTGGCCTCGATGGCCAAGGACGGCGACAACCTCTACCGCAACACCGCCAACACCACCCTGCAAGCCGCGCCGGACGCCCGCGTCCACCAGGGCATGCTGGAATCCTCGAACGTCCAACCGGTTGTCGAGATCACCAAGCTGATCGAGATCCAGCGCGCCTACGAGGGCGTCGCCAAGATGATGGACAACACCGCAGAACTTTCGCGCAGCGCCGTCGAGCGTCTGGGCAAGCTGAATTAAGGGGCCTAGCCGATGCAAGCTCTCCGCACCGCCGCTTCGGGCATGTCAGCGCAACAGCTGAACGTCGAAGTCATCTCCAACAACATCGCGAACATGAACACCGTTGGCTTCAAGCGCCAGCGGGCCGAGTTCCAGGATCTGCTCTACCAGCAGGTGGAGCGCGCCGGGTCGCAGTCGTCCAGCAACGGCAACATCGTCCCGACCGGCGTCCAGGTCGGCGGCGGCGTCAAGGCCGGCTCGGTCTACCGTATCACCGAGCAGGGCACCCCGACCCTGACCGACAACCCGCTGGACGTCGCCATCCAGGGCAAGGGCTACCTGCAGGTTCTGCTGCCCTCGGGCGAAACGGCCTATACCCGGGCCGGCAACTTCTCGACCAACGACCAGGGCCAGATCGTCACCGAGGACGGCTACACTGTCCAGCCGGGCATCACGGTCCCGCAGAACACCACCGACATCACGATCAGCAAGACCGGCCTGGTGCAGGTCAAGCTGGACGGCCAGCCGCAGCCGCAGACCATCGGCCAGCTGCAACTGGCCACCTTCATGAACGAAGGCGGCCTGGAGCAGATCGGCGACAACCTGCTGCTGGAAACCGCCGCCTCGGGCGCCGCCACCCTCGCCGCCCCCGGCGAGCCGGGCTTCGGCGTCCTGATGCAGCACTACACCGAAGCCTCGAACGTCGACGCGGTGACGGAAATCACCTCGCTGATCACGGCCCAGCGCGCCTACGAGATGAACTCGAAGGTGATCACCACGGCCGACCAGATGCTCCAAGCCACCTCGCAGCTGCGGTCGTAAGCGCATGAAAGCCTTCCTCCTCGCCGCCGCCGCCACGCTGGTGATCAGCGCCCTCTCCGCCCCCGCCCATGCCGGCGCGCCGGTCAGCCTGCGGATGGACACCACCGACGCCGACGGCCGCATCACCCTGGGCGACCTGTTCGACGGCGTCAGCGGCCCGGCCGCCGACATCGTCGTCGCCGCCCGCATGGGTCCGACGGCCGTGCTCGAGGCCGGCCAGGTGCAGGTTTCGGCCCGCCGCGCCGGTTTCGACTGGACCAACAGCAACGGCATCCGCCGCATCATCGTCCGCGAAGGCCAGGACAACGGTGGCGTCTCGGCCGGCGGCAAGACCCTGGCCGGCGCGGCGCGCGGCAATGTGGAAGTTCTTGCCTACGCCCGCAGCATCATGGCCGGCGAGATCGTCCAGCCTCAGGACCTCGTCTGGGTAAAGATGGCCGGCGCCCCGATGGACGCCCCCCGCGACGCCGACGCCGTGATCGGCCTGGCCGCCAAGCGCCCCCTGCGTGAAGGCGCCGCAGTCCAGAGCCGCGACGTGGCCGCCGCCCAGGTCATCAAGACCGGCGACCTGGTCACCATCACCTACGACGACGGCGGAATTTCCCTTTCGCTTCAAGGCAAGGCCATGGCCGCCGCCGCGACGGGCGACCTCTTCGCCGTTCAGAACACGCTCTCGAAGAAGATCATCCAGGCCGTCGCCACCGGCCCTGGCTCCGCAGCGGTCGGTCCGCAGGCCCAAGCCTTGCAAGCCCGTTCGCAACCCGTCCGTTTCGCCGCTCGCTAAGAGGTAGCCCACCCCATGCGTCGCCCCGTCATCATCGCCGCCGCCGTCCTGCTCGCGCCGCTGGCCGCCTGCTCCACCGTCACCGAAGCCGTGAAGGGTCCGCAACTGGCGCCGGTCGGCTATCCGGCCGAACTGGCCCCAATGCAGCAGCAATACGTCTCGGCCCGTGAACCCGCCCCGCAGGCGGCCTCGGCCAACTCGCTGTGGCGCGTCGGCGCCCGCGCGTTCTTCAACGACCAGCGCGCCAGCCGCGTCGGCGACATCGTCACCGTCATGATCGACATCGACGACAGCGCCAGCACCAAGAACCAGACCGCCAGCTCGCGCACCTCGAACATGAAGGCCGGCGTGCCGAACTTCCTGGGCCTGGAGTCCAGCCTGGGCAAGGTCCTGCCGGGCGGCTTCGATCCGGCCAACGCCGTGAACACCAACTCGGCCACCACCAACGCCGGCGCGGGCAGCGTCCAGCGCTCGGAAAAGATCAGCCTGACGATCGCCGCCGTGGTCAGCCAGGTGCTGCCGAACGGCAACATGGTCATCCAGGGCACCCAGGAAGTCCGCACCAACGCCGAGCTGCGCCAGCTGACCGTGGCCGGCATCGTGCGTCCGGAGGACATCTCCTCGGCCAACACCATCAAGCACACCCAGATCGCCGAGGCCCGCATCAGCTACGGCGGCCGCGGCGACATCAGCCGCGTCCAGAAGACCCCGGCCGGCCAGTCGCTGGTCGAGAAGTTCTCGCCGTTCTAAGCGCGGATATCCAAGCCCTGGCATAGGGCTGCAAGATCGTCGGGCGCGACCATCGCAAGGTGGTCGCGCCCGATGCGTTTCAGGAGCCATTCAGGTTCCACCTGCGTTGATCCGGGCGAGGAGGACCGCCATGGCGTCCCGCATCGTCGCTTTCGCCGCCCTGAGCCTGGCCGTCCTGCTGGCCGGCTGCGCGCACGAGAAGGTCGCGCTGGACGGCTATCGCTGGGCCTATCTGGCGGAAGGTTCTGAAACCCCTCGCCTCGCCTATGGCCGCCCCAACACCGACGATGTCGTGCTGATGATCAGCTGCCGCCCGGGTCAGGATCAGGTCGAGATCTCGGCCGTGGGCCTGTCCGGCGGCGAGATCGTCCTGGCCTCGGGCCGCACGGAAAGCCGCTTCGCCGCCGCCAAGGTCGACGACGCGCTGAGCCAGGGCGGCTTCCTGGAAGGGCGCGGCAAGGCCAGCGCTCCGGCGCTGGACGGTTTCCGGAAATCAGGCGACCTGGCCCTGCTGACCCAGGGCGAGCGCCACAGCTTGGCGGCGGCCCCTGCCGACCAGGGCCAGGTAAGGGCTTTCTTCAAGGCCTGCGGGGTTTAGGCCCGACGGCCGGCGCCCGCCGCGCTGACATTGTCCATGCCCAGGGCCGACAAGGCCCCGCGCAGTATGCCCTCGGCGTCGAGGCCGGCCTGGGCGTACATGAGGTCGGGCTTGTCCTGGTCCTGGAAGACGTCGGGCAGGCACAGGGTGCGGATCTTCAGGCCGCGGTCCAGCGCGCCGTGCTGGGCCAGGGCCTGCAGCACGAAGGCGCCAAAGCCGCCCATCGCGCCTTCCTCGACCGTGATGATCGCCTCGTGCTCCCGCGCCAGGCGCAGCAGCAGGTCCAGGTCGAGCGGCTTGGCGAAGCGGGCGTCGCAGACAGTGGCCGACAGGCCGCGCGCCGCCAGGAGATCGGCGGCCTTCAGGCTTTCCGACAGACGCGTGCCGAACGAGACAATGGCGACGCTGGTTCCCTCGCGGACGATGCGGCCCTTGCCGATCTCAAGGGGCTCGGCGATGGCGGGCAGGTCCAGGCCCAGGCCCTCGCCGCGCGGATAGCGGAAGGCGCTGGGGCGGTCGTCGATCTCGGCGGCGGTGGCGACCATGCGGGCCAGCTCCACCTCGTCGGCGGCGGCCATCAGCACCATGCCGGGCAGAGCGCCCATGAAGCCGATGTCGAAGCTGCCGGCGTGGGTCGGACCGTCGGCGCCGACCAGGCCGGCGCGGTCCATGGCGAAGCGCACGGGCAGGCCCTGGATCGCGACATCGTGCACCACCTGGTCGTAGCCGCGCTGCAGGAAGGTCGAATAGATCGCCGTGAAGGGCTTCATGCCATCGGCGGCAAGGCCGGCGGCGAAGGTCACCGCGTGCTGCTCGGCGATGCCGACGTCGAAGGTGCGGTCCGGAAAGGCCTTCTGGAACAGGTCCAGGCCCGTGCCCGAGGGCATGGCGGCGGTGATGGCGACGATCTTGTCGTCCTTTTCCGCCTGCTTGATCAGTTCCTGAGCGAAGACCTTGGTGTAGCTGGGCGGACCGGCGGCCGCCTTGTGCTGCTGGCCGGTGACCACGTCGAACCTGGCCACCGCGTGCAATTTGTCGTCGGCGCCCTCGGCTGGGGCGTAGCCCTTGCCCTTCTGGGTGACGCAGTGGACCAGCACCGGCTTGTCACCGAAGGCCTTGGCGTTCTTGAGCACGCTGACCAGGGCGTCCATGTCGTGGCCGTCGATCGGGCCGATATAGTAGAAGCCCAGCTCCTCGAAGAAGGTGCCGCCGGTGACCATGCCCCGGGCATATTCTTCCGCCTTGCGGGCGGCTTCGCGCATCGGGGTCGGCAGCTTCTCGACCACCGTCTTGCCCAGCTTGCGCACCGAGCGATAGGCGCCGCCCGAAACGAGGTTGGCGAGATAGGCGCTCATGCCGCCCACCGGCGGGGCGATCGACATGTCGTTGTCGTTGAGGATGACGATCAGGCGCTTGGTGGTGTCCGTCGCCGCGTTCATCGCCTCATAGGCCATGCCCGCGCCCAGCGAGCCGTCGCCGATCACGGCGATGACGCTGTTGTCCTCGCCTTTCGCATCGCGCGCGGCGCAGAAGCCCAGGGCCGCCGAGATCGAGGTGGCCGCGTGGGCCGCGCCGAACGGGTCGTACGCGCTCTCGGCTCGCTTGGTGAAGCCCGACAGGCCGCCGCCCTGGCGCAGCGTCTTGATCCGGTCGCGTCGGCCGGTGAGGATCTTGTGCGGATAGGCCTGATGGCCGACGTCCCAGATCAAGATGTCCTTGGGCGTCTCGAAGACGTGGTGCAGCGCCACGGTGAGCTCCACCACGCCGAGGCCCGCGCCCAGGTGGCCGCCTGTCACCGACACAGCGTCGATCGTCTCGGCGCGCACCTCGGCCGCGAGCTGTTTCAGCTCCGCGACGGAGAGGCCTCGCGTGTCGGCCGGCGAAGCGATGGTGTCGAGCAGTGGTGTTTTGGAGGGCATGTTGGAAGAAAGCGCGGTCAGTTGCGGCGGTCCAGCACGAAATCGACGCTTTCGCGCAGATGTTCGGCTCGTTCGCCAAAGATTTCGAGATGGGAGCGGGTCTGGTCGGCCAGAAGCGCCACGCGCTCTTTCGCCGCGTCCAGCCCCAGCAGGGTGACGTAGTTGGCCTTGCCCTTGGCGGCGTCCTTGCCGCCCGTGGCCTTGCCCATGGTCTTGGGATCGCCCTCGGCGTCCAGGATGTCGTCGACGATCTGGTAGGCCAGGCCCAGGTCCTGGGCGAAGGCCATCAGGGCGGCGCGCTCGGCTTCCTTGGCGCGGGCGATGATCAGCGGGATCTCGAAGGCGAAGGCGATCAAGGCCCCGGTCTTCAGGCGCTGCATGCGGGCCACGGCGCCCAGGTCGTCGCGAACCCCGAGAATGTCGATCATCTGGCCGCCCGCCATGCCCTTGGCGCCCGAGGCGATGGCCAGCTTGCGCACCAGCTCGCAGCGGACGTGGCCGTCGTCGTGGGTGTCGGGGTGAGCCATGATCTCGAAGGCCGCCGTCTGCAGCGCGTCGCCCGCGAGGATGGCCGTGGCCTCGTCATACTGCTTGTGCACGGTCGGACGGCCACGACGGACGGCGTCATCGTCCATGGCCGGCAAGTCGTCGTGGACCAGGCTGTAGGCGTGGATGCACTCCAGCGCGCAGGCCGCGCGCAGCACCGGCCGCTCGGGCAGGTCGAACATCTTGCCGGTCTCGAGCGCGAAGAACGGACGCAGGCGCTTGCCTGGGCCCAGGGCCGCGTAGCGCATGGCCTCGGTCAGACGGGTTTCCGGACCGTCGGCCCGCGGCAGCAGCTCGTCGAGCGCCACGGTGACGATGTCGGCGGCCTGGACGATCCGCTTGGCAAGATCTGTCAAGAGCGGCTCCCCTCGGTCTCCGAACGAACGCCCGCCATCAGTTGAACTCGGCCGCTTCGGCGGTCACGGCCCCACCCTGGCCCAGGACGATCTTCTCGACCTTCAGGCGCGCGGCTTCCAGCTTCTTTTCGCAGTGAGCTTTCAGGGCCGCGCCGCGCTCGTAGATGTCGATCGAGCGCTCCAGAGGGGCTTGGCCCGATTCCAGCTCGGCCACGATCCGCTCCAGCTGCGCCAGGGCTTCCTCGAAGCTCAAGGCGGCGATATCGGCGGGATTGCTGGCGGCGTCGGTCATTTCAACTCTCAGGTGAACAGCGCTCAGCCTAGTGGCGCAAGGCCGTGCGGGCAACGGCGTAGAGCCAAGGCATGGTTAAGGGAAGAGGCTTTGGCCAGTCAGCCGCGACGGAAGCTCTTGAGGCTCCAATAGGCGTGGCCTTCATCCACCAGTTTCGTCAGCCCACGCGCCTTCAGCGCATCGGCGATCATCCAGTTGAAGAAGCCGTGGGCCACGACCAGCACGTCCTGGCCCTGGTCGGACAGCGCGACCAGCCGGTCGGCGGCCTGGCCGGCCCGGGCCTCGGCCTCGGCGCGGGTCTCCTGGCCGCCGTGGTTGTTGAAGAACCACCACCAGAAGCGGGCGAAGAACCCCAGGCGCTTGGGCGACATTCTCAGCCACAACGGCCAGGGCGGCGGCGGCAGCGGGGCCTCGATGAAGGTTTCGTCGGTGATGAAGGCGCGGCCGGCGACCACCGCATTGGCGGTCTCGATGGCGCGGCGACGAGTCGAGACGATGATCGCGTCGGCGTCGCGGGCGATCCGCATCAGTCCGTCCGGTGGGATCTGGTCCGCCTTCAGGCCGCCAACCTCGTAGCGGGCCCACCACTCGCCGTATTCGGGCGCATTGAGCCGGACCTTACGCGACAGCGCGGGTTCGCCGTGGCGGGCCAGGGTGATGGTCCCCGATTTCACGGGCGAGGACGCTTGGTCGGCGATGGTGACGTCGGCCATATTGAAGAGAAGTCGGTGGGCGGCAAGCCCGTCCCGTCCCCTCACCCCTCCTGAAGAGCCCGCACATGCGCGGCGGCGGAACGCCCCAGCGCCTGGAGGTCGTAGCCGCCCTCGAGCGAGGACACAACCCGGCCCTTGGCGCGGGCGTTGGCCACCGAGACGATCGCGCGAGTCGCCCAGGCGAAATCCTCCTCGTCCAGGCTCTGCGCCGACAACGGGTCGCGGACGTGAGCGTCGAAACCGGCCGAGACGATCAGCAGCTCCGGCGCGAAGGCGTCGACCTTGTCCATCAGCCCCTCGAATCGCGACCGCCAGGTCTCGCGCGGCGCGTGGGGCCCCACGGCGGCGTTGGCGATGTTGCCCAGGCCCGTCTCGGACGGATCGCCCGTGCCGGGATAGAGCGGCGACTGGTGGATCGAGGCGAAGAACACGGTGGGATCGTTCTCGAACACCGCCTGGGTGCCGTTGCCGTGGTGGACGTCGAAGTCGACGATCGCCACCCGCTTCAGCCCGGCCGCCTGGGCCGCGCGGGCGGCTACGGCGACGCTGGAGAAGACACAGAAGCCCATGGCCACGCCCGGTTCGGCGTGGTGACCGGGCGGCCGAACGGCGCAGAAGGCGCGGTTGGTCTCGCCCGCCGCCACCGCCCGCACGGCCGCGACGCCGGCCCCGGCCGCGCGCCGGGCGGCGGCCAGGCTGCCGCTCGACATCACCGTATCGGGATCCAGCGCCAAGCGACCTGACCTGGGCGCGGCCGCGAACACGGCGTCGACGAAGGCCTTGGGATGCACCCGCAGCAGATCCTCGACCTCCACCAGCGGCGCGTCCAGCGCCTCCAGCTGGAGATTGGGATCGTCGTTCAGAGCATCGACCACGGCCCGTAGCCGCTCGGGGCTCTCGACGTGGCCGTGGCCGGGCTGGTGATCCAGCATGTCGAGATGCGTGTAGAGCGACAGGGCCATGGGTCAGCCCACCTTGCGGACCGGCTCGGCCTGAACGCCCAGCACATTGGCGTCGCCCCAGGCCTTGAGCGCGCAGATCACCGGCTCCAGGCTCCTGCCCTTGCTCGACAACGCGTATTCGACCTTGGGCGGCACCTCGGCATAGACGGTGCGGACGATCAGGCCGTCGCTCTCCAGCTCACGCAGCTGCTTGGTCAGCATGCGCTGGGTCACCGCCCCCAGCTTGCGCCCCAGGGCGTTGAAGCGCAGGCGGCCGCTGAGCAGGTGGTACAGGATCACGCCCTTCCACTTGCCGTCGATCAGGTTCAGCGCCGCCTCGACGCCGCACTCCTTGGGATCTTCCACAGCCGCCTCACGGTATCCATTAGGGTACTACATACAGAAAATGACCGTACTTGCGAAGATCGTAGCGTGGCGCGATCTCCTGGTCGGGGCCTGAGACCGCCCTTCTTTGCTGGAGACCATCATGAAGATCGTCGGCTTCCGTGAGTTGCTGCCCGCCACCGATCCCAACGCCCTGCTCGACCTGGAAGCGCCCGATCCCGTGGCCAGCGGCCACGACATCCTGGTGCGGGTGAAGGCCGTTTCGGTGAACCCCGTCGACACCAAGGTGCGCGGCCGCGCCCAGCCGGCGCCGGGCGAGGTCCGGGTGCTGGGCTTCGACGCCGCCGGCGTGGTCGAGGCGGTCGGCGAGGCCGTCACCCTGTTCGCGCCGGGCGACGAGGTGTTCTACGCCGGCGCCATCGGCCGCCAGGGCTCGAACGCCGAGCTGCAGCTGGTCGACGAACGCATCGTCGGCAGGAAGCCCAAGAGCCTGGACTTCGCCCAGGCCGCCGCCATGCCGCTGACCTTTATCACCGCCTGGGAACTGCTGTTCGACCGGTTCGGCGTGGCGCGCGACGGCGGCGAGGGCCAGAGCCTGGTGATCATCGGCGGGGCGGGCGGCGTGGGGTCGGCCCTGATCCAGATGGCGCGCAAACTGACCCGGCTGAACGTCGTGGCCAGCGCCTCGCGCGACGAGACCCGCCGCTGGGTCGAGGACCTGGGCGCGCACCAGACCTTCGACCACACCAAGCCGCTCGCCGACGAGCTGGCGCGCCTGGGCCTGGACGCCCCGGCCTACATCGCCTGCCTGACCCACAGCGCCCAGCACTTCCCGCAGGTCGCCGAGGCCATCGCCCTGCAGGGCAAGATCGGGATCATCGAGGCCGACGGCGACCTGAACATCCGCCCGCTGCAGGCCAAGGCCGCCTCGATCCACTGGGAGTACATGTTCGCCCGGCCGCAGGGCACGCCGGACATGATCGAGCAGCATAGGCTGCTGACGGAGGTCTCGGCCCTGGTCGACCAGGGGATCCTGCGCACCACCCTGACCCAGGTCGTCGGCAAGATCCGCGCCGCCGACCTGCTGGAAGCCCATCGCATCGTCGAGAGCGCCCGCACCATCGGCAAGGTGGCGCTGGAAGGCTTCTGACTGTTGAAGGGCCCATATTGAAGGCGGGGGTCATGGCGGCTACTCAAGTCGCCATGACCGACAAGCTCCGCCGTGCGACGATCGAAGACGCCGACACCGTGTCCAGCCTGGGCGCGCGCACCTTCACCGAGACCTTCGCCCATCTCTATCCGCCCGAGGACCTGGAGACCTTCCTGGCCTATGCCTACGGCCTGGAGCGGACCCGCAACGACCTGGCCCATCCCGACAAGGCGACCTGGCTGCTGGAGGACGAGGACGGCGAGGCCATCGGCTACGCCCTGGCCGGCCCCTGCGACCTGCCGCATGACGACGCCGGCCCCGACCATGGCGAACTGAAACGGGTCTACGTGCTGAAGAGCCACCAGGGCGGCGGTCGCGGCTCGCGCCTGCTGAACACCGCCCTCGACTGGCTGGAAAAGGACGGCCCGCGCCCGCTGTGGATCGGCGTCTGGTCCGAGAACTTCGGCGCGCAACGGCTCTACGGTCGGCTGGGGTTCGAGAAGGTCGGCGAATACCACTTCCCGGTCGGCGAAACGCGGGACCTGGAGTTCATCCTGCGGCGAGGGTGAAATCCTCCCCCTAGCGGGGGAGGTGTCGGCTCGAAGAGACGACGGAGGGGGAAGAAGCAAGGTAGCAGGACTTCCCCCACCGGCGCTTCGCGCCAACTCCCCCGCTAGGGGGAGGATTGGATTGCGTCTGCTTTCAGAACCCTCCACAATCGAACATCTGTTCGAAAGCCGCGCCGATGTTCCTTCGCTTCTTCTCCGAGCTCCGCCAGGCCAAGGTGCCGGTCAGCCTGCGCGAATATCTCCTGCTGATGGAAGCCCTGGACAAGGACGTCATCGACCGCTCGGTCGAGGACTTCTATTTCCTGTCGCGCGCCAGCCTGGTGAAGGACGAGAAGAACCTCGACAAGTTCGACCGCGTGTTCGGCCACGTCTTCAAGGGGCTTGAGACCGTCAACGACGGCCTCGCCGCCGACATTCCGGAAGAATGGCTCAAGGCCCTGACCGAGAAGTTCCTGACCGACGAGGAAAAGGCCCAGATCGAAGCCCTGGGCGGCTTCGAGAAGCTGATGGAGACGCTGCAGGAGCGGTTGCGCGAACAGCACAAGCGTCACGAGGGCGGCAACAAGATGATCGGCTCGGGCGGCACCTCGCCGTTCGGCAACAACGGCTACAATCCCGAAGGCGTGCGGATCGGCCAGGACAAGAGCCGCCACGGCCGCGCCGTGAAGGTCTGGGACAAGCGCGAGTACAAGAACCTCGACGACTCGGTCGAGCTGGGCACCCGCAACATCAAGGTCGCCCTACGGCGCCTGCGCAAGTTCGCCCGCACCGGCGCGGCCGACGAGCTGGACCTGAACGGCACGATCAAGGGCACGGCCGAGAAGGGCTATCTGGACATCCAGCTGCGACCCGAGCGCCGCAACGCCATCAAAGTGCTGATCTTCTTCGACATCGGCGGCTCGATGGACGGCCACATCAAGCTCTGCGAGGAGCTGTTCAGCGCCGCCAAGACCGAGTTCAAGAACCTGGAGTTCTACTACTTCCACAATTGCCTCTACGAGACAGTGTGGAAGGACAACAGGCGTCGCAACACCGAGAAGATCCAGACCTTCGACGTGCTCCACAAGTTCCCGGCCGACTACAAGGTGATCTTCGTCGGCGACGCGACCATGAGCCCGTACGAGATCACCTATCCGGGCGGCAGCGTCGAGCACTGGAACGAGGAGCCCGGCGCGATCTGGATGCAGCGGGTCACCGACATCTATCAGAGCTGCATCTGGCTGAACCCGACGCCCGAGCGGCACTGGGACTACACCCAGTCGATCGGCGTCATGAAGCAGATCCTGTCCGACCGCATGTACCCGCTGACCCTGGAAGGCCTGGACAAGGCCATGCGCGAACTGGTTCGCGGTTAGATCAGCGGACCGGCGCCGCGTCGCCGAAGTGGCCGGCGTCGTTCGACGGCTGGCCGATCAGCGGCACCTCCGGCGGCGCGGTATGATCGTTGGCGATCATCGTCCCGATCCGGAAGGTGGAGCTGGTGGCCCCGCCCAGCAGGATGAAGACGTCCTCGCGCCCATCCCCGTCGATGTCGAAGCCGATCCGGGCGCCTGACACCGCCTGGCTGACATCGGCCGCCTGCGTGACAGCGGCGTCGTTCAGCGCCTGGGCCTGAGCCGTCAGCACGTTGCTGACGGCGGCGGTGCTGATCACGGTCGCGCGCCCCTCGCCCATCACGGCCAGGTGGTCGCCCTTGGCGGCCGAGTAGTCGAGCACGACGCCCAGCAGGGCGGCGAGCTTGTCGGCCGGTGGCGCGGCGGAGATCAGGAAGGTGTCGGCCCCGGCCCCGCCCTTGGCGACCACGCGGGCGTTCATGACGATGCGATCGGCGCCTTCGCCGCCGTCCAGGTGATCGACCTCGCCCTTCGGCGCGCCGCGGCCGTCGATATAGTCGTCGCCGGCGCCGCCGCGGATCGTGTCGCCGCCGGCCGTGCCGTACATGACGTCGTTGCCGGAGGTGCCGACCATGACGGTCCTGGTGGCGGCGAAGCCCTGGCCGCCTAGGTCCTCGACCACCGTCTTGTCATCCGACGCGGCAGGCGCATGGCCGGAGCCCGGGGCGGGCGCCGACGCCGCGGCCAGATGCGCGATCTTGAACACCGATAGGCCCTGCGGAGCCTCGCTCGGCGCCTGGACCGCGATCGCCGCGACGCCTTCCGGCTTGACCGCCGGCTGCGGCATGGCTTCACCGGCCATGGGGACGGGCTTATGCGCCTGCGTCCGGTCGGCCTCGAGGTTGAGGGCGGCGATCAGCTTGGAGGCCATCGTCTCGATGGCCGGATCGTCGGCGCGCGGCAGGTTCTCGAAAGTCAGGCGGCCAGCCTCGCCCAGGTCGGCGCCGCGCAATTCGAGATAGAGGCCGACGGCGATGACCAGCGACAGGAAGGACTGGGCCTCGCGGCTGGCGGGATTGAAGGCGACGACCGTGCCGTTCTGCTCCGGGATGCCCGAGGCCAGCACCTGGCGCAGGGCGCCCCACAGGCTGCCCACCTGGTGGAACATGTCGATCGCCGCGTCGTGGACGACGAACTGGCCGTCGATGCGGGCGATGTGGACCAGCACGTCCTGGTTGGAATCGGTGACCACGTACCAGGGGTCGCCCGAGTCGGTCTGGCCGAAGATCCCGTCGACCTCGCCATAGGCCGTCTCCAGCTGCTGCGTCAGCAGCATCAGCAGACCGCGCTCGTTGGCGGACCAGTCGCTGGCCGGAGGCCGCGGGCTGAAGGCTAGGATCTCACCCATCTCGTCGTCGCTCGTTAGGCCTGGGCCGCCCGCTCGGTCACGACCGGCTCAGCCTCTTCGGCGGCGCCGTCGAACAGAAGCCGGTACAGCTCGGGTTCGTAATATCGCAGCAGGGTGCGGGCGAACTGGCCGGGATCAAGACCCAGACTTTCCGCCCAAACGGCCTGAGCCTCGATCGGAACGCGACCCAGACCGTTCTCAACCTGCGAGACGAAGGTGTAATAACGCAACCCCGTCTTCTCGGCCAGTTCCGCCTGAGTGAGGCCAGCGGCCTCGCGCGCGGACTTCAGCCAACGTCCCGCCTCACGGCGCAGGGTCTTGGTCAGGGCCGCCTTGGCGGGATTCATCGCCGTTCTGGACATCGCTAAGCCGCTTCCTCGCCCCATACGCGGGCGCTCCCCTAGTTGTTACACAATGCGTAAAAACGCAACAATCGATCGCGGGTCTCGCGAAGAGGCCTTGCGGATCACCTTCGACCCACATACAGTTTTTATGCAACTATTTTGAATGTATCGGGCCGCATGTACGTTTCGATCGACCCCGCCCACGCCCGCACCGCGCCCCCCTTCCAGCAGGATTGGGCCATCCGGCCGCGCCTGTCGCTGATCATGGTCGTCTACATGACCGGTCCGGCGCTGATGGAGAGCGTGCGTCACGCCCTGGCCGAGCCCCGGGTCGAGGAGTTCGTCGTTGTCGACAACGGTTCGTCCCTTGCCGACGCGGCCTGGCTGCGCGACCTGGCTCGCCGCGAGCCGCGCGTGCGCCTGCTGCAAGGCCTGGGCAATATCGGCTTCGCCCGCGCCGCCAATCTGGGCGCGGCCGCGGCCAAGGGGGAGGAATTGGTCTTCCTCAATCCCGACGCCTTCCTGACCCCCGGCGCGGTGGCGGCCCTGTCCGAGGCCGCCCGCGACCGCCCCTCGCCCTGCGTGATCGGGGCCCGGGTGTTCAATACCGACGGAACCGAACAGCGGGGCGCGCGGCGCGGCGAGATCACGCCCGTCACGACCCTGCTCACCCTCTCGAAGCTTAGCGCCCTTCTGCCCCCGCTGCGCCGCTTCGAGATCCACCGGGAGAGCGAACTCCCCCCTTCGCACCCGGTGGACACCCCTACGATCTCGGGCGCCTGCTTCTACATGCGGGCCACCGATTTCCACGTCCTCGGCGGCTTCGACGAGGGTTATTTCCTGCATGTCGAGGACATCGACCTGTGCTGGCGGGCCCGCCGCCGGGGCGGCAGCGTGCTGTTCCAGCCCGACGCCCGCATCGTCCATGTGGGCTCGACCAGCAAGGAGAACCCGCTGGTCGTCGAATGGCACAAGGGCCGCGGTCTGGTGCGCTATTTCCTCAAGCGCGCCGACAGCCTGCCGCGCAAGGCCCTGGCGCTGCTGCTGGCGCCCCTGATCCTGGGCGTGGCCGTGGGCCGGCCGCTGTTGCGCCAGCTGCGTCGCGGTCGGATGGGCCGCTCCGTCGAGCGCCTCGCCGCCATCGGCTGAGACGCCCGCCATCCATCGGAAACAGCACGCGTTTGGCGGAAAACGCCACAAACAACCGTCCATCCGCGTTCAGACGATGATCTTGACGCTTGCGCCAAATTCGAACGCCCGTAAGACTTCCCCACGGGTAAAGGGGAACATGTAGTGAGTCCGACCACCGACGCCGCCGCTTCTAACGAAGTCGAGGCCGCCGAGACCGAAGCCGCCACCAAGAACCTGGTCTTCGTCGCCGCCGAGCGCCTGTTCGCGCTGCACGGTTTCCAGAATGTCTCGGTGCGCGACATCACCGCCGCCGCCGGCGTGAACCTGGCCTCGGTGAACTATCACTTCGGGTCCAAGGACGCCCTGCTGTTCGAGATCTTCCGGCGCCGCACGGCCGAGCTCAATCGCGAGCGGGCCAAGATGCTGCACGAGGCCAACGACCGCAACGACGGCGCCCCGCCGCTGCGCGAGATCCTGGCCGCCCTGCTGACCCCGCCCCTGCGCTGGCTGGCCCCGGACCACGAGCGCCGCATCTCGCTACAGTTCCTGATCCGCGCCCGCAGCGAAGGCACCGACGAGATCCGCGCCGTGCTGAAGACCGACGTCTCGCACCTGCGCCGCTTCTCCGACGCCCTGCTGCGCGCCCGCCCGGATCTGTCGCCGGAAGAGGTCTACTGGCGGCTGCACTTCACCCTGGGGATGCTGCACAACAACCGCTTCGCCGAGTTCGACCGCCTGAACGTGCTGTCGGAAGGCCAGACCAGCGAGTCCGACGTCGTGGCGCTGCTGAGCCGGATGCTGGCCTTCGCCGAGGCCGGCTTTCTCGCTTAGCGAGTAGCTGGAACCTCCTCCCGGCCGGCGCGTTGTCGCTCCGGCATGGGACGGCTGCGGATCCTTCACGAGACCCGATACTACTATGAGCGGCCGGTGCGGTTCGGGCCGCAACGGCTGATGCTGCGCCCGCGCGACAGCCACGCCCTGCGCATCGTCGAGGCCTCGCTGCGCCTGTTTCCGCCTGGCGCGACACGCTGGAGCTATGACGCCAACGGCAACTGCGTCTGCATCTTCGAGCCGGCGAGCCAGGCCGACGCCATGCGGGTGGCCAGCGAGCTGGTCATCGACCGCTACCCCGCCCCCCTGGTCCCGCAGCGGATCGAGAACCCCGACACCCTGACCCCGATCGTCTATTCCCGCGAGGATCGGACGACCCTGGAGCCGTTCATCGCCCCGGTCACCGACGACCCGGACGCGGTGCTGCTGCGCTGGCTGCGCGACATCCGGGCCCATCGCGACGAGCCGGCCCTGGCCTTCCTGCTGCGCATCAACGAGCTGATCCACAGCCAGTTCGAATATCGCACCCGCATGGAAGAAGGCGTGCAGACCCCGGTCGAGACCCTGCGGAAGCGCAGCGGCGCCTGCCGCGACCTGGCCTGGCTGATGGTCGAGGGCCTGCGACGCCTGGGCTACGCAGCCCTGTTCGCCACCGGCTACATCCATTCGCCCGGGACGATGATCCGCGGCGCCGGCGCCACCCACGCCTGGTGCGAGGTGTTCCTGCCCGACCTGGGCTGGCTGGAATTCGACCCGACCAACGGCCTGGCCGAGTCGCCGGACTTGATCCGCGTCGCCGCCACCCGAACGCCCACGCAAGCGCTACCGGTATCCGGGGCGATCATCGGCGATCCGGGTTCGTCGCGTCTTCACGTCTCCGTGGAGGTGCGCCTCATCGATCCAATCGACCATGCGGCGTGATACAATGAGTGTGCGTACGGGAGGAAAAGCCATGACCAGCGGCTTCCAGAACCAAGACCCCATGCGGAACGTCAGCTTCCCGAAATCGGAGCCCAAGGCCCAGCATGGCCAGAAACCCGACCAGGAGTGCCTGAAGGTGAAGGAACGACGGACCTTCGAACCCAGACCGGGCCACTGAATTGTAAATAAGCGTGAAGACGAGCGCCTTCCGCCACCCCTGTCGCGCGAGCGACCTGTACAGACACCCACGGCGCCGTTAATTTTTGACGCCAGGGGAATGGGGGAGCACCACGAGCATGCGGCGCGTCGCGCTCGGATGTCTGTTGGCGACGGCCGGTCTGGCGGTGGTAAGCGCCGCGACCGCCCTGTCGACTCGCGCCCCTGAGGAATTCAACCAGACCCTGACCCTGGCGGGCGGACCCGAGGCCGGCGGACCTGAAGTCCGCGCCCCGGCGGACGATCCCGACGCACCGATCGCCACGGCCCGCTACGGCGGCGAGCGTTCGCGTGTCGCCGCACCAGTGGCGATCGCCGCCGAAACCCACGCCGTTCCCACCGTCGCCACGTTGGCCCTGGCCGGTGGGCCGCAAGACGTCAGCCTGGCCAGCGCCGCGCCCGCCGTGGCCGTCGCCGACGCGCGGACAACGCCCCCTTCCCCTCCCGCCGCCGCGCGTCCGGCCGCGCGAATTCTGGCCGAGACCTCAACCGCCCCGCACCGTCCGGTGCTGGCCCTCACGCGGGTCGAGCATCGCCGCCCGGCCGGCAAGATTCTGCAGATGCGGGTCGACGACCAGCCTCTGGCCTTCACGCCCATGGGCCTGCAGTCGGGCGCGGTGAAGCGCCTGACGCTGAACGCCTCGAACCTAATATCCAAAGCCAGCGCCTCGGCCGAGGACCTGCGCCGCGGCCGCTGGATGCTGTACGCCGCCAGTTCGGGCAAGGCCTATGGTCTGAACCTGATCCGCGACACCTTCGGCGGCTGGCGCAACGCCGGCTACAGCGAGGAGAAGATGGCCCGGTTCGGCAGCCGCCAGATCGGCCTGGGCTATCGCAAGGGCAACAGCCTCATCTCGCTGAGCGCCACGCGCCGCAAGCTCAATTCGATCGACTATTCCGACAAGGACACGGTCGTCGGCGTCAGCGTCTCGGTGCGCGGCCGCTGAGCCATAGAGCTTCTTCAGCAAATAGAGCCCTCCAAGCCTTGTCATCCCGGAAGCCTCGCAGAGGCTGTCCGCTTCGCTGCGGCCGGGATGACAAGTTGGGGACGGATTCCTCTAGCCGCCGCCTGTTTCGGTTCTGCAAGGATGTAACGCACGCGCGTCTGGACCCTCGTCGTCCAGGGGCGTAAAGCGCCCTCGTGTCCGATCAGTCTCCAGCATCCTCGCCGCTCGCGACGCGCCTGATCTCCATCGCCGTGGCCAGCGCGCTCTTGATGGAGTTCATCGACTCCACGGCCCTGTCCACCGCCCTGCCGACCCTGTCGCGGGCCTTCGCGGTCGATCCGATCCACCTGAAGCTGGCCCTGACCTCTTACATTCTGGCGCTGGCGGTGTTCACGCCGGCCAGTGGCTGGGCGGCGGAACGGTTTGGCGCGCGGCGGGTGTTCCTCTCGGCCATGACCGTCTTCCTGCTGGGCTCGGCCCTGTGCGGCCAGTCGCGCAGCCTGGAAGCCCTGGTCGCATCCCGGATCGTTCAGGGGATCGGCGGGGCGATGATGACGCCGGTGGCGCGGCTGATCGTGGTCAGCGCCACGCCCAAGGACAAGCTGCTGACCGCCATGGGCTGGTTCACCATGCCCGCCCTGGTCGGCCCGCTGATCGGCCCGCCGATCGCCGGTCTGGTGCTCAGCGTCGCCGACTGGCCGTGGATCTTCTACATCAACCTGCCCGTCGGCCTGCTGGGCGTAACCGCCGTCATGCGCTTCGTGCCCAGGAGCGAGCCCAAGCGCGATCTGGGCCGCTTCGACACCGCCGGCTTCGTCCTATCGGCCCTGGCGGTCAGCGGCCTGGTGATCGTGGCCGAGACGGCGGGCGTCAACCTGCTGCCACCCTGGGCCCAGATCACATTGCTGACCCTCTCCGTTGGCTGCGGCTTTGTCTATCTGCGTATCGCCAAGCAGACCGGCCGACCGATCCTGGACCTCACCCTGCTGCGTTATCCGACCTTCCGCGCCAGCCTGGTCGGCGGCACGCTGGTGCGGCTGGGCATCGGGGCCAGCCCGTTCCTGATGCCCCTGCTGCTGCAGGTGGCGCTGGGCTGGAGCCCGCTGAAGGCCAGCTTCGTCACCCTGGCCACCGGCGTCGGCGTGCTGGCCGCCCGCCCGTTCGCGGCGGCGGGGCTCAAGCGCTTCGGCTTCCGCACCTCTCTGGCGGTGTTCGTCAGCCTGACGGCGCTGTTCACCGCCGCCCCCGGCTTCTTCGGTCCGGCCACGCCCATGGCGCTGATGATCGCGGCCCTGACCCTGGGTGGGTTCTGCCGCTCGAACCAGTTCATCGCCGCCAACACCATCGCCTATGCCGACGTGCCCGAAACTTCTACGGCGGCGGCCTCGACTCTGTCGGCCGTGACCCAGCAGGTCGGCCTGGCCCTGGGGGTCAGCTTCGGCGGCATGATGCTGCATCTGGCGCGCGGCGCCGACGGGGCCCTGACGCCGGACCGCTTCACCTTTCCGTTCGTAGCGATCGGCCTGGTGACCCTGCTGGCCCTGCCCGTCTACCTGTCGCTGGACAAAGACGCCGGCGCGGCGATCAGCGGCCGCAGCCGGGCGCCGGCCTAGGATTTGGTCCGGCGGCCTCCCCGGGAGTGGTTGGCGGTCATCGGGTCCGGCTTCTTCGGCGGAACCCAGCCCTCGGGGGTCTTCGGGACCGGCTGGTCCGTCCCCAGGCCCATGCGGCCGGGAACCTGGCGCTGGAAATAGGACGCTTGCTGCGCGTCCTCCACGCCACGCACCAGCGCGCTGTGCTGGATGCCGCCGATCTCGTCGCGCAACTTGGCCGCCGTCTCGAAGTCCTGAGCGGCGATAGCCTCTTCCATCTGCGTTTTCAGGTCATCAATGTGCGACATGACGTTCTCCATGGGGCCACCAGGAAGAACGCCTGAGGCCGGTTTTTTAGCCGCGCGCCGCCGCGATGCGGGCGCGGGCGATCTCGTCGGCGACCAGATTGGCCGGACGTTTCTCGGCGATCGACTGGTCGATGACCTCGGCCAGGGTCTGGGCCAGGCGGTCCAGCTTGGCCGCCACCCAGTCGCCGTCGAAGGCGGCGCCGGCTTCCAGGCCACGGATCTCGGCGGCCACGTTGATGATGCCGCCGCCGTTGATGACATAGTCGGGGGCGTAGAGGACGCCACGATCGAACACGGCCTGGCCGATCATGGCGTCGGCCAGCTGATTGTTGGCCGCGCCGGCGATAATCCTGGCCTTCAGGCGCGGCAAGGTCGCCGCCGAGATCGCGCCGCCCAGGGCGCAGGGGGCGAAGACGTCGGCCTCGACGTCGAAGATGGCGTCGGTCGAAACGATCGTCGCGCCGGTCTTGGCGGCGACCGCGTTCAGGGCGGTCTGGTTGACGTCGGCGATGGTCAGGACCGCGCCGGCCGCGTGCAGCTTCTCGGCCAGATAGCCGCCGACATGGCCAACGCCCTGGATGGCGACGTGGACACCCTTGAGGTCACGGTTCAGGGCGCGCTCGACGCACAGCCGCACGCCCCGGAACACGCCCTCGGCGGTGACCGGCGACGGGTCGCCCGAGGCGGCCGCGTGGCCTTCCAGGCCGGCGACGAAGCGGGTGGTCTTGCGGGTGCTTTCCAGGTCGGCCGGCGAGACGCCGACGTCCTCGGCCGTCCAGTAGCGGCCGTTCAGGCTGTCGACCGCGCGGCCGAAGGCCTCGAACAGTTCCGGCGTCTTCTGGCTGCGGCTGTCGCCGATGATCACGGCCTTGCCGCCGCCCAGGTCCAGCTCGGCCATGGCGTTCTTGTATGACATGCCGCGCGACAGGCGCAGGGCGTCGGTCACGGCGGCGTCGGCGCTGGAGTAGTCCCACATGCGGCAACCGCCGGCGGCCGGGCCGCGCGCGGTCGAGTGGATCGCGATAATCGACTTCAGACCAGTTTTTTCATCGAAGAAAGCGTGGACGCCTTCGTGTCCCTCGAAATCGGGGGAATCGAACAAGGTCATGCCGTCTGTCTCGCCTATGCCAGAATGAACGTGGCGGCTTTACGCCCCCTGGCGACGCCTCACAAGCCCGAAGACTGACGTCGCGTCCCCTTGCGTTTGGCGGGTTTGGGCGGATCCAACGCTGTCATCGCCGCGACGCTCGACGGAATGGCTGGCGCGCCCGAAGGCGGCCAGGCCCCTGGCGCGTCGCGCAGGAAGGCCTCGGCGTCGCCCCAGACCTTGGCGGCCTGCCGGTCGACCAGCAGCAGGTGATAGCCCTTGGCGTAGTAGGCTGTCCGCGCACCCGGCTTCAGGCGACCCACGGCCTCGACCGTCGGCTCGCGCGGGATGATGTGGTCGTTGGCGCCGTAGAACCACGCGACCGGGACATGGATGTCACCCGTCGACTTCCAGGCCCGCTCCATCAGCCCGACCAGGCCGTAGATGGCGTCGGACCGCGCGCCCCAGATCATCAGCGGGTCGCGGCCCATGCGGCGCAGCTCGTCGATATTGTCCGAGGCCATGACGTTGCGGACCAGCCAGTCCGGCGGCTTGACCACCCATTGGCCCAGCACGTGGGCGCTGACCCACAGGCTCATGCGGTTGGGCAGCGGCTGGTTCGACCAACCCCAGACGGCGGGGGCGAACAGCATCAGCCTGTCGACCGGCGGCGGATTGTCGGAAGCCATGGCGCTGATCGCCAGCGCGCCGCCCATGCTGATCCCAGCCAGGGCGAGCCGGGCGTTCGGATGACGCTCGCGCACCGCCGTGATCAGCGCCCGAACATCGTCCAGCACCAGTTCGGTCGGCGCCCAGACGCCGCGCCCGGGCGAACGGCCAAAGCCCCGGACATCCAGCGCGTAGGTCGCGATCCCCTTCCCCGCCCACCAGCCGGCGGCCAGGTGGAAGGCGTTCGAATAGTCGTTCATGCCGTGCAGACCGACGATCACCCACTCGGGCTCGCCGGCCGGCAGCCAGCGCATCAGACCCAGGCGCGCGCCGTCGAAACTGACGAAGGCGTCGGTCTCGATCCGAGGCCCGCGAAAGCCCAGCGGCCCAAGGCCTGGCCCTTGTCGCAGCGGTGCGCAGGCCGAGAGCACGGCGGCGGACGCGGTCACGATCAGGGCGCGGCGGTTCATCGTCCCAGAATGTCCGCGACCCGTTGGCGAAGGAAAGGCACGACATCCGCCTCGAACCAGGGATTGCGCTTCAGCCAGGCGGTGTTGCGCCAGGACGGATGCGGCATCGGCAACAGGTTGGGCCCGAACTCGCGCCAACGGGCGATGGTTTCGGTCATGGTCTTGCTGGTCCGGCCCGGCAGCGCCCAGTTCTGGGCATAGCTGCCGACCAGCAGAGTCAGCTCGACGTTCGGCAGCCCCGCCAGCAACCGAGGCCGCCACATCGCCGCGCAGCGCGGCGGCGGCGGATAGTCGCCGCCCTTGGGATTGGTTCCTGGAAAGCAGAAGGCCATGGCGGCCACGCCGATCTCGGGCCGGCCGTAGAAGGTCTCGCGGTCGACGCCCATCCACTGGCGCAGGCGGTTGCCGGACGGGTCGTTGAACGGCAGGCCGGTCTCGTGGACCAGCCGCCCCGGCGCCTGACCGGCGATCAGGATGCGAGTCTCCTCGCGCACCCGCGTCACCGGCCTGGGCACATGCGGCAGGTAAGGCGCGCACGCCCGGCAGGCGGCGATGTCGGAGAGGATCTGGTCGAGCGGCATCAGCGAGGATTTAGGCGCGCGCCTCCGGATGCCAAGCGTGACTAGTCTTCGTCGCCCTCGATATCGTCCGGGACGGTATCCTCGAAGCTGGTCGGGTCGCCCTCAAGCCGCGCGCGGATGCGGTAGACGCCGCGGAATTTCTCCGGATTGACCGGCTTGTTGTGGCGCAAGATCACGACCTTGCCCTCGCGGGCCAGTTCGATGGCGTTGGTGCGCACGTGGCCCAGCAGCTGCTGCCAGCGCTCGGGCTGGATGGCCTTGGCGACGTTCATCGGGTCGATCGACTTGCCCTCGGGCAGCGCCGCCAACTGGGACAGGATGGTGTCTTGGATCGGGGAGGTCATGAGCGCTCCCTTGCCATGGATTGTCAGCAGAGGCGAGAGCGTGGACAGGACTTGGCCGCTTGCGCCCAGCGACGCGCCCTTCTAACTGAACAACGATAAGAACACGCGGAGGGGATGCGTCATGGACGGCGGAAACGAAATCTCGAGCGGCCCGCGCCTCGTCGAGGCGGGCGACTGGGCCGGCTGGCGAACCTGGTCGGGTCAGGACCCGTTCGAGGACCAGTCTGGCCCCTTCTACTTCCGCGAAGACGACAACGGCCGCGTCACCACCGGCTTCCGCGCCGAGACCAAGCACATGAACGGTGGCGGCTTCATGCACGGCGGCTGCATGATGACCTTCGCCGACTTCTCCCTGTTCGCCATCGCCTGGAAGGAACTGGCCGACAGCCGCGCGGTGACGGTCAGCCTGAACGGCGAATTCATCGGCCCCGCCCGCCCCGGCGACCTGATCACCGGCGGGGGCGAGGTGATCAAGGCCGGCGGCTCGCTGCTGTTCATCCGCGGCCTGATCTCAACCGGGACCGGACCGATGCTGAACTTCTCGGGCGTGGTGAAGAAGATCAGGCCGCGGGTTTAGGGGCGGGCATCCCGGCGGCCGCGGCGGGGCGCGCCAGCATTTCGGCCAGCCAGCGGTTGACGTGGACCAGATCCTCGTCGGGCCGGAAGTCGATCATCCGGCCGAAGTCGACGCCCGTGACGGTGACGACGTCGGCGATGGTCACCCGGTCGCCTCCGACAAACGGACTTTCCGCGAGCCGCTTGTCCAGGAACTTCAAGGCCCGCTTGGCGCCGGCCAGATTGTTCTCACCGACTTCGGGCACCTGCTGCTCCAGGGCCGCCATATTGGGGTTGGTGTGGCGCACGGCGAGCGCCAGAGGCGTCACGATCATCATTTCCGTGCGCCGCTGCCACATCTCGATGACGGCGGCCTCCCGAGCGTCGCGCCCAAACATGTTCGGCTCGGGATAAAGACTTTCCAGATAGCGGCAGATGGCGACGGACTCGGTGATCACCGTCCCATCGTCCAGCTCCAGGGCCGGCATATGGGCCACGCCAACCTTCGTCCGGTATTCGGGCGACTTGTGCTCGCCGCGCATGATCGACAGCGTCACGACCTCGATGTCGGTGATCCCCTTCTCGGCCATGAACCAGCGGACGCGCCGAGGATTGGGCGCGCGGAGACAGTCGTAGAGTTTCAAAAGAAAATCCTCCCGGCTTTTGACCAGGAGGATGATCTCATTCCGCGACGGAACGGAAGCGCGTGATTTACAGCCCGAACAACGCCCGGGGCATCAGGCCAATCAGCGAGCCGGTCAGGCAGGTGGCCAGGAAGCCGGCCATCATGGCCTTCCAGACCAGGCTCAGCACTTCGGCGCGGCGTTGCGGCACCAGGACCGAGAAGCCGGCCACGTTCATGCCGACCGAGCCGATATTGGCGAAACCGCACAGGGCGTAGGTCATGATCATGCGGGTGCGCTCGTCCAGCGTGGTGACGCCGATCTTGGCCATCTGGATGAAGGCGGTGAACTCGGTGAGGATCAGCTTGACGCCCAGCAGGCCGCCGGCCGTGCCGGCTTCCTTCCAGGGCACGCCCATCGACCAGGCCAGGGGCGAGAAGACCACGCCCAGGCCGCGCGCGATGCTCAGCGGCTGACCGCCGATCGGCGGCATGGCGCCCAGGATCTTGTCGACCATGGTCGCCAGGGCCACGAAGACGATCAGGGTCGCGCCGACGTTCAGCGCGATCTGCAGCCCGTCGGTGGTGCCCTTCATCACCGCGTCGATCGAGGAGCCGTAGGTCTTGTCCTCGACCGAAAGATCCAGGTCGCCGCCCTTCTCCATCGGGTCGGACGGCACGATGATGCGGGCCAGCAGCACGCCGGCCGGGGCCGAGATGATCGAGGCGGTCAGCACGTGGGCGGCGGCGTTGGGCAGCACGCCGGCCAGGATGGTGGCGTAGGCGACCATGGTCGAGCCCGAGACGCAGGCCATGCCGACCGTGATCAGCATGAACAGCTCCGAGCGGCTCAGCTTGTCGAGATAGGCGCGGATAAAGATCGGGCCTTCGATCTGGCCCATGAAGATGGTCGCGGCGGTGGCCAGGGCCGGCGGGCCGCGCAGGCCCAGCGTCTTCTGGAAGAGGAAGCCGAAGCCCTGGGCCAGCCACTTCAGGATCTTCCAGTGCCACAGCAGCGCCGACAGAGCGCAGACCACCAGGATCACCGGCATGACACGAAAGGCGAAGATGAAGCCCGCGCCCGGATTGCTGACCGGATACGGCTGGTCGCCGCCGGCCAGGAAGCCGAACACGAAGGCGGTGCCGGCCTGAGTCGAACTGGCCAGCCCCTCGACGGCCCCGTTGACGCCCTGCAGCAGTTGGCGCGCCTGGGGCAGGCCGAACAGCACCACCACCAAAAGCACCTGCACGACAAGGGCGGCGATCGCCAGAACCCACGGGAATCGCTTGCGATTCTCGGAAACGAGCCAGCAGAGGCCCAAAGTGAGCGCCAGACCCGCCAGGGCCTGAACGTTCTCGGGACGGAACATCAAGACGACAACCTTACAAAGAGGCGACGCCCCCGCGACGCCGATCAAGGGGCGAAGAATGACACCAAGTCAGCCGTCGCACGCAAGCGGCTTGCGTAAGGAATGGTTAAGGAAGGCGTCGATTGCCTAAGTCAGAGACCTCTTACCAGTCATGGTCGTCATCCCGGACGGCCCGTAGGGGCGATCCGGGACCCAGGGGCCGGCGCAGTGCGGTTGCTCCTAGGTCCCGGCTCTCCGCTTCGCTACGGCCGGGATGACAAGCTGGAGTATCAAGCCGTAACGTTCGTCCCGCCGCTCGCCGCCGTGCTGGTCGAGGACGAGGTCGTCATCGCCTTGTCCAGCTGAGCCAGCAGCTTCTGCATCAGGTCGGCGGCGGCCGTGGAGCCCGACATCAGGCTGGCGAGGGTCGAGGACGCATCGGTCCCGGTCGACTTGCCCTGGTCGAGCAAGGCCGCGAACTCGCCGCCGCTCAGCGTCCCGTCGCCGTCCTGGTCGGCGGTCTTGATCAGGTCGGAGGCGGCGCTGGTTCCGCTCGTGCTGTCGCTGCTGTTGGCGGCGGCCAGCTCCTCGGCCGAGACCGTGCCGTCCTTGTTGGTGTCCAGGCTCTCGAACACGCCGCTCGAAGCCGACGCCCCCTCCGCGCCGCCGGAGGGGGGCGGACCGTGGTGATGCCCGTGCGCGCCGCGCGTCGCCTGGGTGGACGACTGGTTCGCGGCGGCCGTCGTGATCGCCGACGAGATCTCGGACGACGACAGTCCGCCGTCGCCATCGGTGTCGAGAGCCGACATGATGTCCGACGCCATCTTGTCCTCGATCCCCTTGCCCTTCGCGCCATCGGGGGCGTTGGCGGCCAGGGCCGAGGAGAGCTCGCTGGCGCTCATCTTGCCGTCGCCGTCGGCGTCGCCGGCCTTAATCAGCGCGCTGGTCAGGTCGTCGACCGACTGGGTCGAGCAGCGACGAAAGCGTCTCACCCTTGAAATGTTGGCCGGGCCCGCCGCCTCCGCGCATCGGCGGCGGGCCCTGCTGGCCTTCCGTCCCCTGCACATTTTGCCCGATGGACTGGAATTCGGTCAGCGAAAGCTGCCCATCGCCGTCGGCGTCCGCGGTCTTGAAGGCCGCCTGCTGCAGTTGGCGAAGCTGGGCCAGACTCGTCGATGAGCCAGCGCTGGTTATGGTCATAGTGCTCACCCTCTGTTGGGAGGTCGCCTGCGTGGGCGAGCCCCTTCCATCGCGCCGAGTGTCGACGCCCGAGGGATCACGCGAGAAACATTCCAGTTTCCAGCATGTTGCGGTTAAGACATGAGGCATTTCGCGGGCAAGGTTGATGCTGCACGGCCGCCGCGAAACACGCCCCTCCAGCTCGCGCGGAGCGCGCGCTACCGGCCAGTTAGTTCGCGGACCAGGGCCGTGCGGTCGTAGACCTCGCGCAGCGCCTCGAGGATGGCCGCCGACGACACCGACACTGTCCGGTTCCGGGTTCCATCGTAGCCATAGGCGCCGCCCAGCGAATGGATGTTGCCGTCGAAGGCCACGCCGACCAGCCGCCCCTTGGCGTCCAGGACCGGCGAGCCGGAATTGCCGCCGATGATGTCGTTGGTGCTGACGAAATCGAACACCGTGTCGGGCTTCAGGTCGTCCTTGGCGCCCAGCCAGCGCGGGGCGGCGGCGAACGGTTCGGCGCCGGTGACGCGGTCGTAGAAGCCGGCGAAGGTGGTGACGGCCGGAACCGCCCGCCCCTGCTCGCGCCAGCCGGCGACCTGGCCGTAGGACAGGCGCAGCGAGAACGTGGCGTCCGGATAGACCGCCTCGCCCAGCACGGCGAACCGGGCCCAGGCGATCTTCTCCGCGGCCTTGTCGACGGGCCCCAAGACCTCGGCCTCGTAGGCGGCGCGGGCCGCGCGCGCCAGCGGATCGACGCGGCGGACGAACTGGATCAGCGGGTCGTCCGAAGCCTCGACCGCGTCCAGTCCGCCCTTCCACAGGGCGTCGCGCACCTCGGGATCGCCGAGCCGGCTTTCGGCCAGGCGTTCGGCGATGGCCTCGGGGCTTTCCTGGCCCAGCAGGGCCCGGACCTGCGGCGCGTCGACGGTCAGGACCTCGCGGGTCTTGAGCAGCCAGTGCTCCAGATAGACCCGCTCCAGCACCGGATCGACCGGCGGCAGGTCGGCCAGCTTGCGCTCGATCATCGGCAGGCGCGTGTCGGCGTATTCCGGCAGCCGCGCGGCGTTGGGCTTGGTCCGCTCCCGCGCCGCCCGGACCAGCAGGCGGGCATAGTAGTAGAGATCCGAACCGCCGCCCGCCCCGCTCTCCAGCATCCGCCAGGCCGGATAGAGCTCGGCCGCCTGGGCTTGAGCGGCGGCGATCTGGTCCCAGGCCGCGCCGGTCTCCGCCGCCAGCTTCGGATCGGCGGCCACCTTGGCGCGCAAGGCGTCCTCGACCGCGCGCTTGGCGGCCATGAAGGCCTTGTCGTTGAGCGCGGCCTGCTTGCCCAGCCCCACCTTATAGCCGTTCTCGACCCAGGCCAGGCCTTGCGTCGCGGCGCGGGCGTGGTCGTCGTCCTGTCGCCGCAGCTGGAGCAGGCGGCCGCGCAGCTCGGCCCGCTGCAGCTGCTGCATCGGCAGGACGAGGTCGCGCTGGGTTTCCAGCTGGGAAACCGTCAGCTGCCGGTCGGTCGCGCCGGGATTGCCGACCACGAAGGTCGGTTCGCCCTCGACCGGGGCGCTGGTCCGCAAGCCGAAAAAGCCCGGCGTCGCGGCCGGCTGGCCGTCGGCATAGAGCCGCACGAACGCCGCATCGAGCGCGTAGCGGGGGAAGTTGTAGTTGTCGGGGTCGCCGCCGAACGCGGCGGAGGCTCTTTCCGGCGCGAAGACCAGCCGCACGTCGTCGTAGCGGCGGTACTTGTAGACCTTGTACTGGCCGCCCCGGAAGAAGCCGATCGCCTGGCAGCGCAGGGTCTGGTCCTGGCCGCAGGCGGCCAGTTCGGCCAGCGCCAGCGCGCCCTCGCGGGCCTGGACGAAGTCGCGGCCGGCCCTACCCTCCGCCGCCGCCCGCACCTGGTCGGTCACGTCGGTGATGGTCAGCAGCACCTCGGCCTGCAGGCCGGCGCACTTGCGCTCCTCGTCGCGGCCATCGGTCAGGAAGCCGTCCTGGGCGTAGTCGCTCCCGCCGTCCGACAGGGCCTGAGCGCAGTCGGCGAGGCAGTGGGCGTTGGTGGCGACCAGGCCCTCGGGGCTGACGATCCCCCCCGAGCAGCCGTTGGTCAGCCGCACCGCCGCGGCCTGGGCGGCGTCCAGCCAGGCCTGGTCCAGGGTGACGCCATAGGCCTGGCGGATCGCCTCGACCGGGACCTTGTCGAAGGTCCACATCCCCTCGTCCGCCCGCGCCGGCGCCGTCGCGGCCAGGGCGAGGGCCACGACGCTGAACTGAGCGGACGCTGTGCGAAGAACCGTCATGGGCCCGTGGATCGTTGCACTCCGTTCGCCGCTTAGCGCCGGCGCCGAGGACTAGCCAGCCTTCTTCCGCGCACCTGTCTAATATTTCATGCCCGCAACGCCGCCTTACCCCGATTTAACTTGGCCGCTCAACGATCGCCGTTCATTGCTGCAACCATCGGTTTGGGGGAGCATGGTTTCGAATGTCGTTGGCCTTGGCCACACTTCTCTATGAGTGGCGTCGTTACATGGCGGCCGTGGTCGCTCTAGCTTTTTCGGGCCTTCTCGTCCTGGCCCAGGTCGGCATGTTCGTCGGCATCGGCAAGGGCTTCACCGCCCAGATCGACCGCGCCCGCGCCGACGTCATGGTGCTGGGCCCTGGCGCCAAGGCGCTGTTCGGCGGCCCCTCGGGCCTGCCGCGCCGCATGATTCCGCTGGTCTACAGCCATCCCGAAGTCACCCAGGTGGCCCCGCTGGACGGCTCCGGCGGCCGCTTCCAGAATATCCTGAGCCCCGAGCAGCAGGCCAAGGAAGAGGCCCGCGCCAAGAAGGCCGGCAAGGGCAAAGGCAAGGGCGCTGGCAGCTCGGCCCGCAAGAGCGAGTTCGTCAACGTCACGGTGATCGACGCGATCCCCGGCTACGTGACCGTGCCCACCGACTACACCCAGTCGATGATCGAGGCCCTGCGCCGCCCCTACGCCGTGGCGGTGGACGAGACGGCCCTCAAGCGCCTGGGCGTCAAGAAGGGCGACAAGGCCCTCTACAACGGCAAGACCATCAACATCGCCGTCGTCACCCGCGGCTATCCCAACATCATCCAGCCGACGCTCGTCATGTCGCGCGACACCCTGCGGATGCTGGGCGAGGCCGACACCGGCCAGCGCGTCGGCCCGCTGATGGTCGAGATCCAGGATCCGTCGCGCGCCGAGATCGTCGCGGCCCAGCTGAACAAGAAGGCCGACGGCAAGTTCCGCGCCTGGACCCGCCAGGAGCTGGCCGACGCCAATTCCGGCGCCATGCTGGACGACCAGATCATCGGCATCATGCTGGGCTTCTCGGCCTTCCTGGGCCTGCTGATCGGCGTGGCCATCACCTGGCAGACCCTGCGCGGCGCGATCATGGCCAACATCAAGGAGTTCGCCTCCCTGCGCGCCCTGGGCGTGTCGATGGGCGACCTGCGCAACATCGTCATGGAGCTCAGCTTCTGGGTCGGCTGCGTCGGCGTGCTGGCCGCGGGCCTGCTGACCTGGCTGGTCTCGCTGCTGGCCGTGGCCGGCGGCGTGCCGATGTATTTCCCGCCGACGCTGGTGATCATCGTCGCCGTGTTCCTGATCATCATCGCCATGCTCTCCGGCTTCCTGTCGCTGGGCATCCTCAAGAACAGCCAGCCGGCGGACCTGCTGCGATGAGCAACGATCACAGCCACAAGCGCGGCCAGAGCGCGCTCACCGCCAAGGGCCTGGTCAAGCGCTTCAAGACCGGCCGGACCTTCATCGAGGTGCTCAAGGGCGTGGACTTCGACGCCAAGCACGGCGACGTGACCATGGTCATGGGCCCCTCCGGCTCGGGCAAGTCGACCCTGGTGGCCGCCCTCTCCGGCCTCTTGATGCCCGACGAGGGCAAGGTCTCGGCGCTGGAGGCCAAGGACCTGTGGGCTCTGCCGAAAGGCAAGATCGACAAGTTCCGCCTCGACCACTGCGGCTTCATCTTCCAGGGCTTCAACCTGTTCCCGGCCCTCACCGCCAAGCAGCAGGTGATGACCGTCCTGAAGTACCAGGACGTCGGTCCGGGCGAGGCCTCGCGCCGCGCCCAGGCGGCGCTGGAGTCGGTGGGCCTGGGCCCCCGCGTCAACCAGCGCCCGTCGGAGCTGTCGGGCGGCGAGAAGCAGCGCGTGGCCATCGCCCGGGCGCTGGCCAAGAACCCGAACCTGATCTTCGCGGACGAACCGACCTCGGCCCTCGACGGCAAGAGCGGCGAGATCGTGATCAAGCTGCTGCGCGCGGCCGCCACCGAGCGCGGCGCGGCGGTGATCTGCGTGACCCACGACCCGCGGCTCGAGGCTTATGCCGACCGCGTCATCCACATCGAAGACGGCCGGATCCTGGACGACGTGCGTAGAACGCCCGACGCCAATCCCGCGTCGCTCAGCCACTGATTTCCTGGGGGAACCTTAGAATGCCCGCGTTTCTGCGCCGACCCGCCTTCTGGATCGCCATCATCGTCGTCGTGCTGCTCGGCGGCGGTTTCTTCTACATGAAGGGCCAGGCGGCCGAGAAGAAGAAGAAGCTCGAAGCCGCCGCCGCCCAGGAGGAGCCCTCCCCCTACGCGGCCATCGCCCAAGGCAAGGCCGACGTCGAGGGCGGCGTGATCCAGGTGGCCGCGCGCCGCCAGGGCATCGTCCGCGACGTCTATGTTCAGGAAGGCGACCAGGTCGTCGCCGGCCAGCCCCTGGCCAAGCAGGAAGACGACGAGCCGCGCCTGGCCGCCCAGACGGCCACGGCCAGCCTGGCCTCGGCCCGCGCCCAGCTGGCGCTCTACCAGGTGCAGCTGCGCACGGCCCAGCGCGAGTACAAGCGCCTGCAAGGCTTGGCCGCCTCGAACTACGTCGCCGCCCAGAAGCTCGACGCCGCCCAGGACGCGATCTCGCAGGCCAACGCCAATATCGGCGCCCAGTCGGCCGCGATCCAGGTCGCCGGCGCCCAACTCAGCCAGTCGAAGTACCAGCAGGAGCTGACGGTGATCCGCGCGCCGGCCGACGGCCGCATCGCCCGCCGCTACGCCAATCCGGGCGCCGGCGCCTCGACCCTGAACGTCACCTCGATGTTCGACCTCGAGCCCAACACCCCGCGTATCGTCCGCGCCGAGATCGTCGAGGCCGACATCCCCAACGTGACCCCCGGTCAGGAAGTCGAGATCCAGCCGGAAGGCGATCCCGACAAGACCTATGTCGGCAAGGTCCTGCGCACCGCCCGCGTGTTCGGCGCCCGCAAGCTGGCCTCGGACGACCCCAGCCAGCGCAGCGACGAACGCGTCGTCGAGGTCGTGGTCAGCGCCGACAGCGCCCCCTTCCTGGTCGGCCAGCGCGTGCTGGTGAAGTTCATGAAGCCCGGCCAGAAGGCTGGCATCAAGCGCGACAAGCCGACCCAGCCGGTGGCCGGCGGGATGACGAAGAAGAAGGCGTAGGACGGAGAACAGGCGAGCGGCCCAAAGAAGGATACCCTCTCCAACAGAGAGGGCTTCCAAAAGGGTCTTTGAGCCATGCTCCGGCGCGCTTCGAGGTCCGGTCACGCTCCCTGTGGGGCGTTCGCCGGCCTAGAAGTAGCCGGCGTTCTCCAGGTCCTCGTCCAGGCTCGGGCCAGTCGGCGTCCAACCCAAGGTCTCACGCGTCCAGGCGGCCGAGGTCGCCGCGTCCATGCCGGCGAACATGGCGAACCAGCCGAAATGATCGCTAGGACGGCTTTCGACGGGAAGGGACAGACCCTTCCCGATCGCGGCGGCGATGTCCTTGAACAGGACGCCCTCCTCGGCGACGGCGTGATAGCGCTCGCCGCCCGCGCCGCGCTCGATGGCCAGGCGGTAGAGGCGGGCGGCGTCCGACCGATGGACGGCCGACCACCGGTTGTCGCCCTCGCCGATATAGGCCGCCACGCCCTTCTCGCGGGCCAGGCCGATCAGCATCGGCACGAAGCCGTGATCACCCGCGCCATGGGTCGTCGGCGCGAGGCGAACGGCCGAGGCGCGAACACCCTTCGCGACCAGATCATCGGCGCCGCTTTCCGACATGCGTGGCGACGGGCCCGACGGCCGGTCCGCCTCGGTCGCGACGCGGCCTTGCGCCAGCATGGCCGTTCCGGAGGTCACCAGGATCGGCTTGGTCGTGCCTTCCAGCGCGCCGCCCAGAACCTCGATGGCGCGGCGGTCCTGCCGAGCGTTCTCGGCGAACTTCGAAAAGTCATGGTTGAAGGCGGTGTGAATGACGCCGTCGCAGGCCGCCGCGCTCCGGGCCAGGACGTCGTGGTCGTCGAGCGTGCCGCGCGCGACCTCCGCCCCGGCCGCTTCCAGTTGGTCCGCGCCGGCGTCGGAGCGCGACAAACCCAGCACCCGATGCCCGTGGGCGATCAACTCCTGGACGACGGCCGAGCCGACGAATCCGGTGGCGCCGGTGACGAAAACACGCATGGGAGAAACCTCGGAGGATTTCACTTCGGCCAGACTGCGCGCTAAGCTCATCCTGTTAAAGTAGTGAGCTTATACAGGTATAAGGCCTAACAGGATGAACGCGCCTCTCCTCGGTGAAAACAAGCTCGGCGCCTATCTGCGTGATCGCCGGGCCCGGCTGGACGCCGCCGCCCTGGGCTTTTCCAGTCCGCGCCGCCGCACGCCGGGCCTGCGCCGCGAGGAGGTCGCCCAGCGCGCCCACATCAGCGCCACCTGGTACACCTGGCTTGAACAGGGTCGAGGCGGGGGTCCGTCGGCCGACGTGCTGGACCGCATCGCCCGCGCCCTGATGTTGACCGAAGTCGAGCGCGAGCACCTGTTCCTGTTGGGTCTGGGTCGACCGCCGGAGGTCCGCTACCGTGAGGCCGAAGGCGTGTCGCCGCGCCTGCAGCGGGTGCTCGACGCGCTGGACCCCAGCCCGGCCATGATCAAGACCCTGACCTGGGATGTCGTCGCCTGGAACCGCGCCGCCACCATGGTGCTGGCCAACTATGGCGATCTGCCCGTCGAGGAGCGCAACATCCTGCGGCGGATCTTCTGCGATCCGCGGGCCCGGGCGATCAACGAGGAATGGGAGCACGTGGCCCGCTTCGTGGTCGCCGCCTTCCGCGCCGATGTCGCGCGCGCCGGTGCGGGGGCCGAGACCTCGGTCAACGCCCTGGTCGATGAGCTCAGCCGGCGCAGTCCCGACTTCGCGGCCATGTGGGCGGAAAACGACGTCCGCTACTACGGCGAAGGGATCAAGCATCTGCGCCATCCGGCCCTGGGCCAGATCGCCTTCGAATACTCCGCCTTCGCGATCGATGGCCGGCCGGACCTGGGGATGATCGTCTACAATCCAGCGACGCCGGAAGAGTTCGAGCGGGTGCGGGCGCTGGTGGAAGCGAGTTGAGCTGAATCCAATCCTCCGGGCGTCGCCCGGGGCGCTCCGCTTCCCTTCCCTGCCTTCAGCGGCCAGCCGCGTGAAGTCGAACGCGCGTGCGCCTCATGCAGGAGGATCGCTCCCCTTGACGCCCCCTCTCCCGCGCCGCACAACACGGCCAAACCAAACATGCGTTTGAGGGAGACTTGGGCATGGCGGACATCCGCTTCGACGGCAAGGTGGCGATCGTGACGGGCGCCGGCGGCGGCCTTGGCCGGCAGCACGCCCTGGAGCTGGCGCGGCGCGGGGCCAAGGTCGTGGTCAACGATCTGGGCGGCAGCGTCGACGGCTCGGGCGGCTCGTCGGAGGCGGCCCAGAAGGTGGTCGCAGAGATCGAGGCGTTCGGCGGCGAGGCCATCGCCCACGGCGCCTCGGTGACCGACGACGCCGGCGTCGCCAACATGGTCCAGACGGCCATGGACAAGTGGGGCCGCATCGACATCCTCGTCGCCAACGCCGGCATCCTGCGCGACAAGACCCTGACCAAGATGGAGCTGGCCGACTTCGAGCTGGTCATGCAGGTGCACGTGTTCGGCACCTTCAAGCCGATCAAGGCGGTCTGGGACATCATGAAGGCCCAGAACTACGGCCGCATCGTCGTGACGACCTCGTCGTCGGGCATGTACGGCAACTTCGGCCAGAGCAACTACGGCGCGGCCAAGATGGCGGTTCTGGGCCTGATGAACACCCTCAAGCTCGAGGGCGCCAAGAACGACGTGAAGGTCAACGCCATCAGCCCGGTCGCGGCCACCCGCATGACCGAGGGCCTGATGCCGCCCGAAGTGCTGGCCAAGCTGGCCCCGGAATATGTCACCCCGGGCGTCGTCTACCTGTGCTCGGAAGAGGCCCCCACCGGCGCGATCCTGACTGCCGGCGCCGGCGCCTTCGCCCTGTCGCGCATCTACGAGACCGAGGGCGTCTATCTGGGCGAGGACGGACTGTCGGCCGAGGAGGTCCGCGACAACTGGGACAAGATCACCGCCGAGGACGGCCAGAAGGCCTACTTCAACGGCGGCGAACAGGGCCAGAAGTTCTTCCGCAAGATGGCTGGCGGCTAAATTGGCATAAGCATTGCCGCTTTCTCGCCAAGTCACGGCGCGGTTTTTGACATAACGACGATTGATACGGGGCCTTCACGGCCCCGTATCTTTATCAAAACTGACAAAATTCATGTTCTGGACAATTTATAGCAACGGTATTTGAACAGATGCGTTAAACGCGGCGCTCCTCGAGCGCCCAACAAGCGTTCGGCGAGCCTCTTCCTCCCCAAGAAGGTCGCACGTCAAAATGTCTCTCTCGCGTACCAGCCTCGCCGCCGGCGTCGCTCTGCTGGCGCTCGCCGCCGCGTCCCAGGCCTCCGCTTCGGCCTTCTACCTCCAGGAACAATCGGTGCGCGGCACCGGCCGCGCCTATTCCGGTGAAGTCGCCGACAAGGGCGTCGGCAGCCTGTGGTGGAACCCGGCCTCGATCGCCGGCATCCAGCGCAACGAAGGCTATATCGGCCTGAACATGATCCAGGTGGACTCCAAGGTCACCAACACCGGTTCGACCATCACCCGTCCGGTTCCGCCGGCCGGCCTGACCACCCCGATCGGCGGCGCCAACACCGCCTATGACCCGATCAACGATGGCATCGTGCCGAACGCGGGCGCCGCGTTCCGCATCAACGACAAGCTGGCGTTCGGCGTCTCGGTCGCCGCGCCCTACAACTTCACCACCGAGTACAACGCCGACAGCTGGACGCGCTACGACGCCCTGAAGTCGCAGCTGCGCACGGTCAATGTCGACGGCGTCGTCGCCTATCGCGTCAACGACATGATCGACCTGGGCGTGGGCGTCACCGCGCTCTACGCCGACGCCAAGCTGACCAACGCCCTGCCGAACATCTCGCCGCTGCAGGCCGATGGCGTGCAGGCGCTGAAGGGCGACGGCTGGGCCTATGGCTACACGGTCGGCGCGCAGATCCACCCGAACAAGGCCCTGACCATCGGCGCCAGCTATCGCTCGAAGATCGACCAGAAGCTGGACGGCACCGTGACCGTCGGCGGCCTGCTGGCCCCGATCCCGGCCGCCAACAACTTCTCGGTCGACGGCCAGGCCAAGATCACCCTGCCCTGGATCGCCAATGTCGGCGCCCGCTGGGCGGTGAACGACCAGTGGACCCTGAACGCCTCGGTCAGCCGCGTCGGCTGGAAAGAGTTCGACGCCATCCGCGTCAGCTTCCCGGGTGGCGGCTCGACTAGCGTCCAGAACTACAAGAACGTCACCACCTACGCCGCCGGCGTCGATTATCAGGCCTCGCCGCGCCTGACCCTGCGGGCCGGCGTCCAGTACGATCCGACCCCGACCCCGGACGTCGGCCGCACCGCCCGCGTGCCGGACGGCGACCGCATGATGTACGCCGCCGGCGCCACCTGGGCCGCGACCGACAACATCAAGCTGGACGCCGCGATCAGCTACATCAGCTTCGATGACAGCAAGATCAACCGCACCGACGTGACCGCGACCAGCTCGACCGTCCGCCTGAACGGCGACGTCACCGGCTCGGCCGTCGTCCTGGCGACCGGCGCCCGCTTCAGCTTCTAAGGCTGACGCAACGTTGAAAGTGGAAAGGCCGCTGGAGCGATCCAGCGGCCTTTTTCATGCTCCCAAGCTTGTCATCCCGGCCGCAGCGCAGCGGAGAGCCGGGACCCAGGGGCCAATGCAGTGCGGTGGCCCCTGGGCCCCGGACAAGCCCTGCGGGCTTTCCGGGATGACAAGAATTAGTGGCTGATCGACTTCCACAGCGTTTCCGCCGCCGCGACGAACACCTCGGCCGCCTGGCCCTTGGGCTCGGAGATCACCGCCGGAACGCCCTCGTCTCCGCCCAGGCGGACGGCGATCTCGATCGGCACGCGGCCCAGCAGGGGCACGCCCAGACGCTCGGCCTCGGCCACGCCGCCGCCCTCGCCGAAGATCGGGATCGGCGCGCCGGTCGAGGGATCGGGGAAGAAGGCCATGTTCTCGATCAGGCCCAGGATCGGGGTGGCGGTCTTCTGGAACATCGAAGCCGCGCGGCGGGCGTCGATCAGGGCGATTTCCTGCGGCGTCGTGACCAGCACCACGCCGTCGATCCGCAGCTTCTGGACCAGGGTCAGCTGGACGTCGCCGGTGCCGGGCGGCAGGTCGACGACCAGCACGTCCAGCGGCTGGGCTTCCGAGCCCCAGGCCACGTCGTGGATCATCTGGCGGACGGCCGAAGAGGCCATGGGCCCGCGCCAGATCATCGCCTTGCCCTCGTCGACGATGAAGCCGATCGACATCAGCTTGACGCCGTGGGCTTCCAGCGGCTGCAGCTTCTCGTTCTCGAACAGCGGATCCCCATCGACGCCCATCATCTTGGGGGCGGAAGGGCCGTAGATGTCGGCGTCCAGCAGCCCCACGCGCAGGCCCATCCTGGCGAAGGCGACGGCCAGATTGGTCGAGACGGTGGACTTGCCCACCCCGCCCTTGCCCGAGGCCACGGCGATCACGTGGCGGACGTGGGCGGGCTTCTCGGCTTCCGGCGGCGGGACCACGCGGGCCTGCGGATCCTCGCTGATCTTGGCGCCCTTGCGCACCCGGGTCGCACCCTCGGCGGCTTGGGCGGTGAGCACGACCTGGGCCGTCTCGACGCCCGGCAGGGCGGCCAGGGCCTTCTCGGCGGCCTCGCGGACCCGGGCGTAGGCGGCGGCCTGGCTGGCCGGGACCTCCAGCATGAAGCCGGCGCGGCCATTGCGGACCACCAGGCCCTGCACCAGGCCGGCGGCGACCAGCCCCTGCCCGCTCGCCGGGTCGGCGATGCGGTCCAGCGCCACGCGAGCGTCGTCGAGGGTAGCGGTCACGGGCGAGGCCTCCGGTTGGGAGAGCCTGATATCCGCGCGACCGCCCGCCTTTACAAGTGCGTAGCGCCGCGTAACGCGTGACGTCGCGCCCGAGCGCTAGGCGGCCATCTCCTCGACCGACGCCTTCAGCAGGTCCAGCACGTGATGCAGGCTGTCGGCGATGTGCACGCACTTGTCGTGCATCTCCTCGTTCGGATCGAGGATATCGGGAACCATGATCGTCATCATGCCGGCCGCGTGGGCGGCGCGCACGCCCGGGTGGCTGTCCTCCAGCGCCAGGCAGTGGGCCGGATCGACGCCGAGGCGCTCGGCGGCCAGCAGATAGGGATCCGGGTTCGGCTTGTGCCGGGTGACGTCCTGGTGGGCGACCACCGCGTTGAAGCGGCGCAGCAGGTCGAAGCGGCCCAGATATTTTTCGACCGCGATCATGCCGTTCGAGGTGGCGATGCCGCGCGGCAGGCCCCGGTCGTCCAGATAGTCGAGGATTTCGATCACCCCGGCCTTCAGCCTGGTTTCGGCCGCCAGCAGGTCCTCGACATCCGCCCAGACCCGCTCGAAATAGGCCTGGACCGGAAACTCATCGCCATAGAGGTCGCGCAGCATGAGGCCGCACTCGGGCGTCGTCTTGCCCACCATCGCCGCGTAGGTCTCGCCGGTGAAGTGGACGCCGAAGACGGATCCGGCCTCGATCATGGCGGCGCGGTAGACGATCTCGGTGTCCAGCAGCAGGCCGTCCATGTCGAAGACGACGGCCTCCACGCGACGGGGAAAGCTCACTGATGGAACTCCTCGGTCCTGTAGCCCTGGAAGTAGAGCAAGGTGGTCAGGTCGGTATGGTCGACCTTGGCGTCCGCCTGGGCCGCCACGATCGGCTTGGCGCGATAGGCCACGCCCAGGCCCGCGGCCTCGATCATCGCCAGGTCGTTGGCGCCGTCGCCCACGGCCAGGGCGTCGGCCGGGGTCAGGCCCAACGCCGCCGTTTCCTCGTTGAGGGCGGCCAGCTTGGCTTCCTTGCCCAGGATCGGATCGCCGACGTGGCCGGTCAGCGCGCCGTTCAGCTCGATCAAGGTGTTGGCGCGGTTCAGGTGGAAGCCCGCGGCCTTCGCCACCCGGCTGGTGAAGAAGGTGAAGCCGCCCGAGACCAGGGCGCAGCGCGCCCCGTGCTTGGCCATGGTGCGGACCAGGATCTCCGCGCCGGGGTTCAGCCGGACCCGCTGGTCGTAGCAGCTCTGCAGCGCCTCGATGCCCAGGCCCTTCAGCATGCCGACCCGCTCGCGCAGGGCGCCTTCGAAGGCCAGTTCGCCGCGCATGGCGCGCTCGGTGATCTCGGAGACCTGCGCCTTGACGCCGGCGAAGTCGGCCAGCTCGTCCAGGCACTCGACGTTGATGATCGTCGAGTCCATGTCGGCGATCAGCAGGCGCTTCCTGCGGTTCGCGGCAGGCTGGACCGCGAGGTCGACCGGCAGGTCCGCCAGGTCGGCCTTGAGCGACGGTAAGTCGCCGATTTCGACGAAGAAGTCGGCGGCCAGCGGCCCCAAGTCCTCGCGACGGCTGGACAGCCTGGCTTCGACGCGCGACACGGCTTGTGCGTATGCGTCGGGGTCGGCCCCCACGACGGTGAGGACGGTCGGAATGGTGGAGAGTTCGGACATCGCGCCCCGCATCTGGCTGATCGCGGGCCCGACCGCAAGCGGCAAGTCGGCCCACGCGCTGCAATTGGCCGAGTGGACGGGCGCGGAGATCGTCAACGCCGACTCCATGCAGATCTATGCCGGCCTGCGCGTCCTGACCGCCGGCCCGTCTCCCGAAGAGCGCGCCAAGGCGCCGCATCACCTGTTCGAAGTGGCCGACGCCGCCGTCGGCTGGTCGGTCGGCCGCTGGCTGGAAGCGGCGACCCAAGCCATCGCCGAGATCGAGGCGCGTGGCAATCCCGTGATCGTGGTCGGCGGCACCGGCCTCTATTTCCGCGCCCTGACCCACGGTCTGGCCGACGTGCCGCCGGTGTCAGAAACCCAGCGCGAAATCTCCGGCCTGCTCTATGCCGCTCGGGGCGAGGAAGCGTTTCGCGAGATTCTGAAACCTCTAGACCCGGAGGCCGAGGCCCGCATCGAGATCGGCGACCGCCAGCGCCTGGTCCGCGCCCACGCCGTGGCCGTGGCCACCGGCAAGTCGCTGACCTCCTGGCAGACCGACACCAAGCCGGCGCTCAAGCCGGGTACATGGGAGGGCCGCGTCCTCGATCCGCCCCGCGCCGAACTCTATGCCCGCTGCGACGCGCGGCTGTCAGTGATGGTCGAGCGAGGCGCCCTGGACGAGGTGCGGGCCATGGAGGCGCGCGGTCTGGATCCCTCCCTCCCCGCCCTCAAGGCCGTCGGCTATCGCGAGTTCGCCGCCCACCTGCGGGGCGAGACCACGCTGGAACAGGCCCTCGACGCCGCCCGCCAGGAAACCCGCCGCTACGCCAAGCGCCAGCTGACCTGGTTCCGCAACCAGACGCCGGACTGGGAGCGCATCGGCGCTCCGTGATGGTCCCTACGAAAGAAGCATGATGTCCGACCTCCACGCCCTCGCCGAACGCGTCGCCGCCAGCCTGATCGCCCGGGGCGAGACGATCGCCATCGCCGAGTCCTCGGCCGGCGGCCTGATCTCGGCGGCCCTGCTGGCCGTGCCGGGGGCGTCGAAGTTCTATGTCGGCGGCGCGGTCGTCTACACGGCCCGCGCGCGCCTGACCCTGATGGACATCCCGCAGAAGGCCATGGACGGCCTGCGGTCCGCCAGCGAGCCCTATGCGGTGATGCTGGCCCGCGTGGCCCGCAAGAACCTGAAGGCGACCTGGGCCCTGTCGGAAACCGGCGCGGCTGGCCCTGACGGCAACCGTTATGGCGACGCGCCCGGCCACTGCTGCATGGCCGTGGTCGGCGAGGAGGTGTCGGTCAGCACGACGCTCGAGACCGGCAGCGACCAGCGCGCCGCCAACATGCAGGCCTTCGCCATCGGCGCGCTTGGCTTCCTGGCCCAGACCCTGGACGCGCTGGAAGCCTAGAACCGTATCCGCGGGAAAGCGTCGACCACGCGCGTCGCCGCGCCGGCTACAAATTCACGCCGTCCGAACGCCGACGCGCGCCCTCGTTCCAGAACCAGGACCGGGCGAGGGAAAACCTGCCCCTCTCAAGTGAAGGTCCGGCAAGGTCGCGCCGCACCAAAGGCACAACCTTGCGGCAAAGAGCGCCTTGACGCTCCAACGGGCGCATGTCATGACCCATTCCGTAGCTTTGGAGCAAGACTCGTGCGCAAAACCATGACCGTACTTATGGAGCGGCCGTTCGCGGGGTGACCTTGAAGTCACGTCGTAGCTCGGTCGCGCGCGCAAAGGTCCTTCGGGACCTTTTTTCTTTTCCGCTTCCCCCCAGTTCAGTTTTCCCGCCCCCTTCCCACTCGGACCTGCCCCATGACCGCCCATCAAACCATCGAGAGCCAAGCTCCCGCCGACACCATCGATCGCGCCATGACCGGCGCCGAGATCGTGGTTCGCGGCCTCGTGGACCAGGGCGTCGAGGTTCTCTTCGGCTATCCGGGCGGCGCGGTCCTGCCGATCTATGACGCGCTGTTCCATGAACCGCGCCTGCAGCACATCCTGGTCCGCCATGAGCAAGGCGCGACCCACGCCGCCGAGGGCTACGCCCGCAGCTCGGGCAAGCCGGGCGTCGTCCTGGTCACCTCGGGCCCGGGCGCGACCAACGCCATCACCGGCATCATGGACGCCCTGATGGACTCGATCCCGATGGTCGTCATCACCGGCCAGGTCCCTACCCACCTGATCGGCACCGACGCCTTCCAGGAAGCCGACACCGTCGGCATGACCCGTTCGTGCACCAAGCACAACTACCTGGTCAAAGACGTCCGCGACCTGCCCAAGATCATCCACGAGGCCTTCAAGATCGCCACCACCGGCCGCCCGGGCCCGGTGCTGATCGACATTCCCAAGGACGTCCAGTTCGCCAAGGGCGAATATTACGGCCCGACCGAGATCGCCTCGACCCACGCCTATGCGCCGAAGATCAAGGGCGACGCCAATCGCATCGCCGACGCCGCCCGGATGATCGCCCAAGCGCGCCGCCCGATCTTCTACACCGGCGGCGGCGTCATCAACGCCGGTCCCAAGGCCAGCCAGGCCCTGCGCGAGTTCGCGGCCCTGACCGGCGCGCCGGTCACCTCGACCCTGATGGGCCTGGGCGCCTTCCCGGCGGCCGATCCGGCCTGGCTGGGCATGCTGGGCATGCACGGCACGTTCGAGGCCAACAACGCCATGCACGACTGCGACGTGATGATCTGCGTCGGCGCCCGCTTCGACGACCGCGTCACCGGCCGGCTGGACGCCTTCTCGCCGGGCAGCAAGAAGATCCACATCGATATCGACGCCTCGTCGATCAACAAGAACGTCCGCGTCGACCTGCCGATCGTCGGCGACGCCGGCAGCGTCCTGGAAGACCTGATCGTCGCCTGGAAGGCCGGCGGCCATAAGGCCAACAAGGCCGCCTTGAGCGATTGGTGGGCCCAGATCGACGTCTGGCGGGCGCGCCAGTGCCTGAACTACCGAGGCTCCGAGACGGCGATCAAGCCGCAGTACGCCATCGAGCGGCTGTATGCGCTGACCAAGGACAAGGACGTCTATATCACCACCGAGGTCGGCCAGCATCAGATGTGGGCCGCCCAGTTCTTCCGCTTCGAGGAGCCCAATCGCTGGATGACCTCCGGGGGCCTGGGCACCATGGGCTACGGCCTGCCCGCCGCCATCGGCGTCCAGTTGGCCCATCCGGGTTCGCTAGTCATCGACATCGCCGGCGAAGCCTCGATCCAGATGTGCATCCAGGAACTGTCGACGGCCATCCAGTTCGACCTGCCGGTCAAGATCTTCATCCTGAACAACGAGCGGATGGGCATGGTGCGCCAATGGCAGCAACTGCTGCACGGCGAGCGCTACAGCCACTCCTATTCCGACAGCCTGCCCGACTTCGTGAAACTGGCCGAGGCCTATGGCGCGGTCGGCATCCGTTGCGACAATCCCGGCGACCTGGACGCCAAGATCCAGGAGATGATCGCCTGCGACCGGCCAGTGATCTTCGAATGCCTGGTCGAGAAGGACGAGAACTGCCTGCCGATGATCCCCTCGGGCAAGGCCCACAACGAGATGATCATGGGCGACATCGAAGACATTGGCAACGTGATCGGCGAGGATGGCGCGGGGTTGGTCTAAGCCCCTCGCCCTTCCCTATTCATTTGGCATAGAAGCGATACATGACCGCCAACGTCCAACCCGCCCCCGCCTCGGCCTACGACCTTAGCCCCAACGAGCAGGTCGAGCAGACCGCGACCTTCGCCCTGCTCGTCGACAACGAGCCCGGCGTCCTGCATCGCGTCGTCGGCCTGTTCGCCGCGCGCGGCTACAACATCGAGAGCCTCACGGTCGCCGAGACCGACCGCAAGGCTCACACCAGCCGGATCACCGTGGTGACCCGCGGCACCCGCCAGGTGCTGGACCAGATCGAGGCCCAGTTGAACAAGGTCGTGAACGTCCGTCGCGTGCATGACGTCACCCGCGACCCGAACGGCGTCGAGCGCGAACTGGCCCTCGTGAAGGTGCGCGGCTCCGGCGCCGATCGCGTCGAGGCCCTGCGCGTCGCCGACATCTTCCGCGCCAAGCCGGTCGACACCACGCTGGAAAGCTTCGTGTTCGAGATCTCGGGCGCGCCGTCCAAGATCGACAAGTTCCTAGACCTGATGCGTCCGCTGGGGCTGGTGGAACTTTCCCGCACGGGCGTCCTTTCCATCGAGCGGGGCGTCGAAGGGATGTAGCGGATGACCGGCCTGACCGGACTGATCGCGGGGCTGGCCCTCGCCATCCAGCAGGCCCCGCCCCCCTCTGATCCATCGACCTGGTGGTCATCGGAGGTTCCACGCCCGACCGCCGAGCAGGAGCCGCTCTACACCCGCCGGCTCGGCAAGTCCGAACAGCCCATTCCCATCGACAACGGCGTCGAGCCCCTGCTCTACCGCCTCTGGGGCCTGCAGCCGCTGCAGAACCAGATCCTGCGCAGGGGTGAGTTGATCCTGGAGGTGTGGGCCCGCCCCGCCCGCGGCGTGCGCCAGACCGTGACCCGCGTCACCCTGCGCCGCGACGGTCGCGCCTTCGTCCAGGCTCGCGCCGGCCTGGGCTGCTGCACGCCCGAGATCGGCCGCCGCGTCGACATCGACGCCGAACTGACCGCCCCCCTGATCGCGCGCTTGAAGGCCCTGCCCGCCGATCCGGCCTGGAGCCAGCCGCGCTCGGTCATCGTCGACTATGGCGGCGGCGCGGTGTCGGCGCTCTGCGTCGACGGCGTGTCGTGGGACGTGACCCTGGTCATCCCCGGTCAGGCCCGCCATCTGCGCCGCGCCTGCGACGACGCGGAGGTCGGCTCGATCGCCGGGATCCTGTCGGCGGCGATCGGCGCGGCCGTTGGACGCGACCCGCGCTTCGACGCCGTCCTGCCCCGAGGCGCCGACTTCTCGCGTCAGCAAAGGGCCTATGACGACCTGCTGGCGTCGGGAGGCCGATTGAAGCCGGACGCATCCGACCGGTCCCAGCCGCCCCCCGTCCCGCTTCCGCCGGACGACGAGCCGCCAGCTGACGTCAGCCGACCTTCAGGATCTTGAAGCGGTAGAGCAGCGCGCCGAGGATCGCGCCGATCGCCGGGGCGACAAAGAACAGCCACAGCTGGGCCAGCGCCTGCCCGCCAGCCAAGACCGCCGGACCGAAACTGCGGGCCGGATTGACCGAGACGCCGGTGACCTGGATGCCGACGATGTGGATCACCGCCAGGGCGATGCCGATCCCCAGGCCGGCGAAACCAGGCGCGGCGTCGGCGCCGGTCGCGCCCAGAATGACGATGACGAAAAGCGCCGTCATCACGACCTCGAAGACAAAGGCCGCGTGCAGCGGATAGGCGCCGAGATAGCCTGGCCCCCAACCGTTCTGGCCCAGATTGGCCGTGCTTCCCGCGATGCTGGCCAGCACCGCCGCGCCGGCCAAAGCCCCCACGAACTGGGCGATCCAGTAGAGGACCATCTCCTTGGCGTTCATTCGACCGGCGACGAACGCCGCGAGACTGACCGCCGGATTGACGTGACATCCTGAGACCGGGCCGATGCCATACGCCAGGGCGATGATGGCGAAACCGAAGGCCAGGGCGATGCCCAGCTGGCCAACGTGATCTCCGCCCAGGACCGCGGCTCCGCAGCCGAATAGAACCAAAGCAAATGTACCAATGAATTCGGCAACAATTTTTGACATTTTGGAACCTCCCGATCGAATTTCATAAAATTCACTGTACGATGTGAATGAATATGCATTCTATCGGCAAGTCTAAGAATATCTATACTGCCCCTAGGCGCCAGCCACCGGCTCCGGCTGTTCCCGCAGGCGCGCCACGTCCCTGAGCGGCGGCGCGCCGAACAGGCGGGCGTACTCGCGGCTGAACTGCGAGGGGCTGTCATAGCCGACAGCGTGGCCGGCCGTGGCCGCGTCCAGGCGCTGGATCAGGATCAGCCGCCGCGCCTCCTGCAGGCGGATCTGCTTCTGATACTGCAGCGGCGACAGCGAGGTCACCGCCTTGAAGTGCTGGTGCAGGGCCGAAGCGCTCATCCGCGCCTCGTCGGCCACGGCGTCGATGCTGAAAGGCTGGTCGAAGTTGCGCTTGATCCAGCCGATGGCGCGGTTGACCTGGCGCAGGCGGCCGTCGCGGCGAGCAATCTGGGCCAGCCGCGGCCCCTGCGGCCCGGTCAGCAGGCGATAGAGCATCTCGCGCTCGATCAGCGGCGCCAGAATCGGCGCGTCCTCGGGGCAATCCATCAGGCCGACCATTCGGCAGGCGGCGTCGAACAACTGCGGCGTCATCGCCCCGGCCGACATGCCGCCGACCAGGGGCGCGGCGGCGTCCAGCCGCGCGGCCAGGCCGCACTCCATGATCATTTCGCTGATCAGGTTGGCGTCGAGCACGACGCGAAAGGCCAGGTAGGGCTTCTCGGGCGAGGCCTCGATCACCTGGCCGGCCACCGGCACGTCGATCGACGACAGGAAGAAGTTCACGTCGTCGTATTCATGGATGGCGTCGCCGACCAGCACCCGCTTGCGGCCTTGGGCCAGTACGCAGAACGACGGATCGTGCACGGCGTGCATGGGCTCGCTCGGCGCATGGACGCGGTAGAGGTTGACCCTGGGGCAACAAGTCTCAACCGGACCTTCGTTCGGCGCGAATCGTTCAATCAGGGCGGCCAGCGCCTCGCGCGTGCTCATGGGATTTCTCTTGTTCTAACGAGGCTATCAATAAGCCTTGCACGATCCTCCGTCACGGGACGCCGTTCGGTTCTGGATTTTCGTGCAATCATGCCGGAGCATCGATCTACCGGCTGGACGGGCCTGTGCGCCATATTGGCCTCGTTCCGCTCCCCAACGCGGCAACCCCCAAAATTCAGGTGCGCCTTGAGACGCTACACGCCCCGACGCGGCGTGGCGGCTCCGCGCTGGTTCGTCGCCGCCCTGCTGGGCGGGACAGCCGCGCTGACCGCCATGACCGCCACCCTTCCCACCGTTTCGGCCGCTCCGGCCCCCTCTTCTTCATGGAGCATCGCCCGATGATGATGTCCGCCATCGTTCCCCACATCCCCGTCGCCGGCGTCTGGTCGTCGCCCGACGGCCACGTCTCGCTGGAGTTGCGCGCCGACGGCCGCTTCATCGAGACCCGCGCCGACTTCCCCGACGTCTTCACCGGCGTCTATGTCCTGGTCGGCGAGCGGCTGAAGCTGTTCGAGGATCGCGGCGCGGTCATCAGCGGCACGCTGATCGATGGTCGCCTGAGCCTGGGAACCGCCTAAGCCTGGGCCCGCCCTTCCCTTGGCGGGTCGAACCCCCTATATTGGAAATGTCCGGTTTCGGCCGGACTATGGGGATAAACGCGCACGTAATAAGCGGACTGGACCCGGGTGCGATTCCCGGCGGCTCCACCAATCTCTCCCAAGTTATCATGGGACTGCATGGGGCCGATCAGCATCGACAGACGTGTAAAGGTGTATGCTTTCTCTCGGCTTGATCCACCGTTTCGGGTCATTTTTCTAAATGCGAACGATAACTTCGCTGAAGAGTTCGCCGTCGCCGCGTAATGCGGTGCAGGTGAATTCGCCTCTTAAGTCCTAGGGGTTCAGATCCCTAGGCGGGGCCCGGAGGGAGCCTGCCAACAGAATCCCTCCACTTTCCACGACATCGCCGAGGCTCCCTCCTCTCTTCCGAGAAGCAATGGGGGAGCCTGCCAACAGAATCCCTCCACTTTCCACGACATCGCCGAGGCTCCCTCCTCTCTTCCAAGAGAAGGAGTGCGGGAGCCTGCCAACAGAATCCCTCCACTTTCCTCACATAGACGAGAACGACATCGTTTGCGCACCGACGGATTCCGTCGCCGCCCGCTTTGCGCGAGGCCTTCGACGCGCTAGGTTCTCGGCTTCGCTCTCAGTTCGAAGTACCGACTCCAGGCATGTCCCAGACCAATCCGCCCGAAGACCTCATGCAGTACGAGGCCATGGCCCAGGACGCCCTGCGCGGCGTGGTCAAGGCGGCCTTGAAGAAGGCGGCCGCGCCCGGTGGCCTGCCCGAGCCGCATCATCTGTACATCACCTTCAAGACCAAGGCGGCCGGCGTCTCGGGCCCGCAGGATCTGCTGGGCAAGTACCCGGACGAGATGACCATCGTCCTGCAGCATCAGTACTGGGACCTCGCCCCGGGCGAGACCTTCTTCTCGGTGACCCTGAAGTTCGGCGGCCAGCCCAAGCGCCTGTCGGTCCCCTATACGGCCCTCACGCGCTTCTATGACCCCTCGGTGCAGTTCGCCCTGCAGTTCTCCGCCCCCGAGGTCATCGAGGACGAGCCAGAGCCCGAACCCCAGGCCGAAGACAAGACCCCCGCCCCGACTGGCGAAGAAGGCCCCAAGATCGTCTCCCTGGACCAGTTCCGGAAGAAATGAGCGCCCGTAAGAAATGAACGATGTGGCCTCCGACGCTCCGCAGACCCTGAGCGACGAGGCGATCCTCGCGCGCTTCCGCGCGTCCAAGAACGCGCCCACCGGATCCCAGACCCTGGGCTTCGAACTGCTGGCCGTGCGCCAGGCCGATCGCGAGGTCGAGGTCGGTTTCACGGCGCGCGCCGAGCTCCTGTGCAATCCAATGGGGCAGATCCAGGGTGGTTTCGTCTGCGCCATGCTGGACGAGTGCATGTCGGTCGCCGGCATGATCACTTCGGGCATGACCCACGTGGTTCCCACCCTGGAGATGAAGACCAGCTTCCTGCGCCCGGCCATGCCCGGGTCGCTGCGCGGCGTCGGCCGCGTGGTCAAATGGGGTCGGACGGTCTGCTTCATGGAGGGCGAGCTCTACGACGCGGAGGGCCGCCCGCTGGCCAAGTCCACGGGCACGGCCATTCCAACGCCCTTCGCCAACTTCAAGAAGAAATAGGGGCGGAGCCATGCGGGGGACGGCGGCGGTCATCGGACTTCTGGCTTTCCTGCTCGCGCCGCTCTCATCCGCATTCGCCGCCGGACCGTTCGCCAACTGGAGCGCGGTCGTGGTGGCCGGCGACTTCCACGCCCACTCCGGCGGCCCAACCGAGGCGTTCGACAACGCCCGCCGCGATGTCTCCAAGGCTTTGGTCGAACTGGGCTTCGACAAGGCCGCGCTCCAGCAGTTCTCGGTGCGTCCCGAGCGCTATCCGGCCGAGGCACCCGGCAAGTCGGAAGCTCGGACCATCTACGACGCCCTCAAGACCCGGGCTTCGACGGCCACGGCGGGCTGCCTGTTCTACATCAGCACGCACGGCAGTCCGGAAGGCGTGATTCTGGGCCGGCAAATGCTGCGCCCCCAACTGCTGGCCGCCCTGCTGAACGACGCCTGTCCCAACCGGCCCAGCGTGGTGGTGATATCCGCCTGTTTTTCGGGCGTCTTCGTTCCGCCATTGCAGAAGACCAACCGCCTGATCCTGACCGCCGCCCGGCCCGATCGCGCCTCGTTCGGCTGCGGCGAGGACGACAAGTATCCCTATTTCGACGACTGCTTCCTGTCGGCCGCGCCCAGCGCCCGCGACTTCGCGTCCCTGGGGGCTGGCGTCCAGGCCTGCGTGGCGCGCCGCGAGAAGGAGGCCGGGGCCGAGCCCGCCTCTGAGCCGCAGGTCTGGATCGGCCCGGCCCTGCGGCCGATGCTGCCGCTCTATGCGTTCAACCGGAGCAAGCCGGCTTCACCCTGACCGGTGATCGGGTTTGACCCCCGCGCCCAGCACGTTACACAAACCCTAGAGCATGATAGCCGAAAGTGGCTGCCGGTTTCGGCGGCCATCATGCTCTGCCTGTTAGATGTAGAGTCTTCCGCTTTACCCAGGGGACATCGTTGACGTCGAGCGTATCGCCCGCAGCCGCCCTTGCGGCGGCCTTCATCGCACTATGGTCCATCACGGGATCGGAGGCGCGGGCGCAAGACGCTTCGCCGCCCCCTGTCTTGAGCGAACCAACGCTGGATTCCGCCCCTCGCCCCTATAACAGCTTGCGTCCGCGCCGGGTGCGGCCCCGTCCCGCCGTGAAGGCGGTGACGCCGCCCCGCCCTGTCGCGCCCCCAACCGCCGCCTCGGCGACGCCGACTCCAGCCGCGCCCGCCATCCCGGCGCCCACCGCCCATACGCCAATGTCGGCGCCGGAGCTGGAAGCCTTCGTCGACGGCGTCGTCCGCCGCGCCATGAGCCGCGACCACATCGCTGGCGTCACCCTGTCGGTGGTCCAGAACGGCCAGGTGGTGCTGAAGAAGGGCTACGGCTTCTCGAACCTGGGCCAGCGCAAGCCGGTCGATCCGGACAAGACCCTGTTCCGCGTCGCCTCGATCTCCAAGACGTTCACCTGGATCACCCTGATGAACCAGATCGAGTCAGGCCACATGCGCCTCGACGGCCCCGTGAACCTCTATCTTCCCGAACCGCTGCAACTGAAGGATCAGGGCAAGAAGACCCAGGTGCGCCTGCGCGACCTGATGACCCACACCGGCGGGTTCGAAGACCGGTCGATGGGCCAGTTGTTCGAGCGCGATCCGAGCCGCGTCCGCACCCTGGCCGACTATCTGCGCCAGGAACGTCCGCGCCGGGTGCGCGAACCCGGCCTGCTGCCCAGCTATTCGAACTATGGCGCGGCCCTGGCCGGCGCCGCTGTCGCCAACGTCACGGGCAAGCCCTACGAGCAGTTGGTCAGCGAGGAGATCATCCTGCCGGCGGGCATGAACCACACGACCTTCCGCGAAGCCCGTCCGTGGCGCGACGGCCTGCCCGCGCCGATGAACGAGACCCTGGCCGCCGACCTTTCGGACGGCTTCTCGTGGACGCCGATGGGCTGGAAGACCCAGCCGCGCGAGTTCATGGGACAGGTGGCCCCGGCCGCTTCGGCTTCGAGCACGGCCGGCGACATGGCGCGCTACATGACCCTGCTGCTGAACGGCGGGGTGATCGACGGCAAGACCATATTCTCACCGAAGACCGCCCTGGCCTTCCGCACGCCGATGTACCGCCCCGCGCCGGAAGCGGCCGGCTGGAACGCCGGCTTCCAGGACAGCCCGATGCCCGGCAGCCGCCGCGGTTACGGCCACCAGGGCGCGACGCTCTACTTCTATTCCAACATGGTGATCGTGCCGGACCTGGGCTTGGGCATCTTCGTCTCGGTCAATACCGACAGCGGCGCGAACCTGCCCGCTACCCTGCCCGCGACCATCGTCGAGCACTTCTACGCCCCCGCCCCGGCCGTGCCGACCGACAGCGCCATCAGCTACGAGCAGGCCAGGGCCTATGAAGGCGACTATCTGACCACGCGCCGCGCCTATGGCGGGCTGGAGGGCTTCACCAACCGCATCATCGGCCGCGCCAATGTCCGCGCCACCGCCGACGGCCGCCTGACCGTGACCGAGGGCGGCGTCAGCAGCCTCTATAACGGCACGGGACGCCCCGGCGTATTCAAGGCCGTCGACGGCCCGCTGATCCTAGTGTTCGACGCCAACGGCGACCGGCCGTCGCGCTTCTACGCCGCGCGGGGCCTCTCGACCTATGAACGGATCGGCTTCTTCCGCTCGGCGGGCCTGTTGCGCTGGACGGCGATCATCGCGGGCTTCGCCAGCGTGGCCACCATTCTGGGCGTCCTGTTCCGCAACCGCCGCGAGGCTCGCCAGACGCCGGTCCAGGCGCGCGCCGCCCAGATGCAGACCATGCAGGCGGTGTTGTGGCTGATCTCGGCCGGCTGCATGGGCGTGTTCGCGGCCAAGGCCTCGGATCAGACCGCCGTCTTCTTCGGCTGGCCCTCGGGCTGGCTGCTTAGCGGCTCGGCCTGCGCCCTGGTCGCCGCCGCCCTGAGCGTCCTGACCTTGGGCGCCCTGCCGATGGTCTGGCGCGGCGGCCGCCGGGTCGACAGCTGGAGCGGCGGTCGCAAGCTGGCCTTCACCTTCACCGCCCTGCTCTTCGTCCTGCTCAGCGTTCTCCTGGGCCTGTGGGGTTACCTGCTGCCCAAGAGCTAGTCTTGTCACGGTCCATCCCTCGCTTCGTTTCCCGGCGCCCGGCTTGCAGATCGCCGTTCCGGGAGACGAGCGAGGGAGACGCGACGTGTCAAAACTGGACGGTCTGGCGTTTGGGGGAACGGGACTGGCGGCCTGGTCGGCGGCGACGCTGTTCTATGCCGCTTTCGGCGGGGGACTTCTGGAAAGCGCCTTCTGGTTCTACGTGATCAACGCATTCGCGGCCGCCGCCGCCGTGACCTTCGCCTTCCAGGCGGTGGCGCGGCTGACGCGCACGCCGCGCCGCCGCCGTCTGTTCGCGATGATCCTGTTCTCGACGCCCGGCCTCGTCGCCGGGAGCTTGGTGGTCTCGCGCTATGCCGAGATCATGCCGTCGGGTGATCCCGTCAGCGTCGGCCGCTATGGCGCCTTCCTGATGGTGCTGTACGTCGCCGTGGCCGCCTCAGTCTTCGAGCGTTCGCCGCATAAGGCTTGAGTTCAGCTTGCGCACCTGGATGATGATCCGCTCGCGCTCGCCCGGACGCCGCTCGACCAGCAGTCGGGCGACCTGGGCGTCGTCGTGGAAGGCGTAGCCCTTGATGGCGTCCAACAGGGCCTTGGCCAGGTTGTCTAGATCCATCCAGGGCGGCTCGCCCAGATATTCCATGCCGATCTCGACGCTGAATTCGCCCCAGGCCGGGCGAGAGCCGCGCCACGACTTGCGGAAAAACTCGTAGATCAGCGGCTTGTAGTACTTGCCCTGGGTGGTCAGGCCGTCGACCACGATGGTCAGCTCGCCTCCGGCCTCGCGGGCGCGGACCTTGCCGTGGTGGGTCCAGTCGTCTTCGAACAAGCTTTCAGAACCTCGAGCCTATGAGCCTGTCCCGTTTAGATGGAACCATCTAAACGGGATAACAGGCCCTAAAATCAGACATTTGGACCGAGCGCCTAGGCGCCCATCATTTCGGCCAGCTTTAGCACGGTGTTCCAGTTCCGCGTCGTGCCGACCGGATTGCGCTTCGTCTTCTTCCAATCCCGATCCAGCAGCGAGTCGGCGATGCTGATCGGGAAGTCGATATAGAGCTCCCGCGCCGCGACCGCGAACCGCTCCGGTCCAGTGTTCGCCGCTCTCAGGATCTCTTCGTCGCCCTTCGGCAGCGGCGCCTTCAGGAAATTGACGATCAAGTGGCTGGGATGGTCCTCGGCCTCGGCCTTGAACGGATTGCCGTCGATGATCGCCCGCAGGTCCGCCAGGGAGCGAACCATGAAGTCGGTGCGCAGGCCGATGCGGGCCTCAAGGGCGTCTTCAAGCACCTGTTCCAGCTCCGCTCCGCCCTCATGCGTCCCCCAAAGCAGGAGATTGCCGCTGGCCAGATAGGTCTTGGCCTCCGTAAAGCCGACGTCCTTGGCGATGCCCAGCAGGTCTTCCTTCAGCACCTTGCGCTTACCCGTGTTGATCGAACGGGGCAGCGCCAAATAGGGGATCATGCGGGGTCTCCTTCGCGCTTGCGAACATTGCCCTCTCGCCGCTCAAGGTCTAGACCGCGCTCGACCGTTTTTCCGGAGATCGCCGCATGACCGCCACGCGCATCGAGACCGACACCTTTGGCCCGATCGAAGTCGCCGCAGACCGCTATTGGGGCGCGCAAGCTCAGCGCAGCCTGGGCAACTTCAAGATCGGCTGGGAGAAGCAACCCCTGCCGGTCGTCCGCGCCCTGGGCATCGTCAAGCGCGCCGCCGCCGAGACCAACCTGAAGCTGGGCAAGCTGGACGCCAAGATCGCCGAGACGATCATCGCGGCCGCCAACGAAGTGATCGACGGCAAACTGAACGACCACTTCCCGCTGGTCGTCTGGCAGACGGGCTCGGGCACCCAGTCGAATATGAACGCCAACGAGGTGATCTCGAACCGTGCGATCGAGATGCTGGGCGGCGAGATGGGCAGCAAGAAGCCCGTCCACCCCAATGACCACGTCAATATGAGCCAGTCGTCGAACGACACCTATCCGACGGCCATGCACGTGGCCTGCGCGGAGCAGATCGTCCACGACCTGCTGCCGGCCCTGAAGCACCTGCACGCCGCCCTGGAAGCCAAGACCAAGGCCTGGGCCGACATCATCAAGATCGGCCGCACCCACACCCAGGACGCCACCCCGCTCACGCTCGGCCAGGAATTCGGCGGCTACGCCCAGCAGGTCGCCAACGGCATCGAGCGCATCGAGAGCACCCTGCCCAAGCTGATGCAGCTGGCCCAGGGCGGCACCGCCGTCGGCACCGGCCTGAACGCCCCCATTGGCTTCGCGGAAGGCGTGGCCGAGGCTATCGCCGCGATCACCGGCCTTGAGTTCACCACCGCTCCGAACAAGTTCGAGGCCCTGGCCGCCCACGACGCCATGGTCTTCAGCCACGGCGCCATCAACACGGTCGCCGCCAGCCTGTTCAAGATCGCCAACGACATCCGCTTCCTGGGCTCGGGCCCGCGCGCCGGCCTGGGCGAGCTGTCGCTGCCGGAAAACGAGCCGGGCTCGTCGATCATGCCGGGCAAGGTCAATCCGACCCAGTGCGAAGCCCTGACCCAGGTCTGCGTCCAGGTGTTCGGCAACAACGCCGCCCTGACCTTCGCCGGCAGCCAGGGCCACTTCGAACTGAACGTCTACAATCCGGTGATGGCCTACAACTTCCTGCAGTCGGTCCGCCTGCTGGCCGATGCGGCGATCAGCTTCACCGACAACTGCGTCGTCGGCATCGAACCGCGCGTCGACAACATCAAGAAGGGCGTCGAGAACAGCCTGATGCTGGTCACGGCCCTGAACGGCCGCCTCGGCTACGACATCTGCGCCAAGATCGCCAAGACGGCCCACAAGAACGGCACCACGCTGCGCGAGGAAGCCGTCGGCGGCGGCTATCTGACGAACGAAGAGTTCGACCAGTACGTCCGCCCGGAAAAGATGGTCTCGCCGGGCTGAGGCTCCAGCGGCGGCGAGTTGGCGGGAATTGACGGCCTGTGCGTCCGATGTTCCCGCCGGCCAAACCGCGATATGCTCCGCCCATGGACGCGCCCGAACTCGACCTCGGCATCGACCCCGAACTGCTGGCCCAGGCCAAGCGGCTGGGCATTTCCGTCTCAGGCATGAGCGAGACGCAGCTGCGGTTGCATCTGCAGAAGGTCGACCCGGCCGGCGCAGAGGAACGAGCCCGGCGGTGGGCCGAGGAAAACGCCGAAGCGATCAAGGAGCACAATCTCTTCATCGAAGAGCACGGCCTTCTCTCGGATCATCTGCGGACTTGGTGAGTGCGCCAGTTCGATCTGTACGAGAACCCGATTTCCGCGATGCGGGCGGCCGTGCCGTTCGTGCTCGTCCTCTCGTCGCACTATGCGACCGGACTGACCGAAGCGATCGTCGCGCCGGTTCTGAGAGGCAGGACGGCGCCTGTCACCGCTTTCGAAATCCCATTGGAACGCGATGATGAAAGTCTGCTCATCAGCGTCACCGGCATGATCGCGATCCGTCACACGGATCTGCGTCGCCAGGTCGGTTCGGCGGTCGAGCACGAGGACGCCATCCGTCGCGCGCTCGACCGCCTGTTCACCGGGTTCTAGTTGACGCGCACCACGTCGCGGCCGATCGGCGCCAGGGCGATGTAGGCCAGTTGCAAATCCTTGATGGCGAACGGGATGCCGATGATCGTGATCGCCTCGGCGACGGCGACCACCACGTGGCCCAGGGCCAGCCACCAGCCGGCCAGGATGAACCAGATCACGTTCAGGACCACGCCCAGCGGCCCAGAGCCCAGGCCGACCTCGCGGGCGACGATCTCCTTGCCAAACGGCCAGAAGGCGAAGCCGGCAATGCGGAAGGCCGCGCCGGCATAGGGCAGGCCCACGATGGTGATCGCCAGCAGCACGCCGGCCAGAAGCCAGCCCAGGCCGGTGACCAGACCGCCGCAGAAGAACCACAGCACGTTCAGGATGAAACGGATCACGTCCAAAGTCCCCAGCAAGGGCAAAGCGCCCCGGCCCTAGACGTGGCCCCGCCCGCCCTTTCTGTGAAGGGCGTTACGGCGAATTCACCTCAGGGCTAGGACTTGATCAGCTGCCATTTGCGCGCCCACCGCCCCTTGCCGAAGCGGCTGAGCGTCAGGAGGTAGATGCCGGCGTAAACCACGGTCCCGACGCCGATCAGCACCCAGCCCCAGATCCCCGGCATATGCAGGGCTGGCGCGGTGGTGATCCAGTCGTGCCGCGGCGAGGTGAACTCCAGCCACAAGCCCCCGACCCAGATCAAGGCGAACAGCGCCACGACCGGATAGCGCACGATCGGGCTGCGCTGGATCAGCAGCCAGGCCTGGACGAGCACGGCCACGACGCCGACGGCCAGACCCGCCAGCCACCCCCACAGGGGGTCGGGCGCGAGCCGCGCGACCCGCAGGCCGGCCCAGACGGGCGCCCACAGGATCGGGCCCAGCATGAGGATGATCAGCACGGCGGCGATCAGCAGGCCCAAGCCGCCGCCGATCACCTTGCCGGCGACCTCTCCGGCCTCGTGCGGCCGGATGTTCGGATCGCCGCCGGGATTTTCCGGCGACGTCGCGACGATGGTCTGGAGACGCGGCAGGGTCTGGCCGGGCCGCACCGGAGGAAGTCCGCCGTAGGAGGATGACTTCCGCTTGAACATCAGGCTCTGCGACTGACCGCGAAATCGGCCAGGTCTTCCAGCGCCTCGCGCCAGTCGTTGGCCGGGAAGATCGCCAGCGCCGCCTTGGCCTTGTCGGCATAGTCGGCGGCCAGGTCGAGCGTGGCGTCCAGGGCCCCCGAACCGACGATCAGCTCGCGGGCGCGGCGGAAGTCGGCCTCGGTCTGCTCGCGACGGCCGATGGCGCGCTCCCAGAACTCGGCCTCGCGGGGGCCCGAGCGGGCGATGGCCAGCAGCAGCGGCAGGGTCGCCTTGCCTTCGCGGAAGTCGTCGCCGGCGTTCTTGCCCAGGGTCTCGGTCGTGCCGCCGTAGTCGAGCGCGTCGTCGACCAGTTGGAAGGCCAGGCCGAGATTCAGGCCATAGGCCTTCAGCGCGTCGGTCCTGGCGGCGTCGACTCCGGCCGAGACCGCGCCGGCCTCGGAGGCCGCAGCGAACAGCTCGGCGGTCTTGGCCTGGATGATCTCGAGATAGACGGCCTGCGACAGGTTCAGGTCGTGGCTGCGCATCAGCTGCAGCACTTCGCCCTCGGCGATGACCCGGCTGGCGCGGGCCAGGATTTCCAGCGCCTTCATCGAGTTGGTCTCGACCATCAGCTCGAAGGCGCGGGCGAACAGGAAGTCGCCGACCAGCACGCTCTGCGCCGCGCCCCAGATCAGGTGCGCGGCGACCTTGCCGCGGCGCAGCTGGCTGCCGTCGACCACGTCGTCGTGCAGCAGGGTCGCGGTATGGATGAACTCGACGGCCGCGGCCAGCTTCAGGCAGTGGTCGTTATCGGCGCCCTCTCCACTTGCACGGGCGAGCCGCGCGGCGGCGACGGTCAACAGCGGACGGAGGCGCTTGCCGCCGGCGGCGATCAGGTGCTCGGCCAGGGCCGGGATGATCGGCACGTCGCTCTGCATGCGGTCGGTGATCAGGGCGTTGACGCCCTTCATGTCGGCCTCGGCGAGGCGCACGAGACGATCCACCGAACCCGGCTTACGGGTGAGGGTCGCTGCGGCTGCGTCCAAGACTATGCTCTCCTTGCGGCTCCCCCCGGGATGAACCGTTGCGAGGGACAATGGTGGCGGGATAGGTCACGGTCAAGGCGAGCACAAGGCCTAGAAAGCATTGGACGAACAGCAGGTGACGGAGGATCGGGTTCTGGGGGGCCGCGTACGGCTGCGCCAGAAGCCCGACGGATACAGGGCCGGCATGGACGCGGCCCTGCTGGCGGCCGCCTGCGACGCCCTGCCCGGCCAGCGCGTGATCGAGCCCGGCTGCGGGGTCGGCGGCGCCCTGCTGGCCGCCGCGACTCGTCGGCCCGAGTCGTTCTTCCAGGGCGTTGAGCGTGATTCCGCCGCCGCCGCCCTGGCCGCCGGCAACGCCGCGCTGAACGGTCTGGACGACCGCGTCAGCGTGGTCGAGGGCGACGTCGAGGCCGGTTTTCGCGCCCTGGCCCTGCCCGTCTTCGACGCGGTGATGACCAATCCCCCGTTCTTCGACGACCCGACCGCCTTGCGCGCCCCCGCCCCGGCCAAAAGCGGCGCCTGGATGGCCGACGGGGGCCTGGCCGCCTGGACGGGCTTTTGCCTGAAAGCCGTGCGCGAGGGCGGGACGATCACGATCATCCACCGCGCCGACCGCCTGGCCGACCTTCTCGAACAGCTGGCCCCCAAGGCAGGCTCGTTCAGGATTCGTCCGATCGCCCCCTTCGCCGACGCCCCGGCCAAGCGGGTGATCGTGCGGGCGATCAAGACGGGCAAGGCGCCGCTGGCGCTGTTGCCGCCGCTGGTGCTGCACGATCGCGAAGGCGGCAAGCACACGGCGCGGGCCGAGGCGATTCTGCGCGGGGAAGCGGCGCTGGACTGGTGAGGCGCCCTACTCCGCGTAGAGCGCCAGGGCCTCGAGGCACAGCTCAAGCCCCGTCAGATCCCGCAGCGGGTCCTGGGTGACGATCACGAACAGCCGCCGGGCCTCGCCCCACAGCATGACGGTCTCGGGCAGGCCGTTGTCCTCGATCATGCAGCCGTCGCCGTCGCGCCAGATCCGCGTGGCGTCCAGGGTCGCGCCCAGCAGGGTGTCGACCCGGGCGACATACTCGGCCTGAACCTCGCTCGCGACGTTCAGATAGGCGAAGATCGGCCGGCCCAGGCCCGCCAGAACGCCCGCCTCGAACACCGTCGCCGTGTCGGCCGAGGGGCCGCGGAACGGCGTCAGGTTGACGACGGCCGCGTCGGCCTGGCGCAATTGCGCCATGCGGGCGGCATAGAACTGCCGGGCCTCCATCTCGTCGCCGCCCTCGCCGGGCGGCAGGTGGGCGGGAACAATGGCTTCCAGGCCGGCTTCCAGGCACAGAGCGCGCTGACGCGCCGCCTGGGCTTCGCTGTCGGGGAGCCATTGTTCAGGGCCGGCGAGCCAAAGGGAACGGACTGGGCGCATACCCTCTTAGGTCTGGTCCCGGCCCCTCGCTGTCAATGTATGTTGGAGATTCAATGGCGTCGATCGCGCGCAGAACCTTGTTGACCGGCGGCTTGGCCCTCGCCGCCGCGCCCCTGTTCGCCACATCCGGGTTCGCCGCCTCGCCTCAGCCGTGGATCGCCTATGATCGCCGCCTGCGGGCGTTGCTGGCCGACCCGCCCGAGGGCGGCGATTTCGACACCGACTTCGAGCAGACCCTGCTCGACCTCAACAACATCTTCCGGAGCCGCCAGGGCCCCCGCGCCCTGGCCTGGGACAAAGGTCTGACCCTGGCCGCCCGGGCCCACGCCGCCGACATGGCCGTGACCGGCGACTTCGACCACATGACGCGCGAGGGCTATTCCCCGGCCGGCCGCGTCGGCCTGCTGGCCCGCGACCTGGTCGGCGCGCCGGGCGAGAACATCGCCATGCGCCGCAACGTCGCCACCATCGTACGGCCCGACCAGATCATGGAGCAGTGGCGCACCAGCCCCGGCCACCGCGCCAACCTGCTGGCCCCGGGCTTCACCCATGTCGGCTACGGCGTCTACCGCCAGGGCCAGCGCGTCATCGCCGTCGGAGCCTATGCCGAGGTCGCCGCCCGCTTGGCCGCTCCCGCCCCGCTGCGGGTGGCCTCGGCCGATGCGATCGCCGCGGCCCTGTCGCACGCGGCCCCGGCCATCCGGCAGTTCTCGGTATCCGAGCCGGGCGGCGAGATCCTGACCGCCACCTATGTCGAGGGTCGTCCGGAAAGCGTGTTGGCCCCCGGCGCCTGGCAGCTGCGCCCGCACCTATCGACCGGCGAGCACCGCTACGAGGTGGCCTGGGGGCCGGTGTTCGTGTTGGGGTAGCCCCCTCTACTGCGCCACCGCCAGCGTCTCGATGCGGATCGCGACGTTGTCGCCGATCACGCCGGCCGCGCCAGCGCTGCCGAAGGCCTTGCGGCTGATCGCGCCGGTGATGGTGAAGCCGGCCATCTTTTTCGGCCCCATAGGACCCGTGCCGATCTTGTTGAGCTTGACGTCCAGGGTGACCGGCTGGGTCACGCCCATGATGGTCATGTCGCCGGTGACCTTGGCCGTGTCGGCGCCGGTCTTGACCACCTTGGTCGACTTGAAGGTCATGGTCGGGTTCTTGGCCGCGTTCAGCCAGCGCTCGCCCTTGATGTGCTCGTCGCGGGTCGGGTTGGCGGTCAGCAGGCTGTCGACGGTCACCGTGGCCTCGACGCGCGACTTCTCGGGCGCGGCCTCGTCAAGCCAGATCGTGCCTTCCGACTTGGCGAAGATGCCCAGGATCGAGGTGAAGCCGAAGCGGTCGATCGAAAAGCTGGTCTCGGTATGGGCCGAATCCAGGCCGTAGGCGACCTCGGCGGCGAAGGCGGGCGCGGCGGCGGCCGTCAGGGCCGCGCCAGCGACGATGGCGGCGAGCAGGCGTTTCATGAAACGGTTCCTCTGTCCCCCAACGGGACCGGCTCGGACTTTTCCCCGCGCCCGGCCACCGCGCAAGCGGGAAACGAAGCCCCCGGTCCAAGCCGAGAGCTTCGCGCCGGTCAGGCCGCCAGCTCGACCAGCAACGCGTCCAGTTGCTCGAACTGTCCGGGCAGGCCGGCGGCGGAGCCGGTGATGGCCTCGTCGCAGGCTTCCTTGCTGGGATAGAGCTCGCTGAAGGTCAGCAGAGTCTTGCCGCCCTGGTCCTCGAAGGTGACGGTGGTCACCGTGATCTCGCCGGCCTCCTCGTTGGTCCAGACGATCTTCGAGGGCGGCGTCACCTCGATGTACTTGCCGAAGAAGGCCATGGAATTGGCCGCGTCCAGCCCGAACTCCAGGCGGTAGCCGCCGCCGGTGCGGACATCCATCTCGCAGGCCCGCAGCGGCACGCCCAAAGACTTCGGGACCCACCAGCGCTGGAACAGCTCCGGCTTGCTCCAGGCCTCGAACACGATGTGCGCCGGGCCATCGAACAGGCGGGTGACCACCAGTTCCACGTCGGACTTGCGCTCCACCCTCGTCTCATTCTTCGCGGACATTCTGACCTTCCCTCTGTTTCAATTCCTCGACGATCTCGTCCAGCCCGTCGAAGCGAAGCTCCCAGCGGCGGCGGTAGCGCTCGATCCAGGCCGCCTCGTCCTCCAGCCCGCCCACGCCCAGCCGACAGGTCCGCACGCGGCCGACCTTCTCGGTGACCACAAGACCCGCCTGCTCGAGAACGCTGACGTGCTTCTTCATGCCCGTGAGGGTCATGTTGAACCGATCGGCCAGCGCCGTGATCGAGGCCTCCCCACGTCCCAGCTGCTCCAGGACGCCACGGCGGGTGGCGTCAGACAGCGCGGCGAAGGAGACGTCGAGGCGGACGGCTGAATACTGAACCATATTGTTCAGTATGGAGCGCCAGTCCGCCGCCCGCAAGCCCAAAACAAAAAGCCCCCGGCCTGGGAGGGCCGAGGGCTTCGTGGGATCTGATGGGTTGTGAAGCTTAGTTCTTGGCTTGGTCGACGAGCTTGTTCTTGGCGATCCAGGGCATCATGCCGCGCAGACGGCCGCCGACTTCCTCGATCTGGTGCTCGGCCGCGCGGCGACGGGTCGCCTTGAAGCTGGGCTGGCCCACCTGGTTTTCCAGCATGAAGTCGCGGACGAACTTGCCCGACTGGATGTCTTCCAGCACGCGCTTCATCTCGGCCTTGGTTTCCGGCGTGATGATGCGCGGACCGGTGACGTACTCGCCGTACTCGGCCGTGTTCGAGATCGAGTAGTTCATGTTGGCGATGCCGCCCTCGTACATGAGGTCGACGATCAGCTTCAGCTCGTGCAGGCACTCGAAATAGGCCATTTCCGGCGCGTAGCCGGCTTCCACCAGCACTTCGAAGCCGGCGCGGACCAGCTCGACGGTGCCGCCGCACAGGACGGCCTGTTCGCCGAACAGGTCGGTCTCGCACTCTTCGCGGAAGTTGGTCTCGATGATGCCCGAGCGGCCGCCGCCGATGGCCGAGGCATAGGCCAGGCCGAGGTCGAGGGCGTTGCCGGTGGCGTTGTGGTGCACCGCGATCAGGCACGGCACGCCGCCGCCCTTCTGGTACTCGCCGCGCACGGTGTGACCGGGGCCCTTCGGCGCGACCATCAGGACGTCGATGGTGTCCTTCGGCTCGATCAGGCCGAAGTGAACGTTCAGGCCGTGGGCGAACAGCAGGGCCGCGCCGTCACGGATGTTGGGGGCGATCTCGTGCTTGTAGATCGCGGCCTGATGCTCGTCGGGCGCCAGGATCATGATCAGGTCGGCCCAGGCGGCGGCCTCGGCGACGGTCATGACCTTCAGGCCTTCGCCTTCGGCCTTCTTGGCGGTCGGCGAGCCGGCGCGCAGGGCGACGGCCACGTTCTTGATGCCCGAGTCCCGAAGGTTAAGCGCGTGGGCATGACCTTGCGAACCATAGCCTACGATCGCGATCTTCTTGTCCAAGATGCGGGCGAGGTCGGCGTCGCGATCATAATAGACGCGCATGTTTTATCTCCAAGGACTGGTCAATTTGGCCGCACCGCGCAACGGCGGAGCGACAAAGGCCGGGCGTTTGAGCGTTTTTTTGCCGTTTCGTCAAGGTGAAGCCGACAGAACGCCGAAAAGCCGGAGCCTTCGCGGACCCGTTCTAGGCGCTCGTGCGGTCGTACGCCATGCCAACAGCCAAAAGGATGGGCGGACCTGGCGGCCCGCCCATCCGCTACGCTGGCCTTCCCCGCTCGGGGCAGGGAAGATTTCCGCCTACCAGAACAGGTCGTAGTAGACGCTCAGGACCTGGCCGCTCCAGACGTCGACCAGGACGGCGTCGGAGCCGACCCGGACCCACTCGCAGCCGATCGGCGGCAGCGGCAGGCCGTACGAGCCCCAGCTCAGGTAGTAGGAGCTGCCGTACCAGCCGCCCGGCAGGTAATCGCCGAACGACCAGCTGCGCGCATACCAGCCGCTCGGATAGCGATAGGCCGGAGCCCGGTAGCGTTGCGACGCGCGATAGCTGGGGCGGTAGTAGCCGCGGTTGTACTGGTGGCGGCCGCGGTCACGATCGCGGTACTGGCCCTGCCCCGGACGACGGTCGTTTCGGTCCCAGCCGCCACGATTATTGTCCCAACGATTGTTGTCGTTGCGATCCCAGCCGCGGTTGTCGTTGCGGTCCCAGTTGCCTGGACGGTTGGCTTCGCCGCGATTGTCGTTCCAGTCGGGCCGGCCGCCGCGATTGTCGTCGCCACGATTCCAGCCGCCCGGACGGTTGTCGTTCCCGCCCCGGTTCCAGCCCGAACCGCCGTTGTTCTGCTGCTGGGCCTGCGGTTGAGGCTGAGGCTGCTGTTGCGGTTGGGTCTGCGGGCGGTCGCCACGATTCCAGCCGCCGCGATCGCCTCGATCGCCTCGATTCCAGCCGCCGCCGTTGTTCTGCGGTTGGGCCTGGGGTTGCGCTTGAGGCTGAGCCTGCGGACGTTCGCCGCCGCCGCCCCGGTTCCAGCCGCCGCCATCACCGCCACGGTCGCCGCCGCGATCACCTCTGGGGCCGCCGTCGCCGCGCTCGCGCGGGGCGCCCTGCTGCTGCTGAACCACCACCCCGGCGGCGGCTCCGGCCTCGGCCGCCGCGCCGCCCAGCAGCGAAAGCGCCAGGGCGGTCGTGATCAGACGTTTCATTTCTTGCTCCGAAGGGCCTTGAAGCGCGGCCCGGGCTTGTCCCTTGATAGCAGTGTCGGACTCGCCCGATGAACCGTGCTTGAACGAAGGAACGCGTGAGGGCCACGATGAGCGCGCACTACAACGACATCGTCGTCTTCTGGCGCGGGGCCGGACCCAAGAAGTGGTTCAAGAAGGATCCCGCCTTCGACAGCGCGATCGCCCTGAAGTTCGAGCAAACCCATTACCGCGCTTCCATGCGCCGCTACGACAAGTGGACCGAGACGCCCCTGGGCTCGCTGGCCCTGCTGATCCTGCTCGATCAGTTCCCACGCAACATGTACCGCAACACCCCGCACGCCTTCGCCACCGACCCGCTGGCCCGGATGTTCGCCCACGAGGCCATCGCCGCCGGCCATGACACGGATCCGGCCATCGACGCGGATCTGCGCCCGTTCTTCTACCTCCCGTTCGAGCACTCGGAATCGCTGGTCGACCAGGAGCTCAGCGTCCAGCTGTTCGCCGCCCTCCAGGCCGACACCGGCGACGAGGAATCGATGAAGTTCGCCCTGCTCCATCGCGACATCATCGCCCGCTTTGGTCGCTTCCCCCACCGAAACGCCGGCCTTGGTCGCAAAACCACCGAGGCCGAGCAGGACTTCCTCGACGAAGGCGGGTTCGCCGGTTAGCCCCCGCCAATCTTGGCGCGACCGCCCCTCGCCTGTAGGGTGACGCCTCAAGTTCGGGGACCGACCGGGGAACACCACGTATGAAAGCCTTCCGTAGCGCGCTGGCCGTTGGTCTGGCGCTGACCACCCTGACACCTGTCACGGTCTTCGCCCAGGCCAAGGCCAGCAAGGGCCAGACCATGCAGACCCAGGCCTCGGCGGAGGTCCCGCGCTGCGCCCGCAAGCTGGGCACGCTGTCGATCGTCGATGGCGACGATTCCAGCGGCTGGACCCAGTACAACCTCGCCTCGCCGCAGAAGGTGCTGCGCGCCATCGTCCAGCGTTCGGGCTGCTTCAACCTGGTCGACCGGGGCGCGGGCCTCGGCGCGGCCGAGAAGGAGCGCGCGATCAGCGGCAATCTCGGCCTGCAGCGCGGCTCCAACGTCGGCCAGGGTCAGGTCAAGGCGGCCGACTACGTGCTGGTCGCCGAGGTCCAGGGCAGCAACAGCAACGTCGGCGGCGGCGCGGTGGCCGGCGCCCTCGGCGGCATCATCGGCGGTCGCGTCGGCGGCCTGGTCGGCGGCATCAAGACCAAGAAGCTGGAAGCCAACACCGTCCTGTCGCTGACCAATGTCCGCACCACCGAGACCATGTCGGTGGCCGAGGGCTATGCGGTGAAAAACGACATCGGCTGGGGCGCGGGCGGCGGCTACGGCTTCGCCGGCGCGGTCGGCGGCGGCTACGAGGACACCGACATCGGCCGCATCGTCACCCTGTCGTTCATCAACGCCTATTCGAAGATGATCGGCGACCTGGGCCTGCTGTCCGAAGCCGGCCCGGCCGCGGCCGCCGCGCCAACCAAGACCTTCGCCGCCCAGCGCCCCGTCGCCATGCGCGCCACCCCGGTCGCCGGCGGCAAGCTGATCCGCACCCTCCCCGCCGGCGCCATCGTCTATCCGACGGGCAAGCAGCAGGACCTGTGGTGGGAAGTGGCCGACGAGAACGACAACGTCGGCTGGGTGCTGAACACGGGTCTGGCGCCGAGCAAGTAGGTTTCTCCTCCCCCCATCTGGGGGGGAGGTGGATCGCTGCGGATACGCAGCGAGACGGAGGGGGACGGCCCGGCATCTCTGAGCTGGCGCTCGCCCCCTCCACCGCCGTTCGGCGGTCCCCTTCTCCAAAGGGGGAGGAGAGTTAGCGCCCCCTGTGGACGCTTCCCCGCGCCGCAGTGTTCAAACCCGCGATTCGCGACCAGACTGCCAACCATGACCACCGCCGTCCTCGACGCCCTGAAAGCCGCCGCCGATCATCCCGAGCGGCAGTATCTGGCCCTGCTCGCCGACATCCTGGCGAACGGCGTCCAGCGCGGCGACCGTACGGGCACAGGAACCCTGGGGGTATTTGGCCGGCAGATCCGCTTCGATCTGGCCAAGGGCTTCCCGGTCCTGACCACCAAGAAGCTGCACCTGCGCTCGATCTTCATCGAGCTGCTGTGGTTCCTGAAGGGCGACACCAACATCGCCTATCTCAAGGACAACGGCGTGCGCATCTGGGACGAGTGGGCCGATGAGAACGGCGACCTCGGCCCGGTCTACGGCAAGCAGTGGCGCTCGTGGGCCGCGCCCAACGGCCAGTCGATCGACCAGATCGCCAACCTCGTCGAGAACCTGAAGACCAATCCCAACAGCCGCCGCCACATCGTCACGGCCTGGAACCCGGCCGATGTCGACGACATGGCCCTGCCGCCCTGTCACTGCCTGTTCCAGTTCTTCGTGGCGGATGGAAAACTGTCCTGCCAACTCTACCAGCGCAGCGCCGACGTCTTCCTGGGCGTGCCGTTCAACATCGCCAGCTACGCCCTGCTGACCCTGATGGTCGCCAAGGTCGTCGGTCTGGAGCCGGGCGAGTTCGTCCACACCTTCGGCGATGCTCACCTCTATCTGAACCATCTGGACCAGGCCCGCGAGCAGCTGACTCGCGAGCCCTATCCCTTCCCGACCCTGAAGATCGCCGACAAGCGTGACCTGTTCGCCTTCGAGTACGAGGACTTCACCCTGGAAGGCTACCAGGCCCATCCGCACATCAAGGCCGAGGTCTCGGTTTGATCCCCCTCGCCATCGTCGTCGCCCGCGCGGCCAACGGCGTGATCGGTCGTGACGGCGACCTGCCCTGGCGGTTGAAGTCGGACTTGGCCTTGTTCAAGGCCAACACCCTGGGCAAGCCGATCATCATGGGCCGCAAGACCTGGGACAGCCTGCCCCGCAAGCCCCTGCCCGGCCGCATGAACGTGGTCCTGTCGCGCGACGGATCGTTCGAGCCCGAGCAGGCGGTGGTCTGTGAGAGCTTCATGGAAGCCGTCCAGATGGCGCGCGAGCAGGCCGAGGACGACGGCGCGGCGGAGGTCTGCGTGATCGGCGGCCGCAGCCTGTTCGAAGCCGCCCTGCCGAAAGCCAAGCGCCTGTACCTGACCGACGTCGCCGCCGAGGTCGAGGGCGATGTCCGCTTCCCCGACTTCGACGAGAGCGCCTGGACCGAGGTCCGCCGCGAGGAACATCCCGCCGGCGAAGGCGACGACCACGCCTTCGTGTTCCGGGTGCTGGAGCGGCGCTGAGCCCTCCCTGAACGGAACCCTCGCCAGGTTCAAACGAGCGTTTATAGTGATCCCCAACACCCGCTCAGAGGTGTCAGGGAGACGTCGATGGACATCCAGCTGGTCGCCGAAGGTCTGCAATTCCCCGAAGGTCCCGTGGCCATGGCCGACGGCTCGGTGATCCTTACCGAGATCCAGGGTCAGCGCCTGACCCGGGTCTGGCCGGACGGCCGCAAGGAGACGGTGGCCGAGACCGGCGGCGGTCCCAACGGCGCGGCGATCGGGCCGGACGGCGCGCTCTACGTCACCAACAACGGCGGCGCCTTCCAGTTCTTCGAGGCCAACGGGCTGAACATCCCCGGCCCCACGCCGCCGACCCATGCGGGCGGCTCGATCCAGCGGATCGACATCGCCACCGGCGCGATCACCACGCTCTACACCGCGTGCGACGGCAAGGACCTAGTCGGCCCCAACGACCTTGTCTTCGACAAGCAGGGCGGCTTCTGGTTCACCGACCACGGCTGCTCTACGCCCGAAGGCCGCAAGTATGGCGCGCTGTACTACGCCCTGACCGACGGCTCGAAGATCACGCGCTGGCGCGACCACTTCGTCTCGCCCAACGGCGTGGGCCTCTCGCCCGACGAGAAGACCGTCTACATGGCCGACACCATGCTGGGCCGCCTGTGGTCGTTCGAGGTGACCGCGCCGGGCGTGCTGGCTGACGCGCTGCCGCTACAACCCGGCAACGTGGTCTGCAACCTGCCGGGCTACCAGTTGCTGGACAGCCTGGCGGTCGAGGCTGGCGGCAAGGTCTGTGTGGCGACGATCATCAATGGCGGGATCACCGCCTTCGACCCGGACGGGTCGACCGAGCACTATGCCTTCCCGGACGTGATCGTGACCAACATCTGCTTTGGCGGGGCCGACATGCGCGACGCGTGGATCACCGCCTCGGGCACCGGCAAGCTCTACAAGGCCCGCTGGCCGCGGCCAGGCCTGAAGCTGAACTTCAACGCCTGACGATCCAATCCATGAACTGAAGTCACAAGTCCTGTGCCTGTCCACGGCGTAGTTTCGCGTCGTGGCGGGCCCATCTGTGGAGCCGTCAAAGCAACGGAGCCCAGCGATGGACCTCAAACTGAACGACAAGACCGCGCTGGTGACCGGCTCGACCGCCGGTATCGGCCTGGAGATCGCCCGCACCCTGGCCGTCGAAGGCGCCAAGGTGTTCGTGACCGGCCGCACCCAGGACAAGCTGGACGAGGCCCTGGCCAGCATCCGCGCTTCGGGCGGAGCCAAGGTCGAGGGCGTGCTCGCCGACGCGGCCACGGCCGATGGCGCCGGCGCCATTCTCAAGGCCGTCCCCTCGGTCGACATTCTCGTCAACAACCTCGGCATCTACGAGATGAAGGCCTTCGCCGATATCCCGGACGAGGACTGGCTGCGCCTGTTCGAAGTCAATGTGATGAGCGGCGTGCGCCTGTCGCGCGGTTATTTCCCGGGCATGCTGGAGCGAAACTGGGGCCGGGTGATCTTCATCTCGTCGGAGTCGGGTCTCGCGATCCCCGGCGAGATGGTCCACTACGGCATGACCAAGAGCGCCCAGTTGGCGGTCGCGCGCGGCATGGCCCAGCAGACCAAGGGAACGGGCGTCACCGTCAATTCCGTGTTGCCCGGCCCGACCCGCGCGGCCGGCATCTTCGAGTTCCTCAAGAGCGTCTCGACCAATCCGAACGGCACGGCCGCCGAGCACGAGGCGGAGTTCTTCGAGAAGCACCGCACCTCGTCGCTGTTGCAGCGGATGATTGAGCCGCAGGAAATCGCCAGTCTGGTCGCCTATGTCGCCAGCCCGCTGTCGGCGGCCACCAACGGCGCCTCGCTGAGGGCCGAGGGCGGTCTGGTGACCACGATCGCCTAGATAAAGCGGCGGGAGGAGCGTCAGCCCCCGCTCCCCCGCCTACTCCCGCAGGAACGCGCCGGCGACCAGTAGGGCCATGGCCAGCAAGGCAAGCAAGCCGGACAGATAGGGCAACCAAGTCATCGACGCCTCCTTCTCGTGAGTGGGACGACGATGGTCCGGGGCTGGCGCTAGGCACAGCCCCGGAACGGGGGGTGTCGGCTAGTACAGCGTCCCCAACGCCGCGCGCTCGAAGTTCTTCAACTCGTCATTGCGGCCTTCGCGAATCTTCACGACCCACTCCGGATCCTGCAGCAGGGCGCGGCCGACGCCGACCAGGTCGAACTCGTCGCGCTCCAGACGCTCCAGCAGGCCGTCGATCGAGGCGGGCTGGCTGCCCTCTCCGCCGAACGCGGCGATGAACTCGCCCGACAGGCCCACCGAGCCGACCGTGATGGTCGGGGCGCCGGTCAGCTTCTTGGCCCAGCCGGCGAAGTTGAGGTCGGATCCCTCGAACTCCGGCTCCCAGAAGCGGCGCTGCGAGCAGTGGAAGATGTCGGCGCCCGCATCGGCCAGCGGCTGCAGCCAGGCCTCCAGCTCGCGCGGGGTCGAGGCGTTCCGGGCCGTGTAGTCCTGCTGCTTCCACTGCGACAGGCGAATGATCACCGGATAGTCCGGGCCGACGGCGGCGCGGACCGCCTTCAGGATCTCGGCGGCGAACCGCGCCCGCTCGCCGATCGTCGGGCCGCCCCACTTGTCGGTGCGGACGTTGGTGCCCGCCCAGAAGAACTGGTCGATCAGGTAGCCGTGGGCCCCATGCAACTCGACCGCGTCGAAGCCCAGGCGCTTGGCGTCGCCCGCGGCCTGGCCGAAAGCGGCGATGGTGTCGGCGATGTCGGCGTCGGTCATCGGTTCGGTGAACGGCTCGCCGTCCGCCTTCGAGATGCCCGAGGGGCTGTCGACCTTGCCCAGCTGAGCCGGCCCCTTGGCCGAGCCGACATGCCACAGCTGCGGCGCGATCAGCCCGCCGCCGGCGTGGACCTCGTCGACCACCTTCTTCCAGGCGGCCAGTTCCTTCTCGCCATGAAAGCGCGGCACGTTGGCGTCGTTCAGCGAGGCCGGACGGGCCACGCCCGTGCCCTCGGTGATGATCAATCCGACCTGGTTCTCGGCGCGGCGGCGGTAGTAGGCGGCGACCTCGTCGGTGGCCACGCCGCCGGGCGAGAACGACCGCGTCATCGGCGCCATCACCACCCGGTTGGGCAGCTTCAGCGACTTGAATTCGAACGGCTTGAACAGGACGTCGAGCGACATGAGGGATTCCGAAACAGGAGAGGTTGCTGGCGATCCAAACACGCGTTTGGATCGCCGCGCCATGCAGAAAAACTGAGGCGCTAGAGCCCCAGCACCATCTTGGCCATGATGTTGCGCTGGATCTCGTTCGACCCCGCGTAGATCGAGGCCTTGCGGTAGTTGAAATAGGCCGGCGCGGCCGGCGCGGCGTAGTCCGGACCGGCGCGCAGCTCGTTGCTCTTGGACCAGGGATCCTCGACGAACGGCGCGGCGTAGGTTCCGACCGCCTCCAGGGTCAGCTCCGTGATCGCCTGCTGGTACTCCGAGCCGACGCATTTCAGCATCGACGAGGCCGGGCCGATCGCCTTGCCGGCGGTGCGGCCGGAGAAGATCCGCAGCTCGGTGGCGTTCAGCGCTTCAACCTGGATCTCCAGGTTGGTGATCTTGTTGCGGAAGTCGGCGTCGTCGATCAGCCGGCCGCCATCGTCGGCCAGCTCCAGGGCGGCGATGCGCTTGACCTTCTTGAGCATGTTCATCAGGCCCGGCGCATAGGCGTTTCCGCGCTCGAACTCGAGCAGGTACTTGGCGTAGGTCCAGCCCTTGTTCTCCTCGCCGATGCGATTGGCGACCGGCACGCGGACATTGTCGAAGAAGACCTGGTTGATCTCCTGCTCGCCGTCGGGCGGACCGTCCAGGGTGGGCAGCGGCTTGATCTGGATGCCGGGCGTGTCCATCCGCAGCAGCAGGAACGAGATTCCCTCCTGCGGCTTGCCCTGGTTCGAGGTGCGGACGAGGCAGAACATCCAGTCGGCCCACTGGGCGTGGGTGGTCCAGATCTTCGAGCCGTTCAGGACGTAGTCGTCGCCATCTCGCTCGGCCTTCATCTGAAGGGAGGCCAGGTCAGACCCCGAACCGGGCTCCGAATAGCCCTGGCACCACCAGATGTCGGACTTCAGGATCGGCGGCAGATGCTGGGCCTTCTGCTCAGGGGTGCCGAACGCCATGATCACTGGCGCGACCATCTTCAGCCCCATCGGCGAGGACGTCGGCACGCCGGCCAGACTCATCTCCATGTTGAAGATGTAGCGCTGCGAGGTCGTGAATCCCGCCCCGCCCAGTTCGACCGGCCAGTCCGGCGCGGCCCAGCCGCGATCGGCCAGCTTCTTCTGCCAGGTCACCTGCCCGGCCTTGTCGAGATAGCCGTTCTTGGACTGGCTGAACTGCTTTCGTAAGGCCTCGTCATAGGCGGTCGCGATCCAGTCGCGAACCTCCTGCTGGAAGGCCAGGTCCTCGGGCGAGAAGGCCAGATCCATCGCCGCCTACTCCACGGCGTCCAGATATTCGATCTCGGGGCGACCGGCCATGAACGGACCCATCGCCGCGCCGGCGGCCTTGAAATAGTCCGTGCCGCCGTGGTGCTTCAGCGCGTCCTCGGAGGCGTAGAGCTCCAGCACCTTGTAAAGGCCCGCCTCGGTCTTGGACCGGGTCAACTGGTAGACGAGGCAGCCCGGCTCATTGGCCTTCACCTTGTTCTGGAGATCCAGGAACACCTTCTCGAAATCCCCGGACTTGTCCGGCTGGACTTTCAGAACCGCGACGACGCCAATCATGCTTGCCTCCCAACGTTTGTTTGAAAGGCAGGATGCGGGAGCAAGGCGATGGGAGCAAGGGGGACGTGGCGGCAACGCGCCTTCATGCGCCCAGCCTCTCAACCGTCATTCCCGCCCCACGGGCTGGAATGACGGAATATTCTGCTGAGTCTTTGCTTTAGGGACGCTCGTTCCAGCCGTAGGCGACCCAGGAGTGGCCGCCGACATTGCGAGCTTCGATCAGGCTGGGATCACCCGCCGGAGCCTTGGCGACCTTGCGGCCGCGGAAGGTGAAGGCGGCGAGGCCGAAAAGCGCGCTGCCCAGAAAACCGACGGCGACCACGGTCGCGGCGAACACCACCGCCAGCACCGCGCCGATCACCACCGCAACCGAGGTCGCAAGAGCCCCGGCCATCCAGGCCAGGCTATGGAAGGGCGAAGCTGCGGCGCCTTGGCTGCTCATCGTAATCCTCTCGTCCACGCTCATGATCAACAAAGTTGGTTCACAAGCGCTGAACCGCAACTGAACACCCGACGGCTTCGGATGAAAAGCCCTTTTCCGGCTCCTTATGGAGCGGCGGATCGTCTCGGCTCAACCGGCGGCGGCCAGACCCAGTTCCTTGCGCTCGCGCATCACCGTCGAGAAGGCGGCGTTGATGGCGGCGGCCTTGGTCTCGGCCAGCGCGATGAAGTCGGCCGGCAACCCGCGCGCTCGAGCGCGATCCGGGTGGGCGTTGGACAGGGCCAGCTTCCAGGCCTTGCGCACCGTGGCGTCGTCGGCGTCGGCCGGCACTTCCAGGATGGCGTAGGGATCGTCCTTGCCCACGCCCAGATGGGTGGCGCGCAGACGGCGGAAGGACAGCGGCGACATGCCGAACAGATCCGAGACCCGCTCCAGATAGTCCAGCTCGTCCTGGGTCACGACGCCGTCGGCCTTGGCGATATGGAACAGGCCGTCGACCACGTCTTCCAGCAACTGCGGACAGGTGCTGTAGCGCTTGGCCAGGCGCTTGGCGTAGCTCTCGAAGCCGTGAGTCGTCTGGCGCGCCAGGTCGTACAGGCGGTGAATGTTCTGCTCCGACGCCGGGTCGGGCTGGAACACCTCGGTGAAGGCCAGGAACTCGCCGCCGTCGGCGCGGCCGTCGACCTTGGCCAGCTTGGCGCCCAGGGCGGTCACCGCGGTCGAGAACGCCGGGTCCTCGCCCGGCAGGCCGCTCGGACACTCCGTGCAGTCGGCCAGGTCAAGACGCCGGGCGGCGATACTCGCAATGTTGCGCCAGAAGGTCATGAAGCGCCTCGAAACCAGCGACGGACGAAGAAGATACGCGTGACGGGCCCTCTCGGATCACCCGTCAGCTCGCTTCTAGCACAATGAGAATGATCGTTCACATGACTTTAGTGCAATGCGGCGAAACCGCATTCACGCGACGAGGGAGCCGATTGGCGCTTCGCTCGTTATGGCCGCGCTTGGCTTCATCGCCACGCAACGGTCCCATTCCCGATCGAAATGCTCTAGTCAGACTCGACGTATTGTAAAAAGGACATCCGCCCGCATGGCGAACGCCCTCTTCCTCGCCCTCGCCCTCTTCGCCCAGGACGGTCAGGCCAGCCAGTCGCCCAATGCTCCGCCGACCGATGAGTATGGCTATGTCGCCTGGTGCTACGGCGCCCTGGGCGGCTACGCCAATCTCTATGATCGCGTGATGCCGGAGGTGACGCGGATCGAGAAGGCGTTCCCGGGTCCTGACGGCGTCGCCGCCTCGCTGAAGACCTATCCGGAAATGCGCGAGCAGGCGCGGAAGGACCTCAAGGTCTTCGCCTCGGCGATCACGGCGGCCGAGAAGGCCAGCCCGCGCCCGATCTCGGAATATGGCGGCGCCCAGGTCAAGCGCGGCCAGTCCGTCTGGCAAGGCGCCGACACGGTCGACAAGGCGCGCCTGGCGCAGATGTGGATGAGCTGGAGCCCGCCCGGCGATTGCGAGAAGCGCGCCAAGGCGCTGGAGACCCGCTCGACCATTCTGGGCAAGGCCCTGAACTACAACAACGCCGCAGCGGCCTCCAAGGTCGAGACCAAGCCGGAAACCTCCAACCCCGCATTCGACGCCACGCCGGCGCCCGCCCGGGAGCCCGCCGCGCCGCCAGCGCCCGCGCCGACGCCGGCCGCCGAAGCGGCGCCCACGCCGAAGCCGATGATCGCCAAGCCCGCGCCGGCGAAACCCGCTCCGGTCAAGGCGGCGAAGACCGAGGCCAAGTCGGCCGCCCCCGGGCCGCTGACCAAGCCCCCGGCCGCCAAGCCGCCGCCGATCGGCGGCAATGAAGTGATCGTCGACCCGGTTAACCCGATCCCCTGCGCCGGCAGCCTCGTCCCCGCCAAGCGTGGCGGCCGCGACGTGCTGATCTGCAAGGCGGACTGACGGCTGCTTGGCTTGAGCCTTCGGCGTTCGCACGCCCGTCATTCCGCCGCGTGCTTGCGGCGGAATGACGGGTCCCGCGCATGAAGCGCGCAATGAGGCGGAAGGGCTACCGAACCCTGGCGTTTTCGCGCACCCCGGCGATGGAGTCGGCGGGCATAGGGCGACCCAGCAGGTAACCCTGGAACTCGCCGCAGCCCAGTTTCACCAGGGCGTCCAACTGGCCTTTGGTCTCGACGCCCTCGGCCGTGGTCTTCAGACCCAGCGACTTGGCCAGACTGATGATGGCGCTGGCGACAGCCATGCTCTCGCTGTTGCCCGGCAGGCTGGAAACGAACGAGCGGTCGATCTTCAGCTTGTCGATCGGATGGCGGCGCAGATAGGCGAGGCTGGCGTAGCCGGTGCCGAAGTCGTCCAGGGCCAGACGGAAACCCAGGCGCTTGAGGCGACGCAAGGCCTCGTGGACGCCGTCGCTGTCCTTCAGCAGGGCCGTCTCGGTGATCTCCAGCATGAAGACGTCGGCGCGGGCCCCGGTCTCGGCCAGGGTGGCGACCATCTCGTCGACGAAGCTGGGGCTGGACAGCTGGATGGCCGAGACATTGACCGACACCTCCAAGCCCGACCAACGCAGGCTGTCGTAGCAGGCGCGGCGGAACACGGCCGCTCCAACCAGGCCGATCAGCCCGCTGGACTCGGCCAGCGGGATGAAGATGGCCGGCGAGATCTCGCCGCGTTCCGGATGGGTCCAACGGGCCAGGGCCTCCACGCCAATCATCGCGCCGCGCGCGTCGGTCAGCGGCTGGTAGGCGACGGCTAGGGATTCGCTTTCCAAGGCCGAACGCAGGTCGCGCTCCAGCCCCTTTCGCAGGCGCAGGGCCGCGTCCATCTCGGGCTCGAAGAAGGCGAAGCGGCCGCGGCCGGCTTCCTTGGCGCGGTAGAGCGCGACGTCGGCCTGGCGCAGCAGCTCGGCCTGCCCCTGGTCGGCGTCGGAGACGACCGACACGCCGACCGAGCACGACAGGTGGGCCCGGCCGATGGAGAGATCCACCTCGCCCGACAGGCCGTCGACCACGCGCTGGGCTAGGGTGGCCGCGCCGGACGGGGTCGTGTCGGGCTGGATGATCGCGAACTCGTCGCCGCCTAGTCGGCAGATGGTGTCGGTCTCGCGGCAGATGTTCACCAGCCGACGGGCGACCTCGCGGATCAGCTGGTCCCCGGCGTCGTGACCATAGCTGTCATTGACCTCCTTGAACCGGTCGAGGTCGATGCACAGCACGCCCAGGTGCCCCGGCTTGCGACGCAACAGGGCGTGGGCGTGGACCAGGCGGTCGGTGAACAGGGTGCGGTTGGCCAGGCCCGTCAGCGGGTCGTGCAGCGCCAGGTGCTTGGCCTCGGCCTCGCTCAGCAGAAGCTTCTTGGCCGCGCGGCGGGTGACCCGGAACAGCAGGAACGAGCCGGCCGCCGCGGCCAGCACCGCCAAGGCCAGCATCGGGGTAGCCGACTTCAACAGCTCCTCGCCCGGCTTGCGCGGGGTCCAGCTCAGGACGACGCGGCGACCGTCGGCGGCCTGGCCCAGCACGGCCTGGGCGGCGTCGATGCGGACCGCGTCCGGCTTGACCACCTCGATATGGGCGTCGCGCAGCAGGAAGCGTTCGGAAAAGGTCTTGATGACGCTGTTGGCCACCGGGATGCCCGTCACCAGCAGCGGCGCGCGGGGCCCGCGGGTCTTGGCCTTCAGGTCCGGGCGGATCAGCGAGACGGTGATCAGCACGGGCTCGTCGCCGATCAACTCGACGCGGCTCCCGTGCACGGCGCGCAGCGCGGCGACCTTCTTGGGATCGGTCTCGATCTTGCGGATTTCGGCGACCAGACGTTCGGTCGAGGTCGCGTATCGGGAATAGGCTTGCGGCGCGACGTCCCTGCCATTGATGTGGCCGTAGATCGGCTTGCCGTCGGCGTCGAGAACGAAAGCGACCTTGTAGCCCAGGGCTCCCCCCAGCGAGGCGCCGATGTTCTGGCTGGCCCACGCCTGGTCGTAGTGGTTGTCCAGCTTGATGATCGCCTCATCCCAGATGACGTAGGGATTGAGGGCGGTCTGGATCTCCTTGCCGCGCTGGCGCAGGCCATTGCCGACCAGGGTCTGCTCATACTGGCGCTCGCGCGCGTCGGCGTGGCGTGTGGCGACGGTCAAGGCGACACTGGCGAGCAGAATCATGCCTGCCGCCATGCCCGCGATCAGGCCAAAGATCTTGACCTCGATGTTCCGACGATCCATCCCATTCCCCTGAGATGGCGCATCCTTCATGGGAACCGTTGCCGAATTCCTTACCGTGATGACCCGGTAGACAAATTATCGCACAGCGTTACGCGATTTGGGTTTCACGGTTTCCGCCACCCGACACATCCGCGCCGGAACGGCCCGATCGGTGTCCAAATCGCCGGCTGGCCGGGCCCCGCGGCGTCGTCAAGCCGCCGCGCCCCGCGCCCGGGCGGCGGGGTCGTAGTTGAGGATCGGCGATAGCCAGCGCTCGGCCGTGGCCACGTCCCAACCCTTGCGGCGGGCATAGTCCTCGACCTGGTCGGCGTCGATCTTGCCGACCCCGAAATAGTGCGCCTTCGGATGGCTGAAATAGAGGCCCGAGACCGCCGCGCCCGGGGTCATGGCATAGCTCTCGGTCAGCTTCAGGCCAGTGGCGGCCTCGGCGTCCAGCAGCTTGAACAGCGTACCCTTCTCGGTGTGATCGGGCTGGGCGGGATAGCCCGGCGCGGGACGGATGCCCTGGTACTTTTCGGCGATCATCACGTCGGCGTCGGCCGCCTCGTCCGGGGCGTAACCCCAGAGTTCGACACGGGCCTTGTAGTGCAGCCACTCGGCGAAGGCCTCGGCCAGGCGGTCGGCCAGGGCGGAGGCCATGATGGCGCTGTAGTCGTCGCCGGCGTCCTTGAACGTCTTGACGATCTCGTCCTCGCCGTGGCCGGCGGTGACAGCGAAACCGCCGACATAGTCCGCGCCCTGCCCGATCGGCGCGATGAAGTCCGACAGAGCCGCGTTCTGCTTGCCTTCGCCCTTGTCCATCTGCTGGCGCAGGGTGTGGAAGCGCGAATATTCGGCCGCGCGGGTCTCGTCCGTATAGAGAACGATGTCGTCACCCTGGGCCTGGGCCGGCCAGAAGCCGATCACGCCCTTGGCCCCGAACCACTTCTCGGCCACCACCTTGTCCAGCATGGCGCGGGCGTCGCGGTAGAGGTCGGTGGCGGCTTGGCCAACCACGTCATCCTCCAGGATCTGCGGGAAGCGGCCGATCAGCTCCCAGCTGGCGAAGAACGGCGACCAGTCGATGAAGGGGACCAGTTCTTCCAGCGAGGGCTCGAACACCCGGGTCCCGATGAAGGCCGGCTTGGGCGGCGTGTAACTTTCCCAGTCGATGGCGAAATTCCTGCGACGCGCCTCGGCGATGCTGGTGCGCGCCTTGGCGGTCTGGCCCCGGGCGTACTGCTCGCGGATGCGGACATATTCGGCGCGGGTCTCGGCCTGCAGGCGGTCGCGCTCGGTCGGCGACAGCAGGCCCGAGACCACGCCCACCGCCCGGCTGGCGTCCAGCACATAGGTGGTCGAGCCCTTGTGATAAGCCGGCTCGATCTTGACCGCCGTGTGGGTGCGGCTGGTGGTGGCGCCGCCGATCAGCAGCGGGATGGTGAAGCCCTGGCGCTCCATCTCGGCGGCCACGAACACCATCTCGTCCAGCGAGGGCGTGATCAGGCCCGACAGGCCGATCATGTCGACCTTGTGCTTGCGGGCTTCATCGAGGATGCGGTCGGCCGGGACCATGACGCCCAGGTCGATGACTTCGTAGTTGTTACACTGCAGCACGACCCCGACGATGTTCTTGCCGATGTCGTGGACGTCGCCCTTGACCGTGGCCATCAGGATGCGGCCGGCCTGCTCGCGCGGCTTGCCGGCCTTCTCGGCCTCCATGAACGGCTCCAGCCAGGCGACGGCCTGCTTCATGACGCGGGCCGATTTGACCACCTGCGGCAGGAACATCTTGCCCGAACCGAACAGGTCGCCGACCACGTTCATGCCATCCATCAGGTGACCTTCGATGACGTGCAGCGGCCGCTCGACCGACAGGCGCGCCTCTTCGGTGTCCTGGTTGATGAACTCGGTGATGCCGTGGACCAGGGCGTGGGTGATGCGCTCGTTCACCGTGCCCTTGCGCCATTCCAGGTTGGCTGTCTGGACCTGACCCTTCTCGCCCTTGTAGCGCGGGGCCATGTCGACCAGGCGCTCGGTGTTGGAGACGTTGGTCCGCTGCGGGCGATTGAGGATCACGTCCTCGACGGCCTCGCGCAGCTCGGGGTCCAGGGCGTCATAGACCGGCAGGTCGCCGGCGTTGACGATGCCCATGTCCATGCCGGCGTTGATGGCGTGGTACAGGAACACCGAGTGGATGGCCCGACGCACCGGCTCGTTGCCGCGGAAGCTGAACGAGACGTTCGACACCCCGCCCGAAATACGGGCGTAGGGGCAGCGCTTCTTGATCTCGCGCGTGCCCTCGATGAAGTCGACGGCGTAGTTGTCGTGTTCCTCGATCCCGGTCGCCACGGCGAAGATGTTGGGGTCGAAGATGATGTCTTCCGGCGGGAAGCCCACCTTGTCGACCAGGATCTTGTAGGCCTTCTCGCAGATCTCGATCTTGCGGGCGGCGGTGTCGGCCTGGCCGACCTCGTCGAAGGCCATCACCACCACGGCCGCGCCGTAGCGCAGGCACAGCTTGGCCTGCTCGATGAACTTCTCCTCGCCCTCCTTCATCGAGATCGAGTTGACGATGGCCTTACCCTGGACGCACTTCAGGCCCGCCTCGATCACCTCCCACTTGGAGCTGTCGATCATCACAGGCACCCGGGCGATATCGGGCTCGGCGGCCATCAGGTTCAGGAAGGTGACCATGGCCACCTTGGAGTCGAGCAGGCCCTCATCCATGTTGACATCGATGACCTGGGCGCCGGCCTCGACCTGCTGGCGCGCGACCGACAGCGCGGCCGGATAGTCGCCCTCGACGATCAGCTTCTTGAACTTGGCGGAACCGGTGACGTTGGTGCGCTCACCGATATTGACGAAGACGGGTCTCATAAGCGGGTCTCGCGCCCCTCCCCTTGATGGGGAGGGGTAGGGGTGGGGTGACGCGGCGGTCGATCCTGACCACGGCGCTCAATTCTGAAACGCTGACACCCTCATCCCCGCCCTTCTCCCATCAAAGGGGGAAGGGAAGGAAAGAGGGCCGCGAAGTTCTTACGCCAGCTCGAACGGCTCGAGCCCCGCCAGGCGCATGGCCTTGGGGCGCTCGGGGATGGCGCGCGGGGTCACGCCGCGCACCTCGTCGGCCACGTGGCGGATGTGGTCCGGCGTGGTGCCGCAGCAGCCGCCCAGGATATTGACCAGACCATCCTTGGCCCATTCGTGCAGGGCGTGGCCGGTCTGGTGCGGCTCCTCGTCGTACTGACCCATGGCGTTGGGCAGGCCGGCGTTAGGATAGGCCGCGACCAGGGTGTCGGCGATGCGGGCCATCTCGGCGATGTGGGGGCGCATCAAATCAGCGCCCAGGGCGCAGTTGAAGCCCACGGCGAACGGCTTGGCGTGCTTGACGCTGTTCCAGAACGCCTCGGCCGTCTGGCCCGACAGGGTGCGGCCCGAGCGGTCGGTGATGGTGCCGCTGATCCAGATCGGCAGCTCTTCATGGCCCTCGTCGCGCAAGTCGAGGATCGCCTTGATCGCGGCCTTGCAGTTCAGGGTGTCGGTGATCGTCTCGATCAGGAAGAGGTCGACGCCTCCTTTGTAGAGCGCGTCCACCTGCTGGCGATACGCCGCGTAGACCTGGTCGAAGGTCACCTTGCGCGCGCCCGGATCGTTCACGTCCGAGGACATCGACAGCATGACGTTCAGCGGCCCGATCGAGCCGGCGATGAACTTTGGGCTGGCCGGGTTCTGCGCGTTCCAGCGGTCGGCCACCGAGCGGCCGATCTTCGCGCCTTCGAAATTGATGTCCCAGACGTCCTGCTCGGCCAGGTGATAGTCGGCCTGGGCGATGGTGGTGCCCGAAAAGGTGTTGGTCTCGGAGATGTCGGCGCCGGCGGCGAAATAGGCGTCGTGAAGCTCCGCCACGAGATCCGGCCGGGTCAGGCACAGGATGTCGTTGTTGCCCTTCATCTGGCCGTTGTAGTCGGCGAAGCGCTCGGCCCGGTAGTCGGCTTCGGTCAAGCCCTTCTTCTGGAACATCACGCCCCAGGAGCCGTCGAGGATCAGGATCTTCTGCTTGGCGGCGGCCTTGAGGGCGGCCACGCGGTTCGCGCGGATGGAAAGGTCGGTCATTTCCGGACTCCGGAAGCCGCCGCCTGCTGGCGCGCGAGCTCTTCATTGAAGGCGGCCTCCGAGTCGGCGACGTAGCGCGTCAGCTCGGTCGGATCGACGAAAGCATTAGGGTCGCCGCGCAACTGCTTCTTGCGCTTGGCCAGCAGCTCGCCCTGCTCCTCGTGCGCCGGCAGCATCACATCGGTCGGGATGGCCCGCAGCTTGGCGAAGCTGCCACGATAGTCGGCGACGATGTTTCGGTGGGTCTTGTTGCCGACCAGCACATTGCCGGCCACGGACAGCGAGCACGGGAAGGTGACGGTCAGCGGCCGCCCCTTCTCGATCACGGCGGTGGTCCAGCTGGTGCAGCCGATCGTGTGGCCGGGCGTCAGGTGGGCGACCAGCGCCGTCTCGCCCAGCTTCAGCTTCTGTCCGTCGCCGAACGCCTTGTCGACCTTCGCCGCCGGCATGGGCGTGGGGCCGTTCTCGTTGTCGCCGATATGGTGGCCCTGCTCGATCGCCGGCTCGTCGCCGCGCGAGATCCACAGCTTGGCCGTCGGGATGTCGGCCTTCAGCTGAGCCAGACCGCCGGCGTGGTCGTAGTGGGCGTGGGTGTTGATCAGGATCTTCACATCGGCCAGCTGGAAGCCCAGCGCGGCGATGTTCCGCTCGATCTGCTTGCCGACCTCGGCGTTCGGCCCGCCGTCCAGCAGCACATGACCTTCGGACGATGTGATCAGCCAGGACGAGATGCCCTCGGTCCCGACGTAATAGATGTTGCCCACGACGCGATAGGGCTTGGTCGGCTTGGTCCAGTTGGCGGGCATGTCGGCGTGGGCCGCCGGGGCCAGGGCCAGGACCGACGCCGCCAGGGCGATCAGGGCGCGTTTCATGCGGCGGCCTCCGCCGGGGCCGGCGCGGTCTCGCGAACGCCCAGCACGCGGCAGATCGCATAGACCAGATCGGCCCGGTTCAGGGTGTAGAAGTGGAAGTCCTCGAACCCCTGTTCCTGCAGCTTGGCGCACATCTCGGCGGCGACCGAGCAGGCGATCAGGCGGCGGGTTTCGACGTCGTTCTCCAGGCCGTCGAACAGGTTGCCCAGCCACGACGGGATCGCTGTCTGACAGGCGGCGGCCATCTTCTTGAGACCCGCGAAATTGGTCACCGGCATGATCCCCGGCACGATCGGGATGGTGATCCCGGCGGCGCGAACCTTGTCGACATAGCGCAGGAAGGCGTCCAGATCGAAGAAGAACTGGCTGATGCCCAGCGTCGCGCCTGCGTCGACCTTCTGCTTCAGGACGTCGATGTCGTGTTCCAGCGACGGGCTTTCCGGGTGCTTCTCGGGATAGACGCCGACCATCACCTCGAACGGCGCGATGCCGCGCAGGGCCTTGGTCAGCTCGGTGGCGTTGGCGTAGCCATCGGCGCGTGGCGCATAGACGCCTCCGATGCCGCCCTCGCCCGGAGGCGGGTCGCCGCGCAGCGAGACGATGTGGCGCACGCCCGTCTCCCAGTACTCGCGGATCACCTCGTCGACTTCCTCGCGGCTCGCGCCGACGCAGGTCAGGTGGGCGGCGGGCTTCAGGTTCGTTTCGTCCAGGATGCGCTTGACCGTGCGGTGCGTGCGCTCGCGGGTCGAGCCGCCGGCGCCGTAGGTCACCGAAACGAAGGCCGGATCCAGAGGGGCCAGGCGGGTGATCGCCTGCCACAGGCTCTCCTCCATCGCCGGGGTCTTGGGCGGGAAGAACTCGAACGAGACGCGCGGACGAGAGGTGCGCTCGCCGGCGCGGGCGACGGGACCGATCACGCGGCGGGTGGGCGGAAGGGTCATGCGGCGTTCCTCTCGGCCACGGCGGCGACGGGGCGGCGGGCCGTCCAGATCTTGACGGTCAGCCCCTCGGCCGTGGCCGGCAGCAGGGCGATATTGCTTTCCAGATGCAGGCCCGCGGCCTGAAGCCAGGTGACGATCTCGACGTCGTCGAAGCCCAGGCGGCGGTGCTGGTGAACCTCGCGCAGGAACTCGTGGTCGTGCGGGGCGAAGTCGGCGATCAGCAGCAGACCGCCGGGCGTCACCAGCCGCGCGGCCTCGGCCACCGCGTGGGCGGGATCCGACAGGTAGTGCAGCACCTGATGCACGGTGACCAGATCGGCGCAGCCGCCCGGCAGGCCCGTGCGGAAGATGTCGCCATGACGCAGTTCGCAGCGGGTCAGCCCCGCCTTGGTCACCTCGTCGCGGGCGATGTTCAGCATCTGCTGCGACAGGTCTAGGCCCAGGGCGTTGCTGACCCGCTTGCCCAGCAGGGTCAGCATACGACCCGCGCCGGCGCCCAGATCGACCATCTCGTCGAAGGGCCCCTCCCCCGCGGCGCGCAGGATCGCGGCCTCGACCTCGGCCTCGTCGACATAGAGCGAGCGGATCTCGTTCCAGCGCGCGGCGTTGCGCGCGAAATAGGCCTGGGCGTCGGTCGAGCGCTCGGCGCGCACCGTCGACAGCTTGTCGGCGTCCAGGCGCACGATCGGATCGGCGTCGTCGATCAGGTCCAGAGCCTGCTCCACGAGGAAACGGCCCGGCGACTTGGCGGCCAGGCGGTAGAACACCCAGGCCCCGTCCGGAAAGCGCTCGACGAGGCCCGCCTCGGCCAGCAGCTTCAGGTGACGCGAGACGCGGGGCTGGCTCTGATCCAGAATCCGGCACAGCTCCAGCACCGACAGCTCTTCGGCCGCCAGCAGGGCCAGCAGGCGCAGGCGCGTCGACTCGCCGGCGGCGCGCAGCACTTCGACAACCTGTTCGGCGGTGAGCTTCATGAGGACATAAAGATATCTTTATGTCCGATTTGGCAAGGGGAATTTATGCCTCGGCGTCGGCTGCGGGCGGCTCCCAGAGCTCGATTTTAACCCCGGCCGGGTCGATCAGCCAGGCGAAACGACCCATGCCGCCCTCGTCCTGCCGGCCGGTCGGCTCCACGCCCTCGGCGGCGGCCTTGGCCAGCACGCCGTCGATATCATCGACCACGAAATTGATCATGAACGGCGCGGTCGACGGTGCGAAATACTGAGTGTCGGCCCCGAACAGCGCCCAGTTGGTGGTCGCGGCGCGCGGCGACTTGAACACAGCCCCGCCCCACGAATGGATCTCGAAGCCTAGCACCCGCGCGTACCAGTCGCGCGCGGCTTTGGGATCCTCGGCCTTGTAGAACACCCCGCCCAGACCCAGCACCTTGGCCATCGCTCAGCTCCCCAACTCAAGCACCCAGGGCGTCCGCCCAATCCTCCGACCACCTTAGCAGGGGCCACAACGCCGTGATCAAGTCGGACCCGCGCCGGCTGAGGCGATAGCCGCCGTCGGCCGCGACAATATCCGCCGTCCGCAGTTCCGAGAGCCGCGTATTCAACGTCCCCGGCGGCAGCTCGGCCGCCGCCTGCAGAGCGCGGAAGGTCAGGACCCGGCCTTCGCGCAGTTCCCAGACGATCCGCAGCGCCCCGCGCCGGCCCAGCAGGTCCAGCGCCGCCATGATCGGCTTGCCGCTGTCCGAGCCTCGAACGGCGCGCCCCGGCAAGGGGGCCATTTGGGGCGCTTCATTTTTTGTAGCGTCGCTGGAATTTCCCATGTTACAAATTTTGTAGCACGGAGAACCGCCCATGTCGCCGAGGATCGAACCCGCCCAAGCGCCCTATCCGCCCAGCGTCGCGAGTACGCTGGAGCAGTTGAAGACCCCTGGTGAGCAGCCGCTGTCGCTGTTCCGCACCCTGGCCCGCGACGAGCGTCTGTTCGCCCGCTTTACCGGCGGCGGGCTGCTGGACCCAGGTCATCTGACCCTGCGCGAGCGCGAGATCGTCATCCACCGGGTCTGCGCCCTGAACGGCGCGGCCTATGAGTGGGGCGTCCACGCGGCGCTCTTCGCCCGCGCGGCCGGTCTCGACGCCCAGCAACTGGCCGCCACCGCAGCGCCCGGGATCTCCGCCTGCTGGGGTCCGCGCGAGGCGCTGCTGATCGGCTTCTGCGACGCGGTCAACGCCCGCGCCGACATCGACGACGCCCTGTGGACGCGCCTGGCCGAGGCCTTTTCCGAAGAGGCCCGGATCGAGCTGATGATGCTGGCCGGCTTCTACCGGACGGTCAGCCTGCTGGTGAACGGTCTGCGGCTGGAGCCCGAGCCCTTCGCCGCGCCGTTCCCCTCCTAGGCCGCGACCGGCGTGGCCAGCGGCTCGCCGTGGAAGTAGCGGCGCAGGTTCTCCAGGGTCAGGCTGACCATGGCCGGGATGCTGTCCAGGGTCGCGCCGGCGGTGTGCGGGGTCAGCACCGTGTGCGGCACGCCCACCCAACGAGCGGGCGGTGTCGGCTCCTGCGCATAGACATCAAGGGCGGCCATGCCAAGCGCGCCGCTCTTCAGCGCCTCGATCAGGGCGTCCTCGTCGATCAGGGCGCCCCGCGCGACATTGACGATCAGACCCTGCGGCCCGACCGCCTCGATGACCGCCCTGTTGATCAGGTGATGGTTGGAAGCGTCCGAGCGCGAGCAGACCACCAGGATGTCGCTGTCGCGGGCCAGGGCCAGCAGGCTGTCAGCGCGAGGATAGTCGGTCTCCTTGAGGCGCGGCCCCCACCAGGCGACCTTCATCTCGAAGGCCCGCAGGCGGCTGGCCACGGCCTCGCCGATATGGCCCAGGCCGACGATACCGACCTTGCGGCCGCGCAGGCCGTGGCGTGGGGCCATGCGCTCGGCATGGGTCCAGTGGCCCGAGCGCAGGCGCTGGTCACCCTCGACGATGCCGCGCCAGGCGGCCAGGACGAGGCCCACCGCGTGATCGGCGACGTCGGCGGCGTTCAGGCCGGTGGAATGGGTGACGGCGATTCCGTGCGCCTTGCACCAGGGCACGTCGACGCCGTCATAGCCGACGCTGACGCAGGCGATCAGGCCCAGTTGCGGCATCTCCGAGAGCATGTCGCGGCTCAGCGCGAATTCACCAGCGTGAACGATGGCCCGCACACGACGTCCCGGCCCTTCGAAGAACGCCATCCTGTCGGGATAGTCCCACAGGCGGCAAATCTCGTAGGCGCTCTCAAGCAGCGGCTGCAACGGCAGCAGCATCTCGTGCGAGAGCAGGATGTAGGGCTTGTCGACGGGCGCCTTCGCAAGGGTGGAATCGGGCATCCAATGTCCTCCATCTGCGCGGGTCGTTGAGCCCGCGGCGGATCTTTGTCTCGCCCCCGGCGCATCGGTGGAAACGCCATTTCGAGAAGCTAGGCAGAGCCCCGCGCTGGCGCCAGTGTCGGGAACATCACGCTGTGGTGACGAGGCGCGCGTGAAGGCGCGCGCCCGGCAAGAACCCGGTCCGGAGGCGGCGGTTCCGCCAAGCGCCGGGTTTGCAAGGCCAAGCTGTGAACAACCACCGCCGCGAGGGGTTTTGCTAACGGCGCCACAAGGCGCTTCGGATCCGGAGAATTCCAGATGTTGACCAAGATGCTCGCCGCGACCGCGGCCCTGTCGATGCTGGCGTGCGGCGGCTCGGCGCTGGCCGCCCAGGCCAAGGCGTCGGCCCAGCTCGGCCCCAAGCAGCCGATCCCCTATTCGCAGCTCGACGCCTACGCCAAGGCCTCGCCCAAGGCCCAGGCCAGCAAGGACTGGTGGGCTGGCTCGGCCAGCGCCTCGACCGGCATGTCGACCGACACCTCGGCCACCGCCCCAGCCATGTCGAGCGCGCCTGATACGGCCGTGAACCCGGCGCCGTCCGCCGCGCCGCCCAGCTTGCCGATGACCCCGCCGACCAACGCGCCGATGACCGAGGACAAGATGACCCAGCCCGGCGCCGCGACCGCGCCGCCGATGTCCACGCCGGTCGACCCGAAGTAGAGCCCTAAACCGGGACGGCGCGCGCCGTCCCGGCGGCTCAACCGCCGGAATGGCGTCGACCGAGCAATCGCCCTAAGAAAAGGGCGGCGGGATCGCTCCCGCCGCCCTCCATTTCAGTCCTCGGTCCGCCCTTAGCGCGCGAACTTCTGGAACTTGATGCGCTTGGGGATGAGGCTGTCGGCGCCCAGGCGGCGCTTCTTGTCTTCCTCGTACATCTCGAAGTTGCCCTCGAACCACTCGACGTGGCTGTCGCCTTCGAAGGCCAGGATGTGGGTCGCCAGACGGTCCAGGAACCAGCGATCGTGGCTGATGACCACGGCGCAGCCGGCGAACTCTTCCAGCGCCTCTTCCAGCGCTTGCAAGGTTTCAATGTCCAGGTCGTTGGTCGGTTCGTCGAGCAGCAGCAGGTTGCCGCCGGTGGCCAGGGTCTTGGCCAGGTGGACGCGGTTGCGCTCACCGCCCGACAGTAGGCCGACCTTCTTCTGCTGGTCGCCGCCCTTGAAGTTGAACGAGCCGACATAGGCGCGGCTGTTGATCTCGCGCTTGCCGACGATCATCACGTCGGTGCCGCCGCTGATCTCCTGCCAGATGGTCTTGTTCGGGTCGAGCGCGTCGCGCGATTGGTCGACGTAAGAGAGCTTCACCGTCTCGCCGACCTTGACCGTGCCGCCGTCGGGCTGCTCGCGGCCGGTGATCAGTTTGAACAGGGTCGACTTGCCGGCGCCGTTCGGGCCGATCACGCCGACGATGCCGTTCGGCGGCAGGCGGAACGACAGATCCTTGAACAGCACCTTGTCGCCGTATTCCTTTTCCAGGCCCTCGACTTCCAGCACCAGATTGCCCAGGCGCGGGCCCGGCGGGATCTGGATGTGGGCATGGGTCTGAGCGGCGCGGGCGTTCTCCTGCGCGGCGACCATTTCCTCGTAGCTCGCCAGACGGGCCTTCGACTTGGACTGACGGGCCTTGGGCGAGCTGCGGACCCATTCCAGTTCGCGGGTCAGGGCGCGCTGGCGGGATTCGGATTCGGACTGCTCCTGGACGACGCGTTTCTGCTTCTGCTCCAGCCAGCCGGAGTAGTTGCCCTCGTAGGGGATGCCCTTGCCGCGGTCGAGTTCCAGGGTCCACTTGGTGACCTGATCCAGGAAGTAACGGTCGTGGGTCACCAGGATGACGCAGCCCGGGAAGGTCTCCAGGTGATGCTGCAGCCAGGCCACCGACTCGGCGTCCAGGTGGTTGGTCGGTTCGTCGAGCAGCATGATGTCGGGCTTGCTGAGCAACAGACGCGCCAGCGCGATGCGGCGCTTCTCACCGCCCGACAGGCTTTCGATGTTGGCGTCGTTCGGCGGGCAGCGCAGCGCGTCGATGGCCATCTCGACCTTGGAGTCGATGTCCCACAGGTCGCGGGCGTCGATGATCTCCTGGAGCTTGGTCATCTCCTCCATCAGCTCGTCGGTGTATTCCTCACCGAGCTGAGCCGCGAGGGCGTTGTACTTGTCGAAGATCTGCTTGTCTTCGCAGTCGGCGATGACGTTGCCCCAGACGTCGAGCGTCGGGTCCAGCACGGGCTCCTGCGGGAGGTAGCCACGACGGATGCCCTCGGCGGCCTTGGCCTCGCCCGAGAACTCAGTGTCCAGACCGGCCATCACCTTCAGCAGGGTCGACTTACCCGAGCCGTTGACGCCGACCACGCCGATCTTGGCGTCGGAGTAGAACGACAGCCAGATGTTCTCGAAGACCTTCTTGCCGCCGGGATAGGCCTTGGTCAGGCCCTGCATCTGGAAAATATATTGCTGCGCCATGAGGCTCGCGTTCTCGCTGGACGAGGGTTTCGGGGATTGGGCGCTGAAATAGCGGTCCGGAGCGCTTCGCGCAATCGTGGCGGGGTCCGCGCGGCGGGATCGCGACGGCGCGGCCGTCATGGTTCGGTCATTAGACTGTCGGACAGTCGACACAGCCTCGTCGCCTCGCCGTCGCCGACCGCTGTTACCGCAAGCTCCCAACCGGCCCCTCCCCTTCTGTCCGGGCCGGATTGGGGATAATCATGAAGAAGCACGCCTTGTTGCTGAGCGCCGCCGCCTGCGCGCTCGGCCTGTTCGCGAACCCGGCCTTCGCCGCCGATGACGTGAAGCCCGCCGCCGACGCCGCCGCTCCGGCCGCCGCGCCCGAAAACACCGAAGTCGACGCGATCATCGTCCTGGGCCGCGGCGAAAGCCGCCAGGTCCAGACCGTCAACGACCAGCAGGTCGCCCTGCAGGCCGCCGGCTCCAGCCCGCTCAAGGCCATCGAGAAGCTGCCCGGCGTGTCGTTCCAGTCGGCCGACGCCTTCGGCGCGTACGAGTGGTCGACCCGCATCTCGATCCGCGGCTTCGACCAGAGCCGCCTGGGCTTCACCCTGGACGGCGTGCCGCTGGGCGACATGAGCTACGGCAACTACAATGGCCTGCATATCAGCCGCGCCATCGCCAGCGAGGACATCGGCAAGATCGAGCTGGCCCAGGGCGCCGGCGCCCTGTCGACCGCCTCGACCTCGAACCTGGGCGGCACGCTGCAGTTCTTCTCGCGCAACCCGACGGATGACTTCGGCCTGCAGGCCAACGCCACGGTCGGCTCGGACAACATGCACCGCGTGTTCGGTCGCCTGGACACCGGCGCCATCGAGTCGATGAACGGCCTGAAGGGCTATCTCTCGGTCGCCGAGCAGCAGGCCGACAAGTGGAAGGGCGGCTCCAAGCAGAAGCAGCTGCAGATCGACGGCAAGATCGAGCTGCCGCTGGGCGACAACGGCTCGCTGACCGCGTGGTGGGATCACTCGGAACGCCGCGAGCAGGATTACCAGGACATGTCGTTCGACATGATCAAGCGCCTGGGCCGCGACTTCGACAACTTCCAGCCCGACTGGGCCAAGGCCGTCGGCGTCGCCGCCGTGCTGAACAACCCGGCCAACTACGCCGGCGCCACGCCGCTGCTGAACGGCGGCTACTGGACCGGCGCGGGCGTGAACCCCTACCGCGCTTACGGCGTCGACACGCCGGACGACGCCTACTACGCCGGCGCCGGCATCCGTGACGACGACCTGTTCGCCGTCACCTTCAAGCAGAAAATCGGCGACAATGTTCGCGTCGACCTGACCGGCTATGGCCACAAGAACAAGGGCCAGGGCCTGTGGTACACGCCCTACACGGTCAGCCCGGGCTACGGCACGGCCGGCTCGACGGCCGCTCCGCTGTCGATCCGCACCACCGAGTACGACATCGACCGCAAGGGCCTGATCGGCAACCTGGTCGTCGACCTGGCCAGCCACCAGATCAGCGCCGGCTTCTGGCACGAGGACAACGACTTCGCCCAGGCGCGCCGCTTCTACGCCGAGACCCTGGCCGCGCCGTCGCGTGACTCGCTGGACTTCCAGTCCAACCCGTTCACCACCTCGTGGGAATACAAGTTCAACACCAAGACCACGACCGGCTACCTGCAGGACGTCTGGTCGGTGACCGACGCGTTCAAGGTCAACTTCGGCTTCAAGGCCATGAAGGTCGAGAACGAGGTCAAGTCGGTCGTCGGCAAGATGAACGGCAAGATCGAGAGCAAGGACAGCTTCCTGCCCCAGGTCGGCGCCGTCTACAGCCTGGACAACGGCGTCGAAGTGTTCGGCGGCTACACCGAGAACATGGCCGCCTTCGTGTCGGCCGCGACCTCGGGTCCGTTCGCCTCGCAGAACCAGACGGTCGTCGACTACGTCGCCAAGAACCTGAAGCCGGAAACCTCGAAGACCTTCGAGGGCGGCCTGCGCCTCAAGACCAGCCGCTTCCAGGGCGTCGCGGCCCTCTACCACGTCAAGTTCGACAACCGCCTGGACAGCGCCTCGACGGCTCCGCCGATCCTGGGCCTGCCGGCCGTGCTGTCGAACGTCGGCTCGGTCACGACCAAGGGCGTCGAAGTGGCCGGCGAGTTCCGCATGACGGACGAGTGGTCGCTGTACGGCTCCTACAGCTACAACGACTCCAAGTACGACGACGACGTCCCGGGCGCCGGCGGCCTGGTGGCCATGAAGACCAAGGGCAAGGACGTGATCTACACGCCCAAGAACCTGCTGAAGGCCGAGCTGAAGTACGACAACGGCGGCCTCTATGCCCGCGCCGGCCTCTCCTACGTCGGCTCGCGCTGGTACACGTTCGAGAACGACGGCGGCAAGGTCGACAGCTACACGGTCGCGGACCTGACGGTCGGCTATCGCTTCAGCGACAACGCCGCCCCGATGCTGCGCGGCCTGGAGATCCAGGCCAACGTCACCAACCTGAGCGACGAGGACTACATCTCGACGGTCGGTTCGGGCGGCGCCTCCAAGGCCGACCGCGCCGGCACGGCCATGACCCTGCTGCCGGGCGCCCCGCGCCAGGGCTACCTGACGATCAAGAAGCGTTTCTAGAACCCAAACTTGTCATCCCGGAAGCCTCGCAGAGGCTGTCCGGGACCCAGGACCGGCGCACCTCGGTCGCCCCTGGGTCCCGACTCTCCGCTTCGCTGCGGCCGGGATGACAAGAAGAAGTGGAGGGCCGGGAGCATGTCTCCCGGCCCTTTTTTTCATGTCCGGACACGAATTCACGGACGTCCCGACAGGCCTTTGCTGGCGCTGGCGGTCGACGCGAGGCTTGGTCGAGACATGACCGACATCACCTCCCCCGACATAGCCCCGCCCTCCGCCAACGCTTGGCGCGAGTTCGTCGAGATTCTCCGCACCGTGGGCTTGGCGCTCGCCATCGCCCTGATCCTGCGGGTCGTGATCTTCCAGCCCTTCACCATCCCCTCGTCCTCGATGGAGCCGGGACTGGTGACCGGCGACTACATCGTGGTCTCCAAGTCGTCGTATGGCTGGAGCCGGGCCTCGTTCCCGCTCAATCCGCCGCTGTTCAAGGGCCGGTTCCTGGAGCGCCTGGCCCAGCGCGGCGACGTGGTCGTCTTCCGCCTGCCGCGCGATCCCGGCCAGACCTGGATAAAGCGCGTGATCGGCCTGCCGGGAGATCGCATCCACGTGCGAAACGGTCAGGTCTTCGTCAATGGCGTCGCCATACCCCAGACGCCGCTGGGCATGACCCAGGACCACGACGCGCCGGACCGCACCGTTCTGCAACTGGGCGAGCGGACGCCGAACGGCCGCGCCTATGTCACCTATGACGGCGGGCCCGGCCAGCCGGGCGACGACACCGGCGCCTATGTGGTGCCGGCGGGCCAGTATTTCGTGATGGGCGACAACCGCGACAACTCGCTGGACAGCCGCTTCGCGCCGTCAGCCGGCGGCGTCGGCCTGCTGCCGGCCGAGAACCTGGTCGGCCGCGCGAAGTTCGTGCTGGTGTCGTGGCGACAGGGCGCGTCGCTGTTCAAGCCATGGACGTGGCTGGACCTGCAGTGGGACCGGCTGCTGAAGCCGATCCGTTAGCGCCCGCTGAGTTCCTCGAAGCTCAGATTGCCATCGTGGTTGGCGTCCAGGCGTTCGAAGACCGCGTGCGAGGGCGTGGTCGGACGGGCGAGCGAGGGCGCGGCCACCGCGCCGACGGCCAGGCCCGCCAGCGCCGCCGCCACGGCTCGCCACGCTAGACCGGGGGCGCGGGACTTGGCCACCCGCCCTTCCAGTTCCTGGTCGATAAAGACCCGCACCACCTCGCTGGCCGTGCGGTGTGTCTCGCGGCAGCGGGCCATGAAGGCGGTCTTGGTCTCGTACGGCAAACGGACCTCGAGCACTTCGCTCTTCTTGGGCTTGCCAGCGGCCATGTGGAGAAACCTCGCGATGTTCGTCCCTGACTATCATCTTCCGCGACGCGCAAAAAGAAAGCCCGGCCAAACGACCGGGCTTGAAGTCAATAGGGAGGAAACGCCCAAGAAGGGCAGAGGCGCTCGGCACCTCACGGATCCCTGATAGCGCTAACACTTCGGATGGCGCAACCTCTTTTCGACGGCCGCGACGGCCTGCCGCATGTGCCTTGACGATCGTCCGCGCACGGCGGCGCTTTACGACGGCCGCGAGAGGTCATACCAATGTTACCGCTACCGATATCGTAAGGTCGGAGTGGGGAGAAACGTCGATGAAGATGCTCGCGCGGCTAGCCGTATTCGGCGCGGCCCTGGTCCTGGCCCTCCCCGCCCACGCCGAGTCGCTAAAGAGCCCCCGCTGGGTCGGCGCCTGGGCCAGCGCCCAGATGGCGCCGGACGAGAAGAATCGCCTCGCCGCCGAGGACTATCCCGACGCCACCCTGCGCCAGATCGTGCGCCTGACCCTGGGCGGCGAGACGCTGCGGGTGCGCCTCTCCAACGCCTTCGGGACCGCGCCCCTGACGATCAAGGCCGCCCATGTCGCCGTCTCGGCCGATCTCGCCAGCGCCCGAATCGACCCAGCCACGGACCGGGTCCTCACCTTCTCCGGCCGCGCCGAGGTGACGATTCCCGCCGGCGCCGACTACTGGTCTGATCCGGTCGCCTTGAAGGTCTCGCCGCTGGCCAACTTGGCCATCAGCCTCCACTACGCCGCCGCCCCCAGCGTCCAGACCGGCCATCCGGGGGCGCGGGCGACCTCCTACGTCCTGGCCGGCGATCACGTGGCCGCCGCCGATCTGCCCGGCGCCAAGACTGCCGACCGCTGGCTGCAGATCTCCAGCGTCGACGTGGTCTCGGCCAAGGCTCGCGCCATCGTGGCGCTGGGCGACAGCATCACCGACGGCTACGGCGTCCAGCCCAACACCAACCTGCGCTGGACCGACGGTCTGATCGAACGGCTGAAGGGCAAGAACATCGGCCTGCTGAACCTCGGCATCGGCGGCAACCGCGTGCTACTCGACGGCCTGGGTCCCAACGCCGTGGCGCGGTTCGAGCGCGACGTCCTCTCCCAGGCCGGCGTCACCCATGTGGTGCTGCTGGAAGGCGTCAACGATCTGGGAACCCTGACACGCGAGGCGCCCGCCACGCCCGAAGCGCACAAGGCCCTCGTTGAGCAGGTCATCGCCGGCTACCGCCAGATGATCGACCGCGCCCATGGCCGGGGGATCAAGGTCATCGGCGCGACCATCCTGCCCTATGGCCGCTCGGCCTATTACCATCCCGGCCCGGAGAGCGAGGCCGACCGCCAGGCGATCAACGCCTGGATCCGCGCGCCTGGGAACTTCGACGGCGTGATCGACTGGGACAAGGCCCTGCGCGACCCCGCCAACCCGACCCACCTGCTGTCCGCCTATGACAACGACGGCCTGCACCCCAACCTGGCGGGCTACAAGGCCATGGCGGACGCGGTGCCGCTGAGTTTGTTCAACGCGACCAACAAATAATCCGATCTCCCCGGCGAAGGCCGGGGCCCAGATCCATCCGGGGAATCAGACGTGTACGCGCCCAAAACCTCAGCCAAACCCGCCAACGCTCAAGGGGCGATCTGGGTCCCGACTTTCGCCGGGGAGATCGGGAAGTGGGTGGGCGTTGCGTGCGTCGCGCTCATGGCCACCACCGCTCATGCGGCCGACAAACCCGTCATCGCCTTCACCTGGGACGACCTGCCCGCGCACAGCGCCCTGCCGTCGGGTGTGACGCGCGTCCAGATCGCCGCCGACCTGCTGAAGGCCGCCGCCGACGCCAAGGCTCCCGCCTTCGGGTTTATCAACGGCGTCCAGACCGAGCGCGAGCCGGCCTCGACCCCGGTGCTGAAGATGTGGCGCGACGCCGGCCAGCCCCTGGGCAACCACACCTGGTCGCACCAGAACCTGAAGGACCTGACGCCAGAACAGTTCGCCGCCGAGGCCGCCCGCAACGAGCCGATGTTGAAGAACCTGATGGCCGCCGAGGACTGGCGCTGGCTGCGCTATCCGTTCCTGTCCGAAGGCGACACGCCCGAGAAACGCTTGGCTGTGCGCGCCTGGCTGGCGGCCAACCACTACAAGATCGCCAGCGTGACGATGAGCTTCGCCGACTACGCCTTCAACGATCCCTATGCCCGCTGCGTGGCCAAGGGCGACAAGGCCGCCGTGGCCGAGTTGGAGAAGCGCTATCTGGACGCCGCGGCCGCCGTCGCCGACCGGGCGCGGGCGATGAGCAAGACGCTGTACGGCGCGGATATCCCCTATGTCCTGCTGATGCATGGCGGCGCCTTCGACGCGCGCATGGCGCCGCGCCTCTACAAACTCTACGCCAGAAGGGGCTTCGGCTTCACAACCCTCGCCAAGGCCGAGGGTCATCCGTTCTATCGAACCGACGTCGACCCCGGCCTGCCGCCCGAACCGACCACGCTGGAGGACGCCCTGAAGGCCAAGGGCCTGCCGGTCCCGCCCGATCCGGTGGATGTGAAGGCCGTCGGTGAAATGTGCCGCTGAGCGTTTCAAGGTCGCAACAACTTCCCTGCTGACAACGGCGACGCTCCCGCATAGCGTCCCGCGCCATGATCAAGCCCTCGCTCACGGCGCTCGCGGCCGTCCTCGCCCTCGCTACCCCCGCCATGGCGGAAAAACTCACCCCACAGCGCGTCTTCGCCGACCCCAACCTGAGCGGCCCGACCGCCAAGGGCGTGGCCCTGTCGCCGGACGGCAAGCGCGTCACCTATCTGAAGGGCAAGGCCGAGGCGGCCAATGTCCAGGATCTGTGGGCGGCCGACGTGAAGGGCGGCGAGCCCTATCGCCTGATCGACTCGGCGGCGCTGTCGTCGGGGGCCAAGGAACTTTCGGAGGCCGAGAAAGCCCGTCGCGAACGCGCCCGCGTCTCGGCCCGCGGCATCGTCGAATACAGCTGGGACAAGCAGGGTCGCTTCATCCTGGTGCCGCTGGATGGCGACCTCTATCTGGACAGCATCGCCGACGGCAAGGTCACCCGCCTGACCGAAACCCCAGGCGACGAGGTCGACGCCAAGGTCTCGCCCAAGGGCGCCTATGTCAGCTACGTCCGCGACCAGAACCTCTACATCAAGCCCGTGAACGGCGGGCCCGAGAAGGCCCTGACCACCGAGGGCAAGAACGCCCTGTCGTTCGGCGTCGCCGAGTTCATCGCCCAGGAAGAACTCTCCCGCGCGACCGGCTACTGGTGGAGCCCGGACGAGGCCCGCATCGTCTATGCCCGTGTCGACGAGAACGGCGTCGACATCGTGCCGCGCGCGGACATCGGCCCGACCGGCGCCACCGTGGTCAACCAGCGCTATCCGCGCGCCGGCCGCCCCAACGCCATCGTCGACCTGTTCGTCCGCGACCTGGCCTCGGGCAAGGTGGTCCAGCTGGATCTCGGCGCCAACAAGGACATCTATGTCGCCCGCGTCGCCTGGGCCCAGGACGGCAAGACCGTCTATGTCCAGCGTCTCTCGCGCGACCAGAAGACCCTGGACCTGATCGCCTTCGACCCGGCCACCGGCGCGGGCAAGACCATCCTGACCGAGACCGACACCCACTTCATCGAGCTGCTCGACAACTTCAAGGCGCTGAAGGACGGGACCTTCCTGTGGGGTTCGGAACGGGACGGCGCCAGCCACCTCTACCGCTACGCCGCCGACGGCAAGCTGATCGCCCAGATCACCAAGGGCGACTGGCCGGTCGACAAGCTGGAAGGCGTCGACGAGGCCCGCAAGGTCGCCATCTTCGGCGCCTCGATGGACAGCCCGCTGGAGCGCCGCATCTATGAGGTGAGCTACGCCAAGCCCGGCAAGCCCAAGGCCCTGACCTCGGGCGGCGGCTGGTGGTCGGCCAAGGTGGCCGAGGCTGGCGGCGCCTTCGCCGGCTCCTACAGCGATCCCAAGACCCCGCCTCAGACGGCGCTCTATTCGGCCGACGGCAAGCTTGTGCGCTGGATCGAGGAAAACAAGCTGGCCGAGGGCCACGCCTACTGGCCCTACGCCTCGACCCTGCCGGTTCCGGAATACGGCTCGCTGAAGGCCGCCGACGGCTCGGCCCTGTACTACGAGATCCTCAAGCCCACCGGCTTCGATCCGGCCAAGAAGTACCCGGCCATCGTCTCGGTCTATGGCGGCCCGCACGCCCAGCGCGTCACCAAGAGCTGGCATAGCCCGAGCGAGCGCACCTATCTCGAGGCCGGCTACGTGGTCTTCAAGCTGGACAATCGCGGCAGCGGCAACCGCTCGGCGGCCTTCAAGCGCGCCCTCGACCGCAACCTCGGCACGGTGGAGGTCGACGACCAGCTGCAGGGCGCCAAGTTCCTGCAGAGCCTGCCCTATGTCGACGCCGACAAGCTGGGCGTGATGGGCTGGTCGTACGGCGGCTTCATGACCCTGATGCTGCTGACCGCCGACAACACCCCGTTCAAGGCCGGCGCGGCCGGCGCTCCGCCGACCGAATGGGGCCTCTACGACACGGCCTATACCGAGCGCTACATGGGGACGCCCGCCGACAACAAGGCCGGCTACGCCTATTCGGACATCAACACGCGCCTGGACAAGCTGAAGCCCGGCAGCCTGTTGCTGCTGCACGGCATGGCCGACGACAACGTGATCTTCGAGAACAGCACCCGCGTCATCGCGGCCCTGCAGAAGAAGGCCATCCCGTTCGAGATGGCGCTCTATCCCGGCGAGCGCCACAGCGCGCCCGGCAGCAAGACCAAGGGACTCAGCGTGCTGAACACGCACCTGGAGTTCTTCGACCGCAAGCTGAAGGGCCAGTAGGCTCCAAGCCCCTCGCGCGGTCCCGTCACACAGGGGCGCGCGAGGGGCCTGCGACTCAATGCTCCACCCACATGCCGCTTTGTCGCAGGCCTGAACCGCGAACCACGCTCTACGTTACGCCACAGTGGATTCCCGAGGAGCGCGTTGTGGCGAAGACGACCGACGAAGCCATCGAGCAGCTGATCGCGACCGTGAAGGAAGCGCTGGAGGACGGCCGCGCCTCGGCCTCGGAACTCGAGGAATGGCTGCTGGCGGCGATCATGCTGGAAGAGATGGGCCTGGAAGAACAGCGCGACGAACGTGACAACCGCACGTTCTCAAGCTGGATGCTGGCCAGCACGACGCTGCACTAGGCCGCTCCGACATTACGCCGAATTCACGCATCGCAGGCTAGCCGCGCTACAGACGTAGCGCTACACATGTAGCGGACACCGGATAACGGAAGCCGCCATGATCGAATCCCTCCCCCGACGCGAACGCGAGGTCTTCGAGACCCTCTGTCGCCTGGAGACCGGCGCCGTCGCCAACGTGCGTAGCGCCCTGTCCGACCCGATCAGCGACTCGGCCATCCGCACCATGCTCTCGCGCCTGGAGGCCAAGGGCCTGGTCGAGCGCGAGGCCGGTCCCGACGGCTTCGTCTACCGCCCCGCCCCGCAACCCGAGGCCGTCGCGGCCAGCGCGCTGAAGCGGGTCATCGACACCTTCTTCGCCGGCTCGGCCGCCAGCGCCGCCACCGCCCTCCTGGGCCTGGGTCAGCGCCTGACCACCGAGGAAGCCGCCGCCCTGGAGCGGGTCATCGACAAGGCCGTGGAGCGGCCCATGGAGGACAGGTCGTGACCTGGACGCTTCTCCTTTCGCTGCTGGTCAAGTCCAGCGTCGTCGCTGGCGCGGGCCTGGCCTGCGCCCGCTTCCTGGCCCAGCGCCCGGTCGACCGCGTGGACATCCTGCGCGCCACGGTCGGCCTGCTGCTGGCCATTCCCGTGATCATGAACGTTCTGCCGGCCCTGGACCTGGCCCTGCTGCCGCCGATCGCGCCCTACGTCCCGGTGGAAGGCGCGACCATGGCCGCCGACGCCGCTTCGACTCCCGTCGCCCCGTCCTGGCCGCCGTCGGCCCAGTTGGTCGGCGGCCTGTGGCTGCTGGGCGTGGCGGCCGTGATCGGCCAGTTGCTGCTGGGCCTGCTGACCCTCGACCGCTGGACCCGCCAGGGCCGTCCGGTCGAGCACCAGGCCTGGCTGGAACCGCTGGAAGACCTGTCGCCCGAGGAAGACCGTCCGCGCCTGATCGCCAGCGAACGCATCACCAGTCCGTTGAGCTGGGGCGTCGCGCCCGGCTTCATCGTCGTCGATCCCGCCAGCCTGGATGAGCGTCACGCCGCCCGCGCTATCCTGGCCCATGAACTGGCCCACCTGCGTCGCCAGGACTGGATCTTCCTGATCCTGTCGCGCCTGGCCCTGGCGCTGTTCTGGTTCAACCCGCTGGTCTGGCGCCTGCACGCCGTGCTGGCCGAACGCTCGGAAGAAACCGCCGACGCCGTCGCGCTCGAGACCGTCGATCGCACCCTCTATGCTCGGACGCTGGTGCGCCTGGCGTCTCACCCCACCGCCCGCCTGATGAGCCCCCGTCCCGCAACCGCGATGGCCGCCAGCGCCCGCACGCTGAAGACAAGGATCGCCCACATCATGACCCATACCGCTTTACGTCGCCGCCCCGTGACCGTCGCCCTCAGCGTCGTCGCCCTGGCCGCCGTCGCCACGCCGCTGGCCGCCCTGGGCCTGACGCACCAGGAATGGGTCGCTCCGCCGCCGCCTCCGGCTCCGGCTCCCCCGTCGCCGCCCGCGCCGATGGCCGCGCCCCCGGCTCCCCCCGCCCCGCCGGTCAGCGCGCCCGCCGCGCCGACCCCGCCGGCGCCCCCTGCCCCGCCGCCCGAACCGCCCACCTACAAGTCCGGCTACGTCTACAGCTACTACCGCGTCCCCACGGGCGCAGAGCGTGTGGCCGCCGACCAGGCGCGCGCCGAAGCCGATCAGGCGCGCCAGGAGGCCGAACAGGCCCGTATCGAGGCCGATATCGAGCGTCGCCAGGCCGACCAGAACCGTGTCCGCGCCGACGAAGCCCGTCGCCTCTCGGACATGGCGCGCGCCCAGGCCGACGTCGCCCGCCAGGCCGCCGAGGGCGCGCGGATGGGCGCCGAACAGGCCCGCCTCGCCGGCGAGCAGGCTCGCATCATCGGCGAACGCGCTCGCGAACAGGCCATGCGTCAGGTCGCCAACGCCCGCATCCACATGGCCAACGGCGCCGTGCAGATGCGGCGCGGCGCCCAGCAGATGCGCGAGGAAGCCGTCCGCTTGCGCGACCCGGCCTATCGCGCCAAGCAGATCGCCGAAAACCGCGAGCGCGGCGGCACGGTCACCGACGCCGAACTGCGCGACTTGGCCGAGACGTTGCCGGACAAGGCCAAGGACATGGAGCGCCGAGCCGACGAGTTGGAAGCCCGGTCGCGCAAGCCGAGCTGAGATCCCCCAATCCGGGGCGACAACGGCGCTTGACTTCCGTAGCGAAAGAAAACGAACCTCTTTCGCATGACGCTCTATACCGACCTGATCGCCGCCGTCGCCGCCACCGAGTCCGGCTTTTCCGCCTTCGTCACCGACGACTGGAAGCAGGGCCGGACCACCTATGGCGGGCTGTCGGCGGCGCTCTGCGTCGAAGCGGCGCTGCGGACCTTCCCGGAGGCCCCGCCCCTGCGCTCGGCCCAGTTCGCCTTCGTCGGCCCCGCGTCTGGAGAACTGGCCATCCAGGTCAAGCCGCTGCGCCAGGGCAAGTCGACCCTGTTCGTCGCCGTCGACCTGGTCGGCGAGCAGGGCGTGGCCACCCACGGGGTCCTGACCTTCGGCGCGGCGCGGGCCTCGACGCTGTCGCACAGCGAGGTCCCCGCCCCTGACGTCGTGGCGCCCGAGGCCTGCGAATCCTTCTTTCCGGAGAGCCGCCAGGGCGCGCCGCATTTCTCGGCCCAGTTCGAGGTGCGCAAGGCGGGCGGCACGCGACCGCTGGCCGGCGGGGATCCCGAATACCTGCTGTGGATCCGTCACCGCGACCCAGCGGCCCGCTCGCTATCGGCCCTGATCGCCCTGGCCGACATGCCGCCGCCTCCGGCCATGGCCCTGTTCACTCAGTTCGCCCCGATCTCGACCATGACCTGGGCGATGGACGTGGTCGGCCTTCCCGCCGAGGACGACGACGGCTGGCGCCTGTTGCGCACCAAGGCCGAGACCGTCGGTGAAGGCTATTCCACCCAGGAGATGCACCTGTGGGACCGGAATGGCCTCCCGCTGGTCCTGGCGCGCCAGAACGTGGCGGTCTTCGCCTGAACAGCCGCCCCCGCCCTTCGACAAGCTCAGGGCGAGGGCTACTTTTGAGCCGCTCGATGGAAACCTCACCCTGAGCTTGTCGAAGGGCGAGGTTTCGGGCCACGGTCCCGGCTCGAATTCGGGGAAACGTCCATGACCAAGTTCGCCTGCCTGCCTTCCGCGTATCTGGCCGGCGCCGCCGCCCTCGCCCTGCTCGCCGGGACCGCGCAAGCCCAGACCGCCGAACAGGCGACCAAGGCCTATCTCGCGGTCATCAAGGACAAGAACCCCGTCCTGCACGCGGTGATCGCCACCAACCCAAACGCCCTTTCCGACGCCAAGGCTCTCGACGCCGAGCGCAAGGCCGGCAAGGTCCGCTCGCCCCTGCACGGCGCGCCGATCCTGCTGAAGGACAATATCGAGAGCGCCGATCCGCTGCCCACCACGGCCGGCTCACTGGCGCTGAAGGACAACATCACTGGCCGCGACGCGCCGATCGCCAAGCGCCTGCGCGACGCGGGCCTGGTCATGCTGGGCAAGGCCAACCTGTCGGAATGGGCCAATATCCGCTCGGGCAAGTCGATCAGCGGCTGGAGCGCGGTGGGCGGCACGGTGCGCAATCCGTACGTCCTGGACCGCAGCGCCTGCGGCTCGTCCAGCGGCTCGGCCGCGGCGGTGGCGGCGGGCCTGGCGCCCCTGGCCATCGGCACCGAAACCGACGGCTCGATCACCTGCCCGGCCGCGATCAACGGCCTGGTGGGCCTCAAGCCGACCGTGGGCCTGGTATCGCGCACCCATATCGTGCCGATCAGCCACAGCCAGGACACCGCCGGCCCGATGACCGCCACGGTCGAGGACGCCGCCAAGGTGCTGACCATCATCGCCGGCGGCGACCCCGCCGATCCCGCGACCAGAGAGGCCGACGCCCGCAAGACCGACTATGCGGCCGGCCTCTCCAAGGACGCGCTGAAGGGCGTCAAGCTGGCCGTGGCCCGGTTCTACACGGGCTATTCGCCCAACACCGACGCCGTGTTCGAGGCGGCGCTGAAGGACCTGCGGGACCAGGGCGCGATCCTGGTCGATGTGAAGGACTTCGATGAAGGCCCGATCGGCAAGGCCGAGGGCGTGGTGCTCTACACCGAGCTGAAGGCCGACATGGCCGCCTATCTCTCCTCGACCGATCCGAAGAAGGTCCCCAGCCGCACGCTGGCCGACCTGATCGCCTTCAACAAGGCGACGCCCAAGGAGTTCGAATGGTTCGGCCAGGAGAGCTTCGAGCGGGCCGAGAAGACCAAGGGCCTCTCCGATCCCGACTACCTGAAGGCCCTGGCGGATTCGAAGCGCCTGGCCGGCCCCGAGGGTATCGACAAGATTCTCAAGGACACCGGCGCGGTGGCGATCGTCGCCCCGACCACCGGCCCGGCCTGGACCATCGATCCGCTGAACGGCGACAACTATGGCGGCTCGTCGACCACCCTGCCCGCCGTGGCTGGCTATCCGCACCTGACCGTGCCGATGGGCGCCGTCACCGGCCTGCCGGTCGGCCTCTCGTTCATCGGCCCGGCCTGGAGCGAGAAGCTGCTGCTGGGCCTGGGCTACGCGTACGAGCAGGCGACGCACCATCGCAAGGCGCCGACCTTCATCAAGACGATCGCACCGTAGAGGCTACGGGACCTTCGGCCGGACCACCTCGATCGGCGGCGGGGGCGGCGTGACCTCGTGCCGGTTCGGGGCCGAGGGCGGCGGCGGGCCGGACGGCGGGTAGTACGGCGCGTATGGACGCCCGTCCGCGCAGGCCGCCACGGTCAGCGCGGCCAGGATCAGCAGGGCCGCGGGCCTCAGCATCGACGCCCGCCGGCGCTGGGCGGACCGAACAGGCCCGTGCCCGACCGGAAGCAGTAGTTCTCGTAGCGCGGATCCCAGACGTCGGTCCGGCCGTCGGCGCGGGTGAACTGGTAACGCTCGCCGCGATCGTCGCGGCCGCTGAGGGTGACCTGGCCCGGACGGTCGGAGGTCACGCCGTAGGACTCGCCGGTCAGGCCGTCGACCGCGCAGGACGACACCAGGCCCGGGCGGCTGAGGTCGCCCGACAGGCCCGCGGCCGATCCGGTCTGGGCGTTATAGGCGGCCACGTCCGTGCCACCGCCGCGTTGGCCGCCGACGAACACCTGGGTGCCGGTGGCGCTGTCATAGGTCATGATATCCGGCGCCTGGCCGGTGATCGGCGCGCCGCAGATGTCGCGGCGCCTGGGCGAGTAGCCTTGGGGCGCGTAGCCTTGCGGCTGTCCCTGCGGCGCGGCGTAGGTCGGCGCGTAGCCGCCGCCGCTCTGCTGGGCGAAGGCCTGCGTCGAGATCAGGGTCGAGGCCGCGACGGCGGCGGCGACCAGACCATGGGCCAGCTTGCTCATTTGGGGGCTCCCCCTTGTTGCGGCGCCAGGGACCGAGGCGGCGGCGCGCCCGCCAGGCCCGTCGCGGCGGCGTCATTGGCGAGGTCGGCGGGACCCGAGCCCATGGCCAGCGGCGCGGGACCGATCGATGGGGCTGGCCAGTAGGTTTCGTAGTCGAGACGGGCGCGGTCGCGCTGGGTGCGATAGAGCTCCGGCGCCTCGAACCACGGCCGGCAGGTCAGCTCGCCGTCGAAGAAGCCGCTGACCAGGGCCTTGCAGCCCTCGGGGCGGGCATAGATGCGGTTGTCGACCGCCCGGATCTGGCCGCCGGCGTCGGCATAGATGCCCGAGCGCATGACGCCGACGATCTTGTTGTTGGCGGCGTAGACGATCCCCGAAGCGACGTAGAGGCCGACATCGGTCGCCTCCAGCTCGCCCTCGTTCAGGCGCAGATTGGCGTTCTCGACGGTCACGGCCCAGTCGCTGTCGCGAACCACGGGACGAAGCAGGGTCGTCTCGTCGCCGCCGCCGATATAGACGCCGCGCGAGAAGCCATCGACATACAGGCCGTCGATGGTCACCAACTGTTGGCGGTTCATGCCGCTGAGCACGAAGCCGGCCGAGTTGCGGGTGCGCGAAGAACCGGTCCAGTCGCCCAGCCGGACGACGCGGATGTCGCGCAGGCGGCTGTCGCCCGAGGTCTCGAAGGCCCCGCCGATGGCGGCGGCGGCGATCTCGACGTCCTGGGCCATGATCGTGCCGGTGGCCTTGACCACCGCCGAGCGGGTGCGGCCGATGAAGGCCACGCCGGCCATTTCAATGCGGCTGTCGCCCACGTCGAAGGCCGAGGCGTCGCCGTCGTAGCGAACCGTGACGTTCTTCAAGGCGATCTCGGTGGCGCGGCCGGTGATGCACGAGGAAGAACCGGCGCGCGAGGCCTCGATGCCCAGGCCTTCCAGCACGACATATTGCACGCCCGGCTGGATGCGGATGCAGGGCTGGCCGGCCGGGGCCACCAGGATCGGGCGATCCAGGCCGGGCGAGTAGTTGCGCACGACGATGCTGACCGACTGGGTGATGTTCAGCGAGTCGACGCAGGCCCCGCCATTGGTCGAGGTCAGGGTCAGGGTGTCGCCGTCATAGAGCCGCGCCAGGGTCTGCGAGACCTGGCCGGGATAGGCGTAGTCGCAGTTGATCTCGCGCTGCGCGTAGCCGCCATAGCCCGGACCATAGCCGCCGCTCGCCACGCAGCGGCCCCGTGAGCGGTAGTAACCGCGGGCGCAGGGGCGCGGCTTGGCGTAGCGCACCTTGCAGCCCTGCGAGAGGTTCGGCTGGATCAGCAGGCCGAAGCACGGGCGGATCTGCTGGTCGATCTTGGCGTCCGGCGAGGCGATCGCGATCTCGGGCGCGGCGGCCGCGACGCCGAGGATCAAGGCGGCCCAAAGCGCCAGCAGGCGGCTGAGGCTGCGCATCTAGAAGTCCCTTTCGCTGTACGGACGGCCGCGATCGGCCGCGGGCCGGGGCGGACGCGAGACCTGGGCCAGCAGCTGCTGCAGCCGATAGGCCGACGGCTTGAAACCCGAGAGGGCTCCGTCGATCTGGTAGACCACCGCCTTGGCGCGATCCTGGTCGGCCACGCCCTGCAGGCCCAGGGAGAAGAAGGTGGACATGGCGTACTTGGCCTCGGCCGAGCCCTGGCGCTCGGCTTCCTCGTACCAGTGATAGGCCCGGGCGTAGTCGCGCGGGACGCCGACGCCTTCGGAGTACATCACCGCCAGCACCAGCTGGGCCTTGGACGAGCCGTTGACAGCGGCGTACTGGATCGCCCGCACCTTTTCAATCGAGGACAGGCGGCCGTTGGCCGGCCGCCCCAGCATCGATTCCAGGGTCTGGGCGTCGTTGACGCTGAGCAGCTTCTCGTCGAGCACCGCCGACGGGATCACCCGCAGGTACGACAGCGCCTCGGCCACGTGGACGAAGGGCAGTTCGTTGATCCGGCTCAGCGCCGCCTCGCGCGCCTCGCCCGACAGGTCGGACTCGTCGGAGTGCGGCACGCCCGAGTCGGGCGACTCCGGCGGATAGAACTCGTAGGGCGGGATCCAGCGCTTGGCCTTGGTCTCGACGAACGAACCGTACGAGGCCCGCTGCGGCGAGCTGCGCTCGAAGTCCTTGAGCATGACATAGGCCGACACGTCGCCAGTCTGCACCGCCAGGTAGTTGTAGAGATAGGCGTCGACGTCGTTGCGGCGGAACAGGTCCAGCGCAGCCGGCGCGCCAGGCTGGCTGGGCTTGCCGTAGGCCTGGATGGCCTGGAGATTGTCGGACGGCTCGCCGAACGGGCCGAAATAGGCGTCGTGGATCCGCGCCAGGGTTCGGAACCCGCCGGCGCCCTGGGCCGAGAGCACGTAGATCACCCGGTTACGGACCTTCTCGCGCTCCTCGGTCGACATGCGCGACAGCAGGCGGTCGAGGGCGAAATAGGCGCTGCGGCGCTCGAACGCGCGGCAGTCGTCGAAGCGCGACACAGCCTTCGATTCGGAGCCCCGGCGCTCATAGGACGAGATCGGCGCATAGCCGCCGTCGTTGGACAGGGCCATGGCGTACCAGACGGCCGCCTCAACCGCATCCTCGAGGTTCTTGTCGACCGCGCGCTGGCCCTCGTAGCGGCGGGCCAGCTCCAGCTGGGCGAAGAAGTCGCCGCGGAAGCCGCCCTGGCGCAGGGCGCGAATCTCTTGCTGCTGCTGATTGAACTGGCCCGAGACCCCCTGCGCCGCCTGCGGACGAGGGCACGCGCTGGCGCGCTTGTGGAACCAGAAGCTGGGCCCCGTGTCGCAGCCCACCAGCGGGATCACCACCGCCGCCACGATCACGCCCACCGGGGCGCGACGCAGCAGGGCGGAGCGGCTGGCGAACGCGCGCTCGGCCGCTCCACGGAGCATCCGAAGGCGCGCAAGTGCGTCGCCGGCCTCGCGCATGAATCCCCCTTCAGCCCAGCCCGTTAACCATAAAACAACGATCTCTCATGTGCCCGGGAGTGATGACTGTCAAGCTCAGCTCAACCCATCCAGCAATGAAGACTTTGTCACGACAGTCCGGGTTCGCCCGGCAGGCGAATTTCCCGGATTTCGCGCGACTTCACCGCGCACGGAACATCTTCCAAACATCGAAAAGCCGACAGCTAACCTCGTCAGCTGCCGGCTTCTGCGTATCGACGGAAGACGAAGATTCGACGAAATCAGCGTCCGGTCGGCATGTCCTTGAACGCCACGTCCTTGTCGACGCGCACGTCGCCGGGCAGGCCCAGCACCCGTTCGGCGATGATGTTCTTGAGAATCTCGTCGGTGCCGCCGGCGATCCGTAGGCCCGGAGCCCACATCAGGCTCTGCTGGAACGCCGCTTCGGCTGGAGCCTGGTCGGGATCGACGAGGATGCCGTACTGGTCCTCCATCTCGACGGCGGTGTTGGCCATCTCCTGCAACTGGTTGGCCGAGATGATCTTGCCGATCGAGCTTTCCGGCCCCGGCGTCTGGCCGCGCGACAGGGCGGTCATGGTGCGGAAGCGGGTGAACTTCAGCCCCTCGGACTGGACGTACCAGTCGGCCAGCTTCTCGCGGAACGCCTGGTCCTTGATCGCCGGACCGGTGGGGCCGGCAAGATCCTGAGCCAGCTTCATGACCTCCCGATAGTTCGGGCCGGCCGAGCCGCCGACGGCCAGGCGCTCGTTCATCAGGGTGACCAGGGCCACCTTCCAGCCGTCGCCGACCTCGCCCAGGCGCTGGCTGTCCTTGACGCGCAGGTCGGTGAAATAGACCTCGTTGAACTCGCGCCCGCCCGACATCTGGTGGATCGGCCGGCACTCGACGGCGGCGTCCTTCATGTCGATCCAGAACATGGTCAGGCCCTTGTGCTTGGGCACATCGGGGTCGGTCCGGGTCAAGAGGATGCCGTAGTCGCAATAGTGGGCGCCGGTGGTCCAGACCTTCTGGCCGTTGATCACCCACTCATCGCCGTCCTTGACGGCGCGGGTGCGCAGGGCCGCCACGTCGGAGCCGCCCGCCGGCTCGGAGAACAGCTGGCACCAGATCTCCTCGCCCTTCACGGCGGGGGAGACGAAGCGTTTCTTGGTGTCGCCGTCGGCGAAGGCCATGACGGTGGGCACGCACATGCCCAGGCCGATCGTGAAGTAGCCGTAGCCCAGGCCCGCCTTGCCCTCTTCCTGGCCGAAGATCACCGACTGGATCGGCGTGCCGCCGCCCCCGCCGATGGCCGCGGGCCAGGTGATGCAGGCATAGCCGGCGGCGGCCTTGGTGGCCTGCCAGTCCTTGGCGGCGGCCATGTGCTCGGGCGTGTTGGGCTTGAGCTCGCCGAACTTGGCGCGGTGCGCGGCGGCGTTCTCGGCCAGCCAGGCGCGAGCCTTCTCGCGATAGGCGGCTTCTTGGGGGGAATCGTTGAAATCCATTGTCGTTTCCTCGCCTTACGCCGCGTTCTTCTTTTCGAGTTCGCTCACCAGCCGCTCTTTCCAGAGCTTCGGCGCGCCCGCCACCAGGCTCAGCTGCCGCGAGCGACGGTAGTAGAGGTGGCAGTCGACGTCCCAGGTGAAGCCCATGCCGCCATGGACCTGGATGTTTTCCTTGCTGGCGAACCAGAAGGCTTCCGAGGCGGCGATGCGGGCGGCCGAGGCCGCGATCGGCAGCTCGGGAGCGTCGTCGTTCAGGGCCCAGGCGCCGTAATAGGCGTTGGAGCGGGCGACCTCGTTCTTGACGTACATATCGGCCAGCTTGTGCTTGATCGCCTGGTAGCCGGCGATCACGCGGCCGAACGCGTAGCGGCCCAGGGCGTACTCCTTGGCCATCTCAAGACACCGGTCGGCGCCGCCCAGCTGTTCGAAGGCCAGCAGCACGGCGGCGCGATCGAGGATCGCCTGGACGATGTCGAAACCCGCGCCGGCCTCCCCCACCCGCTCGGCGACCGCGCCGTCGAACACGATCTTGGCCACGCCGCGCGTGGGATCGAGGCTCTTCAGGGTCTCGCGCTTCACGCCCGCCTGCTTCAGGTCGACCAGGTAGAGGCCCGGGCGGCCGCCTTCGCTGGCCAGGACCAGGGCGGTGTCGGCGACGTCGCCGTCGGTGACCGGGATCTTGGTCCCCGAGAGCTTGCCGCCCTCGACCCGGCACTGCAGTGTGTTCGGACCCACGACGCCCGGACCTTCGGAGGTCGCCAGGCAGCCGATCATCTCTCCGGCGGCGATGCGCGGCAGGATCGCGGCCTTCTGGCCGTCCGCGCCGTGGGCCATGATCCCTTCGGCCAGGATGTAGACGGTGGAGGCGAACGGGATCGGCGCGATGGCGCGGCCCAGCTCCTCGGCGATGGCGCACAGCTCGATGCGACCCAGGCCCAGCCCCCCGTGCTCCTCGGGGATCGCGGCGCCCAGCCAGCCCTGCTCGGCCACGCCTTTCCAGAGTTTCTCGTCGAACGAACGGTCGGCATTGTCCAGCACGCCGCGCACGACGGCGACGTCGCAATTGCCGGCGAGGAACTTGCGCGCCTCGTCCTTCAGGAACTTCTGGTCGTCGGAATAGTCGAAATCCACTTGGAGCCTCCCTGGACCGCGCTCTTCGGCGGGTCGCGGGAGTCACACTGAACGACGTTCACGCGAAGGGAAAGATTGACCCGGCGTCAAGAATTTCAGGTTCTTATGCGCGTCTGTCAGCGCATTCGGACGTTACTCAACGGCATGGCCAAGACCGTCTTCCAGAAGAACCAGAGGGTGTGGGTCGAGAGCGTCGGCTGCTGGGCCACGGTCGACAGGATCGTGCCCATCTGGGCCAAGGGCTTCGACGAGCCCGTGCGGGTCACCTACGACGTCGGGCTGAACCGCGAGTTCCAGGCCCACGAACTGAAGGCCGAGGACAAGGTCGATCCGCAGGATGGCGGCCTCGACTCCAACTGGCGGGTGCTGCGGGCCCGCAACAAATGGCAGCAGGAGGGCGACTGCGCCCACCATCCCTATCCGGGCACCTATCCGGTCGTGGTCACCGACGCCCAGGACTGGGGCGGCTGGCGCACCCCGGGCGCGGAGTACGACCGCGACCCGCACAGGATGGAATATCAGGCCCGGCTGATCGCCAGCGCCCCGCGCCTGCATGCGATCGCCCGGGAACTGCTGACCCTGGTGGCCGACAATCCCGAGGACGCGCCGCCGGCCCTGACGGGCCTGGCCCATAAGATCGCGGCGATCGAGCGCTACCTGCAGGAAGCGCCCGCCGCCGGACCTAGCTCGGACTAGTTAGATAGTTAGAACCGGCGACCGAAGCCGACCGAGAACACCAGCGGGTCAAGCTTGACCTTGGACTTCAGCGCGCCGCCGTTGATCTTGGCGTCGGTGTCGAACCAGATCTTCTTGACGTCCAGGTTCAGGCTGTAGGCGGCGTTGATCGGGATGTCCGCGCCAGCCTGCAGGGCGTAGCCGAAGCCGTCGTCCAGATCGACCGTGAAGCCGTTCTTGTCCTTGCCGCTGTAGAACAGCATGTAGTTCAGGCCCGCGCCGACATAGGGGCTAAAGCGCGCGCCCGGCAGCGGGTGATACTGCAGCGAGACGACCGGCGGCAGGACCCAGGTCTTGTGGACCGCGACGTCCGTGCCCGGGCCGACGGCCTTGACCGTGTGCTGGGTGGTGCCGGCGATCACCTCGATGGCCAGCTTGTCGGTCAGGAAGTAGCTGAGACCGATCGTCGGCTTGATGTCGTCCTTAACGTCGGCCTTGAGGCCGGTGGCGGCGCCAGCGGCGGTCAGGATCGGATTGCCCGCGTCCGGCGCGACGTCGGTCACCCGAACGTTCAGGACGATATCGCCCTTGGCTTTCGGCGTCACCGGCTCGGCGGCGAAGGCGGGCGCGGCGCTCAGGCCGGCCGCCACGGTCAGGGCCAGGAAGAGTTTGGTGGTCATCGGTATCCCCTTTACGACCTCGTTGTGTCGAAAGGGGTTTGCGCCTGTGTACGGCCGGTTTCGTTGACGCCGCTCAAGAAAAGACCACAAAAAGCTTGCGGTTATTACGTAGTCGCGTCCGGCTTTGCCTTAAAGTTTCCCTGCTTCCAGGCCAGCCACAGCACGATAATCGCCACCAGCGTGCCGACGACCATGGCCGGCAGCGAGGCCTCGGGACCAAAGGCGCCGCCGCTGAGAAACTCCGGCGCGCCGGGCTTGGGCTTGCTGACCAGCCAGCTCTCGGTGACCGGTATGCCCGACACCGACGCGCCCCACACCCAGCCCTGGGTGAAGTTCCAGGCCGCATGAACGCCGACCGACATCCACAGGCGTCCGGTCAGCAGATAGAAGCCAGCCAGCATCAGCCCCGCCTCGATGGCGATAGCCGCGGCGGCGACCGGCGTGGCGTTGGGGTTGGCCAGGTGCAACGCCCCGAACAGGGCCGCCTGCACGATCAGCGCCGGCCAGATCCCGAAGGCCCGCATCAGCAGGCGCAGGAGGATGGCGCGCATGATCAGCTCCTCCATGAAGCCGGACTCGATGGCCATGGCGATGGTCGCCCAGGCCGAGGCCGCGCGCGGACCGCTGATGTCGTAGACGCCCAGCAGGTAGAGCCCGCCCACGGCCGCGCTCAGCATCAGCGCTCCGATCACCAGGCCGATGGCCAGCTCGGCCGGCATCCGGCGCAGGTCCAGCTCCTCGGGCCATCGCCCCTCGGCCAGCCTGACCACGCCGGCATAGAGGCCAAAGCCCGCGCAGCAGATCGCCAGCACCTCCAGCACTTCAAGGAGATGACCGCCCTTCTTGAACATCGGGTTGGCCACCATCTGGGCGCCCGCATAGACGATGCTGAACAACACGAAGAGCAGAACCATCCAGCCCAGGGCTCGCAGCCAACGCAGCGGCCCCGGGTGCAGGAATCGCTTGCGCCCGACTTCCAGCCCCGCCTGACCGCCCGTGATTTCGCTCGTCATCGCCAAGCCCCCTCCCGCCTAAGCTCAAGCCGGCACTGACCATTAATTTGGGCTTGGCCGTCAAGGTCCTCTCGCGGAGGTCGTCCGGTACGACTAAGTTGGACGGATGCGCACCGACACGCCCCAAGCCGTCCGTCTGGCGGACTATCGTCCGTTCCCGTTCTCCATCGAGACGACCCGGCTGGTCTTCGACCTGCATCCGTCCCAGACCCGGGTGAAGGCCGAGCTCGCGGTGCGCCGGACCGGTGCGAAGGACGAGCCGCTGATGCTGAACGGCGAGCGGCTGAAGCTGGTGTCCGTGGCCGTGGACGGCCAAAGCCTGAGCGCCAACCAGTATGTCGTCGACGCCGAGCAGCTGACCATCCCGGACCTGCCCGACCAGTTCGTCCTGACCACCGAGGTCGAGATCGATCCGGAGGCCAACAAGGCCCTGATGGGCCTCTACATGTCGGGCGGCCGCTTCTGCACCCAGTGCGAGGCCGAGGGCTTCCGCACCATCACCTACTTCCCCGATCGCCCCGACGTCCTGAGCCGCTACAGCGTGCGCATCGAGGCCGATCGCAAGTTCACGCACCTGCTCAGCAACGGCAATCTGATCGACTCGGGCGCCCTGGCGGACAATCGGTTCTTCGCCGAGTGGGAGGACCCGTTTCCCAAGCCCTGCTACCTGTTCGCCTTGGTGGCCGGCCACCTGGACGTGCTGACCGACAAGTTCATCACCATGAGCGGCCGCGAGGTGGCGCTGCGGGTCTTCGTTGATCCCGGCCAGGCCTCGCGCGCGGCCTATGCCCTGGACAGCCTCAAGCGGGCGATGAAGTGGGACGAGGACACCTTCGGCCGCGAGTACGACCTCGACCTGTTCATGATCGTCGCCGTCCGCGACTTCAACTTCGGAGCCATGGAGAACAAGGGGCTGAACATCTTCAACAGCTCCCTGCTTCTGGCCGATCCGCAGACAGCGACGGACCTGGACTACGAGCGCATCGAGGCGGTCGTGGCCCACGAATATTTCCACAACTGGACCGGCAACCGCATCACCTGCCGCGACTGGTTCCAGCTGTGCCTGAAGGAAGGCTTCACGGTCTTCCGCGACCAGAGCTTCAGCGCCGACCAGCGTGGCGCGACGGTGGAGCGGATCAAGGCCGTCCGGGCTCTGCGCGCGCGCCAGTTCGCCGAGGACGCCGGCCCCCTCGCCCACCCGGTGCGGCCGTCCAGCTACATGAAGATCGACAACTTCTACACCGCGACGATCTACGAGAAGGGCTCGGAGATCATCCGCATGCTCAAGACCATCCTCGGCGCCGAGGCGTTCCGGAAGGGCAGCGATCTCTACTTCCAGCGCCACGACGGTCAGGCGACCACGGTCGAGGCCTTCATCGCCTGCTTCGCCGAGGCGGCGGGCCGCGACCTGTCGGGCTTCTTCGCCTGGTATGAGCAGGCGGGCACCCCGGCGGTGACGATCGAGACTAACTATGACGAGACCGCCAAGGCCCTGACCCTGAACCTAACCCAATCGACCGCGCCAACGCCGGGCCAGCCCGACAAGAAGGCCCTGCCGATCCCGATCGCCATCGGCCTGCTGTCGGAGGCCGGTGAGCCGATGCGCGACACCGAGGTGGTCTTGCTGGACAAGGATACCCTGACCGTCCGCTGGGAGAACGTGCCCAGCAGACCGGTCCTGTCGGCCTTGCGCGGCTTCTCGGCCCCCGTGAACCTGTCGACCGACGCGCGAGCGCCCGACAGCTACGTGCTGTTCGCCGCCGACCCGGATCTCTTCAACCGCTGGGAGGCTGGACAGACCCTGGCCCGCGACCTGATCCTGGCCCGCGCGGCCGGGGCCCCCGACGAGGTGGGCGAGGAGCGCTACGCCGACGCGCTGGGCCGCGCCCTGGTCGACGACGCCGCCGAGCCGGCCTTCAAGGCCTTGCTCTTGGCCCTGCCGTCCGAACAGGACCTGGCCCTGATGTCCGAGCCAGCCGACCCGCCGGCCCTGCACGAAGCCCGGAACGCCCTTCGCACGCGCGTCGCCATCCACCTGGGCGACCTGCTGCGCCGCCTGCACGGCGAGATGCAAGGCGACGCCGAGTTTTCCGTCAGCGCCGAAGCGGCCGGTCGCCGCGCCCTGCGTAACGCCTGCGCCAACATGTTGTCGGCCGATCCCACCGCCGACAACCTGTCGCGCTTGGTCGGCCACTACACCGCCGGCGGGAACATGACCGATCAGATCGGCGCCCTGTACGCCATGGTGGCCAGCGGAGACGACCAGAGGGAGATAGCGCTGGCCAATTTCCATGGCGCTTGGCGCAAGGAGCCGTTGGTGCTCGACAAGTGGTTCGCCGTGCAGGCCCAGGATCCGTCGGAAATCGCTCTTGATCGGGTGATCGCCCTGACGAAGCATAAGGACTTCGAGCCGACCAATCCCAACCGCCTGCGGGCCCTGGTCTCGACCTTCGCCAACTTCAATCCGGCGCGTTTCCATGATCCCAGCGGCGCGGGCTACCGCTTCCTGGCCGATCAGATCCTGGCGGTGGACGGGTTCAACCCGATGACGGCCGCGCGTCTGGTCGAACCGCTCGGCAACTGGCGGCGCTACAAACCCGAACTGGGCAAGCTGATGCGCGAACAGCTGGAGCGGGTCGCGGCCCACCCGGACCTGTCCAAGAACGTGCTGGAACTGGCGACCAAGGCGCTTGGCTGACGCCGCTTTTCGGGATTCGCTCGGCCCTATATTGCGACCAATGGGCCCATACGGACCGAATCCGCCTTTCCGGCGGTGACGGAGCGGTTTGCGGTACGGTAGATTCACCATCTCGGCGAAGTGACTCGCCCTGAGGTCTGTACCTGACAGGTCTCGGATTTGGGATTGGAGCGCGCGACGCGCGCTCCGGGGATCGACGGGAGCCGCGCGGTTTGGACAGGGGCTTAGCGAGACACGGGGGGACGGCGTCCGCCGGACCGACCGCGCCCGCGGCCGTGCGCGCCAAGTCCGTCCAGGCCCCGTCGCAGGGGTTCATCCGCATCGCCATCCTGGCGGCCCTGCTGCTGCTGGCCGTCTATACCGCCTTCGGCGTCAAGCGCCTGCAGCAGGAGGCCTCGGCCCAGCCGGGCGGCGCGCCGCTGTCGGCCAAGGCCGGGCTGATCGCCGGCCGCGTCGAGGCCAACCTCGCCGCTCAGCGCGCTGGTCTGTCAGCGGCCGCTGACATGCTCAGGCGCGATCCGGGCGCGACCATGGACGCCGCCGAGACCGCCCTACGCGCGGCTGGCGGCGAGGCCGCGGCCGTCGCCGTGGTCAGCCCCGCCGGCGTCGTCTCTGTCGCCGGCCGCGACGACGGCGCCGACTGGAAGGGCGCGTCCCAGGCCGCCGCCGCCTCGGGCCGCACAACCTGGACCGGTTCGGTCGGCGAGACCGGCCGGCTCTACGTCGCCACCACAGCCACCCTGGACAAGACCCGCGCCTTCGTGATCGCCAGCGGCGACGCCTCGCGTCTGATCGACGAACCCGAGAAGGGCGACAGCGGAGCCCTGGCCCTGCCCAGCGGCGCGCTGATCGCCGCCCGCGGTCGCGCCGCCCAGGGCGCCACCACCTTCCGCGAGGCCTTCGCCCTGTCGCCCGACGATGTCGTCGGCGGCCCCGTCGCCCTGCGCGGCCAGGCCGCCGATGGCGCGGCGCTGGATATCGCGGTGCGCCCGGTGGCCGAGGGCGCCCTGCTGGTTCTGGCCGCAGCCCCGACCCACAGCGTCGCCAATGTCGACCGCCAGGTCATGGAAGGCGCGATCAACCTACTGGCCCCTCTGGCCGTCGGCATCGCGCTCGCGCTGCTGCTGATGATCCAGAGCCGAAAGGCCGAGCTCGCCCACCGCGAGTTCATCGACAGCGAGCAGCGCTTCCGCCTGGCCGTCGAGGCCGCACGCTGCGGCATCTGGGAATGGGACCTGAACGCCGACCAGGTCTTTCTGTCCGACGTCACCGGCGCGATGTTCGGCTGGGGCGGCGGCGGCGTCGTCTCGGGCCAGGACCTGCTGGAGCGGGTTTCTATCGACCACCGCGAGCGCGTTCGCCAGGCCCTGGCCAACGCGGCCATGTACGGCGCCTTCGACGTCTCGTTCCGCGTGCCCGCCACCGAGCAGGGCGCCCGCTCGCTGTGGATCGACGCCCGCGGCCAGGGCTTCGGCAAGCCCGGCGCCGACGGCTATGTCCGTATCATCGGCGTCGCCCTGGACGTCACCGAGGAACGCCTGGCCCAGGCCCGCGCCCAGGCCGCCGAGAACCGCCTGCGCGACGCCATCGAGAGCGTGTCGGAAGCCTTCGTCCTGTGGGATCGCCAGGGCCGGCTGCTGATGTGCAACCGCAACTACCGCAGCGTCTTCTCGCTCGAGCCGAAATTGCTCAAGCCCGGCGCCGCCCGCGCCGAGGTCAACCGCTTCGCGGCCCTGGCCATCAAGCAGGACTACCCGGCGCCGGACGGCGCCAAGGGGGTGCGCGAGGCCGAAATGATGGACGGCCGCTGGATCCAGATCAGCGAGCGCCGCACGGCCGAAGGCGGCCTGGTCATGACCGCCGCCGACATCACGGCCATCAAGACCCAGGAAGAAGCCCGCCGCCTCAATGAGGAGCAGCTGCAGAACGCCATCACCGGCCTGGAGCGCAGCCAGGAGCAGCTGGCCGAATTGGCCCGCAAGTACGAGACCGAGAAGGTCAAGGCCGAGAGCGCCAACAAGGCCAAGAGCGAATTCCTGGCCAATATGTCCCACGAACTGCGGACGCCGCTGAACGCCATCAACGGCTTCTCCGAGATCATGATGAACGAGATGTTCGGGGCGCTGGGTGACGCCCGCTACAAGGGCTACAGCCAGGACATCCACTCGTCGGGCCAGCACCTGCTGGCCCTGATCAACGACATCCTCGACATGTCGAAGATCGAGGCCGGCAAGATGAACCTCAAGTTCGAGCCGATGCACCTGGAGGACGTGGCCGAGGACGCCGTGCGCCTGGTCCGCAACCGCGCCGAGGCCGCCGGCCTGAAGCTGAACGTCGCGTTCCCGCACCTGCCGGAGATCGAGGCCGACTATCGCGCGGTCAAGCAGGTGCTGCTGAACCTGCTGTCGAACGCCATCAAGTTCACGCCGCGCGCCGGCAGCGTCACGGTCAGCGCCGAGCTCCGCCGCGATCCGTTCGGCGACAAGGTCAAGGTGTCGGTCACCGACACCGGCATCGGCATCGCCAAGGAAGACCTGGCGCGCCTGGCCAAGCCGTTCGAGCAGGTCGAGAGCCAGTTCTCCAAGACCACCCAGGGCACGGGCCTGGGCCTGGCCCTGACCAAGTCGCTGATCACCATGCACGACGGCCTGCTGGAAATGCACTCCCAGCCCGGCGAAGGCACCACGGTCAGCTTCACCCTGCCCGTCCGCCAGAGCGAGCACAAAGCCGCCCGCGACTTCGTGGCGGCCTAACCTCCGCCGCTCGCCCCTCGCCCCTCGCCCCTCGCCCCTCGCCTCTTACGTCGTTGAAGTCGCGGCTCGATGCTCGCGATGGGGATCGAGCTGTTGTCACGGTCCGAGATAGGGGATATTGCGACGCACTCGCAATATCAGGATCGATCATGTCCCGTCGCTTCGCCCTCCTCCTGTCGTCCGCCCTCCTCGGCGCCCTGGCCAGCCCGGCCCTCGCGCGCCAGGCGGACGAGACGACGGTCGACGCGGTGGTGATCACCGGCTCGCAGGTGCGCCTGCCGCCCGTCTATTCCGGCGGCCAGGTGGCGGCCGGCGCCCGGGTCGGGCTGCTCGGCGCGTTGGACACCCTGGACACTCCGTTCTCCATCACCAGCTACACCGAGGAGCTGGTCCGCAACCAGCAGGCCCGCAGCATCGCCGACGTCCTGCAGAACGACCCGACCGTGCGGGTCTCCAAGGGCTTCGGCAACTTCCAGGAGCTGTACGTCGTTCGCGGTTTCCCGGTCTATTCCGACGACATGACCTACAACGGCCTCTACGGCGTGCTGCCCCGCCAGTTCGTGGCGGCCGAGTTGGTCGAGCGCGTGGACGTGTTCCGCGGCGCCAACGCCTTCCTGAACGGCGCGGCGCCGGGCGGCAGCGGCGTCGGCGGCGCCTTCAACCTGATGCCCAAGCGCGCCGGGACCGCGCCTCTCACCCGCGTCACCGCCGGCTGGGACGGCGGCTCGCAATTCTATGGCTCGGCCGACGTTTCTCGCCGCTTCGGCGAGAACAACGCCTATGGCGCGCGCCTGAATCTCGGCCTGCGCGACGGTGAAACGGCCGTCGACAACGAGAAGCGCAATCTGAAGGTCGTGGGTCTGGGTCTGGACCGTCGCGGCGACCGCGCCCGCTTCTCGGCCGACCTCGGCTTCCAGGACCACCATATCGACGCTCCGCGCCCGACCGTCACCCCGGCTGGGGCGATCCCCAAGGCCCCGGATGCTGGCGGCAACTTCGCCCAGCCCTGGACCTATACCGACGAGCGCCAGCTGTTCGGCGCGGCGCGCGGCGAGTTCGACCTGACCGACGCCGTCAGCGCCTGGGCCGCGATCGGCGGCCGCAAGGGCAAGGAAAGCAACGTCCTGGCCAATCCGACGGCCCAGCCGAACGGCGTGATCAGCGCCTACCGTTTCGACAATGTCCGCAAGGACGAGGTCATCTCCGCCGACGCCGGCCTGCGCGGCAAGTTCCAGACCGGTTCGATCGGCCACAACCTGGTGGCCTCGGTCGCCTCGGTCAGCCTGAAGTCGAAAAACGCCTACGCCTTTTCGAACTTCGCCGGCTTCGCCAGCGATCTCTATAGCCCGGTCAATGTCGCCGCCCCGAACCCGAACTTCTTCGTCGGCGGCAGCAAGTCGAACCCGAACGTCACCGAGCGCGCCAAGAACCGCAGCGTCGCCGTCGCCGACACCCTGTCGTTCCTGGACGACAAGCTGCTGCTGACCGCCGGCCTGCGCTACCAGGACGTCGAGACGCGCTCCTACGACTACAACACCGGCCTCCGCAACGCCGCCTATGACGGCCACGCCACCACCCCGGCCCTGGCCGCGGTGTTCAAGCCCAGCAGCCAGGTCTCGCTGTACGCCAACTACGCCGAGGCCCTGGTCCCCGGCCAAGTCGCCCCGGCCCAGGTCAACGGCGTCGCCGTGGCCAACGCCGGCGACATCCTCTCGCCGTTCCGGGGCAAGCAGGCCGAGGTCGGCGCCAAGTACGACGCCGGCGCGTTCGGCGGCTCGCTCTCGCTGTTCCGCGTCAAGCAGCCCAACGCATTCTTCGTCGCCAGCAGCCGTCAATACACTTCCGGCGGCGAACAGGAGAACAAGGGCGTCGAGCTGACCGTCTACGGCCAGCCCGCCGAGGGCCTGCGCGTCCTGGGCGGCGCGACCTGGCTGGACGCCAAGGTCAATCACGCCCTGGACGCCACGCTGGAAGGCAAGTCGCCGATCGGCGTGCCGGACTTCCAGGCCAATGTGAACGTCGAGTGGGACATCAAGGCCGCCCCCGGACTGACCGTCGAGGGCCGCATGGTCCATACCGGGTCGCAGCCGGCCAACGGCGCCAATACGGTCCACCTGGCCGCGTTCACCCGCTTCGACGCCGGCGTCCGCTACGCCTTCGAGGCCGGCGGCAAGGCGATGACGGTCCGCGCCCGGGTCGAGAACCTGGGAAACAAGGACCAGTGGGTCGCGGTGGGCGGCTATCCCAACGCCAACTACCTGACGCTGGGCGCGCCGCGCACCCTGCGTCTGTCGCTCACCACGGACTTCTAGACCGCATGAAGGCCCGGACGCTCCGCGCCTGGTCGTGGGTTCACAAGTGGTCGAGCCTGGTCTCGACCGCTTTTCTGCTGATGCTGTGCGTCACCGGCCTGCCGCTGGTGTTCAAGCACGAGATCGAGCACGTCCTGATGCGCGAGGCCTGGGCCCCGGCTCATCCGGACGGGCCTCGGCTGAACCTCGACCAGGTGCTCAACGCCGCCCTCGCCCGCAAGCCGGGCGAGGTTCCGGCCTTCATGAGTTTCGACGAGGATCGGCCGGTCGTGAATGTCACCAGCGTCAAGCCGGGCGACAAGGCGGGCGTCTACAGCTTCCAGCCCATCGACCAGACCAGCGGCGAGCCCGCTCCGTCGGTGGCCGGCCACCCGGTCATGGAGTTCCTGCTCCATCTGCACACCGACATGTTCCTGGGCCTGCCGGGGATGCTGTTCCTGGGCGCGATGGGCCTGTTGCTGATCGTGGCCCTGGTCTCGGGCGTGGTGCTGTACGCGCCTTTCATGCGCCGGCTGCCGTTCGGCGCGGTGCGGGCCAGCAAGCAGGCGCGCACACGCTGGCTGGACTACCACAACCTGCTGGGCGCGGTGACCCTGTCCTGGCTGCTGGTCGTCGGGACGACGGGCGTGGTCAACACCCTGGCCACGCCGATCATCGACTACTGGAAGAACACCGCCCTCAAGACGCTGACCCAGGCCTACGACAAGTCCGCGCCCCCTCGCCAGCGCAGCTCGCTGCAGGCCGCCGTCGACCGGGCCAAGGCCGCCCTGCCCGGCATGCGGCTGCAGTTCGTCGCCTTCCCCGGCTCGACCTATTCGACCGACCACCACTATGCGGTGTTCTTCCATGGCGACACGCCGCTGACCGCGCACCTGACCACCCCGGCCCTGATCGACGCCCGCACCGGCCAGCTCGCCGCCGTCGCCCCGACGCCCTGGTACGTGAAGACCCTGTCGCTGTCGCAGCCGTTGCACTTCGGCGACTATGGCGGCCTCCCGCTGAAGATCCTTTGGGCGCTGCTGGACATCGCCACTATCGTGATCCTGGGCTCGGGTCTCTATCTGTGGCTGGCCAAACGGAAGCCCGCGCGATGAGCAAGAGCGGCCATCACAACACCCTCTGGCAGGTGTTCCGCGCCCCGGCCGCGATCGCCGCGCTCAGCCTGTTCGGCCTGGTCGCCGCCCTGCTGGGCGACGGGACCTGGGACGTCGTCGGCGCGCTGACCCTGGCCTCGTCGGTCGCGGCGACGGTCTGGGCCCTGGCCACGCGCAGGCGCTGATTATTACTTTCGTTTCATAGACTTAAATCGACGTCATGAAGCAGTCGTAACGGGTGTTCCGCGGCGCCGGCGACTACACCCTCATTCAACGGATCGCCACGGGCGGCCACACGAATTGAGGGACAAGATCATGAGCAAGCTCGTCAACCGCATCGCCGCCATCGCCGCCCTGGCCCTAGCCGCCACCCCGATCATCGGCCTGACCGCCGCCCACGCCGCCGAGTCGTCCGCGCCCATCGCCCGCATCCGCGTCGGCGACCTGACCCTGTCGAATCCGGCCGACGCGCGCGAGTTCGCCCGCCGCGCCCATGCCGCCGGAACCCGCGCCTGCGACGCCAAGGGCTTCAGCGGCCTGTCGGCCAGGGCCTGCATGATGGACTTCCGTGAAGACCTGCGGCACGCCCTGACCAAGCAACAGGCGGCCCAACTGCGGGTCGCCAAGCGCGCCGGCGCGTAACTGGCTCCCGGTCCTAACCTCTGCGCAGCCAGGCCGCGACCGCCCACGCATGGGCGTCGTGGCGGAGGGCGACCACCGCGTCGCGCGGATCCAGCCAGACCAGCTTGTGGTCGTCCTCGACCTTCAGGCCCGGCGCCTCACCGGTGACCTGGACGACATAGACGCCGCCGAAGTTTCGCACCGGCTGGCCATCGGACTTCAAAAAGAGCTGCGAGACCGTCTCGATCAGCGCCCCGGCCTCGACCACCAGGCCGGTCTCCTCGCCGAACTCGCGGACCACCGCCTGCTGTTCGGTCTCATCGCCGTCCACCGCCCCACCGGGCAGGTCGAAGTACGGCGGCTTGCCGGGCTTGGTGACCTGGGCCAGCGCGATCTGGCCCAGGCTGTTCTCGGCGATGCCGAAGGCGGCGGCGCGGTCCATATAGGTCTTGCCCGCGACGGGCGCGCCGAAAGCCAGCATCCTTTAGTCCTTGCCGTAGAGGTCGTTCCAGGGATCGGCCTTGCCGGACGCCACGTCCGCCACGCTGATCTCGGGACGATAGCCGATCGCGCCATTGGCGCTGGCGCTCCAGGCGTCGACCACCAGGTCGCGCAGAGCCGCGGCGCCGGCCGCGATGCGGGCCTGGACGAAGGCCTTGGCGCGCGGGTCGGTCTCGACCATCCCACCGGCCTTTTCCAGCTGGTACAGGGGCTCGGTCTGCTTCCAGGTGTCGGTCAGATAGCCGACCACGCGGGTCTCGATCGAGCAGTCGCAGGCCTTGTAGGCTGGGATCAGGGCCTTGACCGACGCCTCGTCGCCCAGGGCCTTGGCCAACGGGCCTTCGAACTGGAAGTGCGTCGAGCGGGCGTTGGTGTAGCCGTTGGGGTTGGGATAGTCGCCCCAGCCGTTGTAGTGCACCGACAGATGCAGCGGCTGGCTGCCGTCGCCGACATAATGGGCCCAGACGCCCAGATCCCGCAGCAGCAGCGCCTCGCGACGGATCAGATCGGCCTTGTAATAGGCCAGGCGGGTCTTGTCCTTTTCCAGCTTCACCGCGGCGGTCAGCACGCGCCAGTAGGTGAAGTCCTTCACCAACTGCTGGTAGCCGTCGATGATCGCATACGGCAGGTAGCCAGCCTTCCAGCTGTCGACGCCGGCGGCCTGCAGGGCCTTCTCATAGTCGGCGCGGGTCGGCGGCAGGGTCGCCACCGTGAACATCGGGCCGCCGTACATGCGGCCCTGGTCGTCGATGTCCAGGAAGTGGGCGGCGTCGCGATCGGTGTCGTGGATCTTGCCCGAGCCCTTCCAGCGGTCCGGCTCGCGGGCGTATTCGCCGATCGCGGCGATGGCCGTCGGGGTGCGCAGGAACGCCGGCACGTCGGCGGGCAAGCTCTCGGCGCCGACGACGCCCACGACGCGGTGGCCCGAAGCCCCCCAGGCGAACGCCGAGGCGGCCGGCGCTGACAAGGCGGCGGCGAGGACGAGGACTTTCAGGCTGGACGACAGTCGCAAGGGATAGGCTCCGAGGATCAGATAGGCCGGGCTAGCCGGGTGTAAGGCGCCGAGGCGATGTCCGCCAGCGCCGCGCGCGCCAGTGACCTGAGACGTCCAGTATTGCGGCGGTGTTTCCGCGCGTCCCGGCTCTTCGGAACGGAAAGTCGAGTCGCGGCGGACGCTTGGTTTTCGGCCCGGTTCCATCTGTGATGGCTCTCGAAAGCAAAAAATCCGCGCCCTTACAGCCCCGTTTCAAGCGTCTGAATCCATGTCACTTTCTCGCCTGTTTGGCGAAAGCGGCCCGCGGCGTATCGACTCTCGGGGTTGTCACGGGTCCGTGATCCGAATATCCAAGCCGCCAACCGACAGACACGCCGATAAGAGGACCCCCTCGATGCGACGCAAGCTCGCCGGAATTTTGGCCACCGCGGTCATCTCCGCATTCGCCATTCCCGCCCTCGCTCATGCCGCTCCCGCGGACTCCGCGCCCGCTCAGGCGACGCGTGTAGACCCGCTCGGCGACCTGATCACCTCGGCCCTCAGCGGTGGCGCCCTGCCCGGCTCGGTCGAGTTCACGATGAAGGCGACGATGTACCACGCCGGGGCCAAGGGCATCCGCGCGTTCGACTCGCTGGGCTGCAAGGTCGCGGCCATGCGCACCGTCGCGGTCGATCCCAAGGTGATCCCGCGCCGCACCGTGATCTTCATCAAGGAAACCGTCGGCCTGCCCATGCCTGACGGCGGCCGGCACGACGGCTACTGGTACGCCTCCGACATCGGCGGCGCGATCAAGGGTCTCAAGCTCGACCTGTTCAGCGGCGTCGGCGCCAGCTCGATGAAGGCTCTGCGCGGTCTCGACCTCTCCAACCTCTCGGTCAGCAAGGTCGGCGAATTCAAGGGCTGCCCGCCGCAATAGGCGGGCCCGGACCACGGTCCACACTAGAATTGTTCTCCGGACTCGGCTTGGATCCCCGCCTTCGTGGGGATGAGCGGTTCGGGGTCTATCATGCGCAATCTGTCCATCAGCGTCCTGGCCCTGGCGGCCGTGCTCGCGGCTGCTCCCGCCCACGCGGCGGATGACCTCTCTCGCCTGAAGACGCGGGCCGCCAAGGTCCAGATCATCCGGGACGATTGGGGCATCGCCCACATCCACGGCAAGACCGACGCCGACGCGGTGTTCGGCATGGCCTACGCCCAGGCCGAGGACGACTTCAACCGCGTCGAGACCAACTTCATCACCGCCCTGGGCCGCACCGCCGAAGCCGAGGGCGAGAAGGCGATCTGGGCCGATCTGCGCCAGAAGCTGTTCATCGATCCCGTCGTGCTGAAGGCCGACTACGCCAAGAGCCCGGCCTGGCTGAAGGCGCTGATGAACGCCTGGGCCGACGGGCTGAACTACTATCTGGCGACCCATCCGGACGTGAAGCCTAAGGTCATCACCCATTTCGAGCCGTGGATGGCGCTCAGCTTCTCGGAAGGCAGCATCGGCGGCGACATCGAGCGCGTCGCCCTGACCCAGCTGGAAGCCTTCTACGGCCAGCGCCAACTGGCCATGACCGCCGACGAGAAGGGCCTGCTGTTCAAGGAGCCCAAGGGCTCGAACGGTATCGCCATCGCCCCGTCCAACACCCTGGGTGGCCACGCCCTGCTGCTGATCAACCCGCACACCAGCTTCTTCTTCCGCTCGGAGATGCAGGTGGCCAGCGATGAAGGCCTCAACGCCTATGGCGCCACGACCTGGGGCCAGTTCTTCATCTACCAGGGCTTCAACGCCAAGGCCGGCTGGATGCACACCTCCAGCGGCGTCGACGTGGTCGACGAGTTCGCCGAGACCATCGTCGAGAAGAACGGCCAGCGCTTCTACAAGTACGGCTCTGAACTGCGCCCGTTGAAGAGCGAGGTGATCGCCGTCCCCTACCGCGCCGCCGACGGGACGTTGGCCACGAGACGCTTCACTGTCTTCAAGACCCACCACGGCCCGATCGTCCGCGAAGAGGCCGGCAAGTGGATCAGCATCGCCCTGATGAACAAGCCGATGGCGGCGCTGGAGCAATCGTTCCTGCGCACCAAGGCGACCGACTACGCCAGCTTCATGAAGGTGGCCGAGCTGAAGGCCAATTCGTCGAACAACACCCTGTTCGCCGACAGCAAGGGTCAGATCGCCTATCTGCACCCGCAGTTCATCCCCGTGCGCGACGACCGCTTCGACTACACCAAGCCGGTGGATGGCTCGGACCCGGACACCGACTGGAAGGGCCTGACGCCGCTGGACAAGGCCCCGCACGTGCTGAACCCGAAGAACGGCTGGGTCTTCAACAGCAACAACTGGCCCTACGGCGCGGCCGGGCCCTACAGCCCGAAGAAGGCCGACTTCCCGAAATACATGGACCAGGCCGGTGAGAATCCGCGCGGCGTCCACGCGCCGCTGGTGCTGAAGGACCGCAAGGACTTCACCCTCGGCGGACTGATCACCGCCGCCTACGACCCGTACCTGACCGCCTTCGCGCGGCTCGTTCCGACGCTGGTCGCCGCGTATGACGCCGCGCCCGATCCGAAACTCGCCGAGCAGGTCGCCGCCCTGAAGGCCTGGGACCGCAAGTGGTCGGCGCGCTCGACCGAGACCTCGCTGGCCGTATTCTGGGGCGAGGCGATGTGGGCCAAGGCCGCGCCGGCCGCCAAGGCTGCGGGCATGAACGTCTATGACTACATGGCCGACAAGCTCTCGCCCGCCGACAAGCTGGCCGCCCTGGCCGAGGCTTCGGATCGCCTGACCGCCGACTTCGGCTCGTGGAAGACGCCATGGGGCGAGATCAACCGCTTCCAGCGCAACGACGGCGCGATCGTCCAGACCTTCGATGACAAGAAGCCCAGCATCCCGGTGGCCTTCACCTCGGCTCAGTGGGGCTCTCTGGCCTCGTTCGGGGCCAAGCGCTGGCCGGGGACCAAGAAGTACTACGGCACGCTGGGCAACAGCTTCGTGGCGGTCGTCGAGTTCGGCGACAAGGTCCGCGCTCGCGCCGTCTCGGCCGGCGGTGAGAGCGGCGACCCCGCCTCCCCGCACTTCAACGACCAGGCCCTGCGCTACAGCCTGGGCAACCTGCGCGACGTCTATTTCTATCCGGAGGACGTGAAGGCCCACGCGGTGAAGACGTACAAGCCGGGGGAGTAGGCGCCATCCCGCGAGGGGCGGGGGGCGGGATGACGCCACGCGCCCTTAGAACCGGATCACGGCTCCGAGGTTCAGGCGCGTCTCGTTCCCGTCCAGCTTGATCTTATCGCCGGTGGAGAAGTTCACGGTCTTGTCGTCGTAGCGTACGCGCAGCAGCTCGCCGCGCATGGCCAGGTTGGCGGTCAGCTGCTGCTCGTAGCCGATGCCATAGACTAGGCCCTTTTCGGTGACCTTCTTCTTGGAACCGGTGATCGAGGTTTCGATCTTGCGACGCTCCAGCCCGACCTTGGCGTACAGCAGGGCGTCATCGGCCACGACCAGGCCGGCGCGGGCGGCCACGCCGTAGCGCAGGCCCGGGTCGATCGTGACCTTCGTCCCTGACAGGGTGCGCGAGGCCTTGCCGCCGCCCGCGCCCAGGCTGGTTTCTGCGCCGAAATAGAACCCTTCGCCGACCACCGCGCCGTAGCCGATGAAGCCGCCATAGTCGAAGCCGGTCTTGTTGGCCGAGCCTGACACGGGCGCGCCCGTCTTCGGTGTGAGGTTCAGCTTGGTCTTGGGCTTGCCATAGCCGACCTCGGCGCCGCCGTAGAAGCCGCTCAGCACGTCGCTTTCCTCGGCCATGGCGGGGGCGGCGACCGCGGCGCTCAGCAAGGCCGCGGCGATGATCGTGGTTTTCAGCATGGGAGAGACTCCACCTTCGTTGATTGCGCCGGTCGGGAGCCGGCTTGGATGGAGCCTAGGTGGCGGCCGGTGATGGAGGGTCCGCGAGGGAAGTGTGGAGACCGTGTCGGGGCGACCTTAAGAGTAATTCATTTGCCAGAACGCCTATCCGCGGGCCTTGCATGAGGCTCGCGCGACGTTCGTCGAACCTCCACGAAACTTCGACAGTCCGACGCCAAGATCCGCCGCTCACGCTTCAGGACCCGAAGATGGAAAACGCGCTGATCTGCGTGGTCGAGGACGACCCCGACATCGCTCGCATCCTGCAGACCTACCTGGAGCGCGAACACCTGCGCGTGGTCTGCGCCGCCGACGGCGAGGCGGCGCTGGCCCAACATCGCAGCCTCAACCCCGCCCTGATGCTGCTGGACGTCAATATCCCCAAGAAGGACGGTTACGCCGTGCTGGCCGAGGTGCGACGTCGCGGCGACACGCCGGTGATCTTCGCCACCGCCATGGCCGAGGACATCGACCGCCTGACCGGCCTGCGGATGGGCGCGGACGACTATGTGGTCAAGCCGTTCAACCCGGCCGAGGTGGTCGCGCGGGTCAAGGCCGTGCTGCGCCGGACCGCCGGCGGCGCCCGCGCGGAGCTGCTACGCCAAGGTCCTATCGAAGCCGATCTGACCGCCCACGTGGCGCGGGTGATTCTGGGCGCGACCCCGCCCACGGTGCTGAACCTGACACTCAGCGAGTTCCGTATTCTCGTGCAGTTCCTGGGCGCGCCGATGAAGGTGCTGAGCCGGGCCGAGATCCTCGACGCCTGCCTGCCCGAAAGCGACGCTCTGGAACGCACCGTCGACAGCCATGTCAGCAACCTGCGGCGCAAGCTGGAGGCGGCGGGCGCGACGGGCTTCGTGATCAATGTGCGCGGCGTCGGTTACCGCCTGGTCGCCGCGTGAAGCCGCCCCCCACCTTCGCCCGCCGCCTGGGGAGCGCGATCGCCGCCATGCTGGCCGGCGCGGTCCTCTTCGTGGCCACCGCGTCGGCCGGGATCGACAAGCTGATCGAGCTGGAGATCAAGGGCCGCCTCTCCGCTCGTCTCATCCACGCCGTCGACCAACTGAACCAGAATCGCGTGCCGTCCAACGCGGACATGATGCTGCTGATGAACACCATGTCGGTCGAACAACCGCGCGCGACGGTCCTCAGCTATATGGGCGTCGCGCTACTCTCTCTCCTGGTCATCGCCGTATGCGTCTGGATGGCCGGCCTGATCGCTCGCCGCTTCGCCGCCCCGGTCCACGCCGTCATCGAAGGCGCGCGCAAGGTGGCGGCCGGCGACTTCAGCCATCGCATCGCCCCGCCGCCCAAGCTGACGCGCGAGTTGCAAGACCTGATCGACGGCTTCAACGCCCAGGCCGAGGCCCTGGAACGCTCCGAGCGCCGCATGCGCTTCCAGACCGCCGCCGTCGCCCACGAGTTGCGCACGCCCCTGACCATCCTGAACGGCTACATCCACGGAGCCCTGGATGGGGTCTTCCCACGCGACGACCAGCACATGCGCGCCCTGTTGACCCAGGTGGAGGATCTGTCGCGGATCATCGACGACCTGCGGACGGTCAGCCTGGCCTCGTCCGGGGCCCTGGCCCTGGAGATCGGCCTCTGCGACCTGGCGGCCGAGGCCTGCTCGGTGCTGCGCTCCATGCGACCGCAGTTCGAGGCGGCGGGCATGAGCGTCGAGGCCGAGCTGGACCCAACCCTCGTGCAGGCCGACCCGGCTCGGGTGCGACAGATGCTGCTGGCCTTGCTGGAGAACGCGAGGCGCTACGCGGCCGACGGCGGTCGTCTCTGGGTCAGCACCCAGCGGCGCGACGGGGTCTGCCTGCTTCGCGTCGCCGACCGGGGACCCGGCTTCCCATCGGAGCACCGAGCATTCGAAGGCTTCTGGCGCGCCGACCTCTCGCGCACCCGCGCCACCGGCGGCTCGGGTCTCGGGCTGTCGGTCGTGAAGGCCTTGGCTGACGCGCATGGCGGCGAGGTCACGATCAGCAACCGGCGGGGAGGCGGCGCGGCGGTCGAGCTGCGGTTCGTGGCCGAAGGAGTCTAGATATCCCCGCCGACGTTCGGCGCGACACCCGGGGCGCGGGCGACGTGGATGCCGCACTCGGTCTTTTCCTGGCCAGCCCAGCGGCCTGAGCGACCGTCTTCCGACGGCTGGGTGCAGGGCCAGCAGCCGATCGAGGCATAGCCCTGGGCGACCAGCGGGTGGGACGGCAGGTCGTGCTCGGCGACATAGGCCTCGAGCTCGGCCTTGCCCCAGTTGGCCAGGGGATTGAACTTCAGCTTGCCGTCGGCCGCCTCGACCACCGGCAGGCTCAGACGGTCGCCGCCATGGAAGCGCTTGCGGCCGGTGATCCAGGCGTCGAAGCCGCCCAGGGCGCGGTCCAACGGCAGCACCTTGCGGATGTTGCAGCAGCCGTCGATGTCGGTGCGCCACAGGTCCGACTTCGGGTCCTGGGTGGCGATGTCCGCGAACGCCGGGCGCAGGTCGCGCACGTCGGTCAGGGCGAAGCGCGACGCCAGGTTCTTGCGGTAGTCCAGCGTCTGGCCGAACAGCATGCCGGTGTCGAGGAACAGGACCGGGATGGCCGGCGACACCTGAGAGACCAGGTGCAGCAGCACGGCCGACTCCGCGCCGAACGACGAGACCAGGGCCAGGCGGCTTCCGAAGTGCTGATAGGCGGTGCGCAGGATCGTCAGCGGATGGGCGTCACGCAGTTCGGCGTCCAGCCGGGCGGCGAGACCCGCGGCGCTCCCCCCGATCTGGTCGTAAGCCATCAGGAGGCCCTTTCCTCGAACGCGACCGGCTTGTCGTCGACGGCGCGCTGATAGACGTGGCGGAAGCGGCTGGCGGCCTTGGTCCAGGCCTCCGGCGTGGCGCCGTCGTTCGGCTCGAAAGCGTCGAAGCCGCAGCGGACCATGAAGCCGGCCTGCTCCCGCAGCACGTCGCCCACGGCGCGGATCTGCCCCTCATACTTGAAGCGCTCGCGCAGCAGGCGGGCCGAGGTGTAGGCGCGGCCGTCGCGGAATTTCGGGAAAGCCAGGGCCACCACCGCGATACGTGGCAGATCGTAGGCCAGCACCTCGATCTCCTGGTCCGACTCGACCCGCACGCCCACACGGCGGCTGTTCGAGGACAGCAGGCCGTCCCCCTCGGCCTCGAAGCGGGTCAGGGACAGGATCACGTCGCCCGTTTCCGGGATGGCGTCCTCGTCGGTGACGTTGACGAAGGCGTCGTCGGCCCAGCGGGCCTGGCCGTCGGCCAGCTCAATCAGCCTGGGCATAGACCGCCTCCTTGAAGGGTTCGAGGCCGACGCGGCGATAGGTGTCGAGGAAACGCTCGCCGTCGGCGCGGACGTTCAGATAGGCGCCGACCAACTGGTCGACGGCGGTGGCGACCCGGTCGGCCGGCAGCGCCGGGCCGAGGATCTTGCCGATCGCGGCGTCTTCCGCGCCCGAGCCGCCCAGCGACAGCTGGTAGAATTCCTCGCCCTTCTTATCGACGCCCAGGATGCCGATGTGGGCCACGTGGTGGTGGCCGCAGGCGTTGATGCAGCCGCTGATCTTGATCTTCAGCTCGCCGATGGTCTCGGCGCGATCGGGATCGGCGAACTGGCGGGCGATGTCCTGAGCGATCGGGATGGCGCGCGCATTGGCCAGGGCGCAGTAGTCCAGCCCCGGGCAGGCGATGATGTCGCTGATCAGGTCGATATTGGCGGTGGCCAGGCCGGCGGCTTGCAGGGTCGCGAACACGGTCGGCAGGTCGTCCAGCTTGATGTGCGGCAGGACGAGGTTCTGCACGTGGGTCACGCGCAGGTCGTTGAAGCCGTAGCGCTCGGCCAGATCCGCGACGACCTCCAGTTGGTGGGCCGAGGCGTCACCCGGCGTCTGGTCGGCGGCCTTCAGCGAGACCTCGACGATCGCATAGCCTGGCTGCTTGTGCGCCTTGACGTTGTTGCGCACGAAGCGGGCGAAGGCGCTGTCCTTGGCCTTGGCGACCTCGAAGGCCTCCGAGCGGGCCGGCAGGGTCTCGAACGGCGTGGCGGCGAAGGCGGCGCGGATGCGCGCGTACTCCGCGGCCGGCAGGTCGGCGCGCGCGGCGTCGATCTTGGCCCACTCCTCTTCGACCTGGCGACCGAACTCTTCGGCGCCGAGGGCGGCGACCAGGATCTTGATGCGGGCCTTGTAGATATTGTCGCGGCGACCGTGGCGGTTATAGACGCGCAGCACGGCTTCCAGATAGCTCAGCAGCCGGTCGGTCGGCAGGAACTCCTTGATGGTCGGACCGACATAGGGCGTGCGCCCCTGGCCGCCGCCGACGATCACCTCGAAGCCCAGCTGGCCGTCGCGGCCCTGGCGCATCAGCAGGCCGATGTCATGCACCTTGGCGGCCGTGCGGTCCTTGGCCGAGGCGGTGATGGCGATCTTGAACTTGCGCGGCAGGTAAGAGAATTCCGGGTGCAGGGTCGACCACTGGCGGATCACCTCGGCCCAGACGCGGGGATCGTCGACCTCCTCGGCCGTGGCGCCGGCATAGGGATCGGACGTCGTGTTGCGGATGCAGTTGCCGCTGGTCTGGATGGCGTGCAGGTCGACCTCGGCCAGCTTGTCCAGGATCTCCGGCGCGTCCTTCAGCTTGATCCAGTTGAACTGGATGTTCTGGCGCGTGGTGAAGTGGCCGTAGCCCTTGTCGTAGTCACGGGCGATCTCGGCGAGACGCCGAGCCTGGGCCGCGTTCAGCGAGCCATACGGGATGGCGACCCGCAGCATGTAGGCGTGGAGTTGCAGATAGAGGCCGTTCATCAGCCGCAGCGGCTTGAACTGGTCCTCGGTCAGCTCGCCGGCCAGGCGGCGGGCGACCTGGCCCCGGAACTCGGCCGAGCGGTCGGCCAGGAATTCCTTATCGATGAGGTCGTACTGGTACATGCCCTACTTCCTGCGGATCAGGTCGACACGGCCGGTCGAGCGCGCCGCGCCGGAGGCGTGGCGAAGAGCCTCGACCACGTCGCCGCCCTCGGCCTGCTTGCCGTGCGTGGGTTCGTTGGTGGGGCCAAGGGCCCGGATGCGTTCGCGGTAGCTGACGGGCGCCCAGTGGCTTTCCGACGGGGTCAGGTCGATCGGATAGACGTCCACGACCACGGTCGGCTGGCCCTTGCCCGTGGCGACGGCGGCCTCAAGGTCGGCCTCGGCGGTCTCGTCGAACAGCTGGGCGTCTCCGAAACGCTCGACCCACTGGCCGGCTTTCCAGAACACGACATCCCCGTCCAGCAGGCGGTTGGCGGTGATCGCTTTCATTCCTTCACCCGATTTTCCCGGCGAGGGCCGGGACCCAGATTCATCCGGAGCGGTTGTTGTGCTTCACCTGAGCCCCGGCCTTCGCCAGGGAGATCGGTGGATGTGTCGGCCATGGCCATCGACTCGCCGACCATCAGCAGCGCCGGGCCCGTCACGCCCTGGGCCGCTTCGGCCAGCCCCGACAGGGCGGTGAGCACGCGGCGCTCGTCGGCGCGGCTGGCGTTCTCGACGATCAGGGCCGGGGTTGAGCCCGCGCGGCCCGCAGCGATCAGGCGCTCGGCGATCAGGCCGGCGGTCGAGACGCCCATATAGACGACGACGGTCTGGTTCGGTCGGGCCAGCGAGGCCCAGTCCAGATCAGGCTCGCCGTGAACGGCATGGCCGGTGACGAAGGTGACGGCCTGGGCCATGCCCCGATGGGTCAGGGGCGCGCCGGCGCCGGCGCTGGCGGCCAGGGCGGCGGTGACACCGGGCACGATATGGCAATCGACGCCCGCCTCGCGACAGGCCAGGAGCTCCTCGCCACCGCGGCCGAACAGGAACGGGTCGCCGCCTTTCAGGCGCACCACGTTCAGGCCGTCCAGGGCCAGGGCCACGATCAGCTGGTTGATGTCGTCCTGCGGCAGGGTGTGGCGCGACTTGCGCTTGGCGACATTGATCCGGCGGGCCCGGCGCGGCGCCAGGTCCAGAATCTCGTCGGAGACCAATCCGTCATGCACGACCACGTCGGCGGCGCGCAGGGCGTTGAAGGCGCGGAAGGTCAGGAGGTCCGGATCACCGGGACCGGCGCCGACCAGCCACACCGCGCCGAGCGCGCGGTGGGCCCGCGTCCCGCCGACGACCACCAGGCCGTGTTTGGCGAGACCGGCTTTAGCGTTTCGGGCCGGCTGGCGGGCCATGGAGTTTAGAACCTCTATCAAGCCGCTTGGAATAAAACGCTCAAACGCAATACGGGGCGGACCTCTCGGACCACCCCGCTTTGCCCGCCGACGAAAAGGGCCAATCCGCCAGCGAACGCTTGCAAACTCGACGCGAAGGGCTCAATTCGCAAACAAGGACTTCTGCCGGGGCGTTCAGTAAAACTATGGAAAGACCCAACGAGCGCCGCCGCCTGCCGCCGCTGAACGCGTTGCGCGCCTTCGAGGCCGCCGCCCGTCACCTGAACTTCAGCCGCGCCGCCGACGAGCTGTCAGTGACCCCCGGCGCCGTCAGCCAGCAGATCCAGAATCTGGAGGACTATGTCGGCGCGGCCCTGTTCAAGCGGACGCCCAAGGGCCTGCTGCTGACCGACGCGGCCCAGACCGCCCTGCCCGCTCTGCGCGAGGCCTTCGACCGCCTGGCCGAGGCCGCCAGCCTGCTGACCGCCGCCGTCGATGGGCGCCGCCTGACCCTGACCGCCGCGCCCTCCTTCGCCGCCAAGTGGCTGGTGCCTCGGCTGGGCAAGTTCGAACAGGCCCATCCGCAGGTCGACGTCTGGCTGTCGGCCGGCATGGAGGTCGTCGACTTCGCCACCGGCGAGGTCGACATGGCCATCCGCTATGGCTCGGGCCGCTATCCGGGGCTGGAAGTCATCCGCCTGATGCACGAGACCGTGGTTCCGGTCGCCAGCCCCGAACTGCTGGAGACCAACGCCCTGGAACGTCCAGAGGATCTGGCCCACCACATCCTGCTGCACGACGGATCGCCCGACGCCGACGACAGCTGCCCCGACTGGGCGATGTGGCTGGCGGCGCGCGGCATCAAGGGCGTCGACGGGGCGCGCGGGCCGCGCTTCAACCAGTCCAGCATGGTGATCGAGGCCGCCGCCAACGGACGCGGCGTGGCCCTGGCCAAGCGCACCCTGGCCCAGGCCGACCTCGACTCGGGCCGCCTGGTCATCCCGTTCGAGGCCTCCACGGCCGTCGACTTCGCCTATTACGTCGTCCACCCCAAGGCCAAGGGCCGCCTGCCGCAGGTGAAGGCCTTCGTGACCTGGCTGAAAACCGAGGCCGAGGCGCACGAGGCGGCGCTCCAGACCATGGACAATGGTTCAGGGATTTAAGCCTTTGCGGCTCTGGTTTTGAGGCGCGGAACCGGCTTAAAGGGGCGCATGAAAATCACGACTCTAACCGTCGACGAGCACCTTGCTCCCGCCGACTGCCAGACCATGGCCGACGTGCGCCAGGGCGTGGACGCCCTGGACCGGGCCCTGGTCCAGCTCCTGACCGAACGTCAGGGCTTCATGAACGCCGCGGCCCGCATCAAGGCCGACCGCTCCAAGGTGTTCGACCGCGCGCGGATCGAGGACGTGGTGACCAAGGTCAAGGCCGCGGCCCGCGAGTCCGGCCTGTCGGAAGCCATAGCCGAGCCTGTCTGGCGCACGCTGATCGACCGCTGCATCGCGTACGAATACGACAGCTGGGACAAGACCAAAGGCTGACGAGAAGCGCCCCCCTGACGAGGGGCGCTTCCGCTCCTAGTTCCCGTCGATCATCCGGCCCAGGCCGCCCAGAATCGAGCCTTCGCCCTGGTTGCCGCCTTGATGGTTGGCGGCTTGCATCATGCGACCGGCCAGACGCGCGAACGGCAGGGACTGGATCCAGACCTTTCCCGGCCCGCGCAGGCGGGCGAAGAACAGGCCTTCGCCCCCGAACAGCACGCTCTTCACGCCGCCGGCCATCACCAGGTCGAAGTCGACGCCCGGCGTGTAGGCCGCCAGACAGCCCGTATCGACGTGCAGTTCCTCGCCAGGACCAAGCTCGCGCTCGACCAGCGTTCCGCCCATCTGCACGAACACCCAGCCGTCGCCTTCCAGGCGCTGCATGATGAAGCCTTCGCCACCGAACAGGCCCGTCATCACCCGCTTCTGGAAGTGGATGCCGATCGAAACGCCACGCGCGGCGGCCAGGAAACTGTCCTTCTGGCAGATCAGCGTCCCGCCCAGTTGGCCCAGGTTCAGCGGCAGGATGGTGCCCGGCGTCGGCGAGGCGAAGGCGACGCGGGCCTTGCCCGAGCCCTGATGGGTGAAGACGGTGGTGAACAGGCTTTCGCCGGTGACCAGGCGCTTACCCGCGCCCAGCAGCTTGCCCATGAAGCCGCCGCCCTGGTCGGCCGAGCCGTCGCCGAACACGGTGGTCATCTGGACGCTGGCGTCCTTCCAGACGAAAGCGCCGGCCTCGGCCACGGCGCTCTCGCCCGGATCCAGTTCGATCTCGACGAACTGCAGGTCCTCGCCCTTGATCTCGAAGTCGATGTCGTCGGCGACGCTGGCGCTGCGGGTATGGCTCCAGGGGCTAGGGGGCATGGGAGAGACTCCTTATCTTGGGGAACACCGTTCTAGCCAGCCGCCAGCCGCGGCGCCAATGAAGCATCCTTCATCCACATGGCGCGGGCGCCGGATTGGCCGGACGGAGCGTTGCCTTTTGGCCGCACTTCGGCGCCGTCTGTCGCTACCGGTTATGTCGGCGGAAAGCGTTGGCCTTACCATTAGCCCGACAATTGGCGACCGAACCCATCACACGGACATCCTGCAAAGATCGCAAACGATCGTGTTTTCTTCGAAATTTCAGCATGTAGGATCGCACTGGCCGCGGTCGCGTCTTTATCGCGCAGGAGGTTCGCCCGCGCCTTGGGTTTGGCCTGACCAAGCGGTCGCCGCCCCCGCTCAAGTGGCATTACCAATTATTGACAATTCGCCCAACTGGTCGGATAACTCGGCTCAAGGGCGCCAGTTCAGTGCGCCGGGGGAGGCAATCTCATGAACCATGCTCGCAACACGTTCGCTCTTCGCGCCGCGCTGATGGCGTCGTGCGCCGCTCTGGTGGTCGGTTCGGCCGCCCAGGCCCAGGCTCAGGACACCGCCGGCGACAAGAAGGCCGAGTCGGACACCATCGAAGCCGTCGTCGTCACCGGCTTCCGCCAGGCCTACGCCAACGCCATCTCGACCAAGCGCGAGACCCTGGAAATCTCGGACGGCATCTCGTCGGACGGCCTGGGTCGCTTCCCCGACCTGAACGTCGGTGAAGCCATCCAGCGTATCCCCGGCGTCCAGATCAATCGCGAAGCCGACAGCCGCAACGCCACCATCAGCCTGCGCGGCCTGCCCGGCACCTTCGCCCGCACCACCCTGAACGGCGGCGCGTTCGCAGACCCGATCCTGAACGGCTCGACCCCGCTGGGCGCCTTCAACTCGGACATCTTCACCGCCATCAACGTCATCAAGTCGCCGTCGGCGTCCAATCTGGCCGGCGGCCTGTCGGGCAATGTCGACCTGCGCATCAATCCGGCCCTGAGCCGCAAGGACGGCGGCTTCGCCAAGGTCTCGTACGAGTACAACGACCTGGGCGACCTCGGCAGCCCGCTGGCCTCGCTGGGCTACAACAAGCACCTGTCGGACGACTTCGCCGTGTTCGGCGTGGTGGCCTGGAAGAAAGAAAAGTTCCGCCGCGACTCGATCACGGTGAACTCGTGGGCCAACCGCCTGGGCGCCATCCAGGTCGGCAACCAGGCCGCCGCAGGGTCGAACCCGGTCTATGACGCCCTGATCGCCGCCAATCCGGGCGGCGTCTACTATCCCAGCCAGACCCGTCAGCTGGTGAAGTTCAACAAGGGCGAGACCCTGTCGTCGGCCGGCGGCTTCGAGTGGCGCATCAACGACGAATGGAAGTTCGGCGCCAACGCCTTCATCACCAGGCGCAAGCTGGATGAGGGCACCAACAACCTGCTCTATATCGACGCCGGTCCGGGCAACGGCTCCAACACCGCCCTCGGCGCGACCTCGGCCGTGGCCAAGATCAGCGACATCGGTGCGCCCTATGTCGTCAAGACGCCAAACGGCAATCGCGCCTACATCAACAAGTTCAAGGCCGAGAACATCAACACGTTCGACTCGGTCCGTTCCGAGCCGGCCGAGAACCGGACCTGGGCCATCAACCCGACCCTGGAATTCAAGAACGACCAGTGGAAGGCCACGGCCAACCTGACCGTGTCGAAGGCCAAGGCCCTGGCCAACCAGATCGAGCTGGACGTCGTTCAGAATCCCTATCGCAACCTGGGTTCGGCGGGCCTGAACGGCATCGTCACCACGGTCGACCTGGGCGGTTCGGACCTGTCGAACTACCACGCCACCCTGGTTACGCCGCACGCCACCCACCTGCCGACGGGCGGCTTCCTGATCCCGTCCACCCCGGCCTCCGCGACCCAGGCCGGCGCCCAGATGCCGGGCCAAGCCACCGGGATCGCTGGCGACAAGTTCGGCGTCACCGGCACCAACGGCGAGGCCGAAAACGTGCTGAACGCGGCCCAGCTCGACTTCGACCGTTCGCTGGACAGCTCATTCTTCACGAACCTGCAGTTCGGCGGCCGCGCCGAGCACAACAAGTTCACCTCGAGCGGTTCGCGCAACACCGCCCTGGGCGCCCTGACCCAGAACATCACGCCGGACATGGCCTACCAGCTGTCCTACGCGAACGACTTCTTCGGCGGTAAGGCCGGCGGCCCGACGACCAACTGGATGAACGTCGACGTCAACCGGGTGCTGAAGGCGATCACGCCGGTCAACACGGGCGTCCGCAACACGGTGACCAACCCGAACGGCCTGCCCGACCAGTTCACCCTGGGCGCGCCGGGCGTGTTCCTGACGCCCTACGGCGTGGTCAACAACTACACCGACGGCAACTACTGGAATAACAACTTCAGCAACCAGAACGACGTCTTCTCGGCGTACGCGGCGGCCAAGTTCAAGACCGACCTGTTCAGCGTCCCGGTCCGCGGCACGGTCGGCATGCGCTACGAATATACCGAGCAGGAAATCGTCGCCCTGAACTGCAAGAACTGCGCGACCGGCCCGGCCGCCCTGCCCGGCGCGATCAACCACTCGCTGTCGACCCAGACGACCAAGAACAATTACGACTACTGGCTGCCCTCGGCGATCCTGGTCGCCGACCTGCGCGACGACCTGATCTTCCGCGCCGCCGCCTACCGCACCTATGTCCGCCCGCAACCGCGCGACAACACGCCGACCAGCTTTGTCCAGGCGCCGGTCGACCCCAACATCGACCCGGTGTTCACCGTCACGCTGGGCGCGACGGACCTGAAGCCCTACACCTCCGACTCGTATGACGCGTCGCTGGAGTGGTACAATCGCCCAGGCGGCCTGATCTCGATCGCGGCCTACCGCAAGGAGATCAAGGGCTATATCGGCCCGATCACCGACCAGTCGGTCCTCTGCCCGGCCGGCGGCTTCCCGGGCCTGGACGTCAATCTCGGCACGCTGACGGTCGACCGCTCGGCCGGCACGCCCAAGTGCCTGAGCTCGCTGTCCTTCGTGGTCAACGGCGCGACCAAGCAGGCCCAGGTCAACGTCACCGGCAAGACCAACCAGTCGCCGATGACCGTCACGGGCTTCGAGTTCAACATCCAGCAGAACCTCGACTTCCTGCCGGGCTTCTGGAAGAACTTCGGTGGCGCTTTCAACTATTCGTATACGAAGATCGACGGCAAGGACACCGCGGGCAACAAGATCACCCTGCCCAGCGTCTCGAAGAACAACCTGAACCTGATCGGTTACTACGAGTCGACCAAGTTCGGCGTTCGCCTGGTCTACAACTGGCGCGACAAGTACGACCTGGCCGCCGGCAACTCGTTCGTCGGCGACGCCCGCACCGTCAAGGCGCGCAGCCAGCTGGACGCCTCGGCCTCCTACAACCTGACCGAGGACCTGACGATCTCGGTCGACGCCTTCAACCTGACCGACGCGACCCGTTCGGAATACGAGAACGACCCGATGCTGCCGCGCCGCATCGACTACGACGGCCGCACCTATCAGGTGACCATGCGCGCCAAGTTCTAGGACGCGAACAGATACCCTCTCGCCTGCGGGGCCGAAGTTCGCTTCGGCCCCTTTCTTTTGGCCGCTATCCCTTCAGCGACCGCAGGGCCTGTTCGTGGGCGTAGGCGGCGATATCCATCAGGGCGACGTCCAGGGCCGTCCTGACCGCTTCCAGGCTGTCCTGCCCCGCCTCGCAGCGTTCGCAGACCTCGCCCAGCGCAAAGGCTCCCACCCCGCGCGCGGCGCCCTTCACCGTATGGACCGCGTCCCGCCAGCCGGCATGGGTCGGATCCAGCATCGGAGTCCACAGCGCGGCCTGTTCGCGGAACAGCGCCAGCACCTCCTCGACGACCCCGAAATCCCCCGCCGCGAACCCTTCCAGGTAAGCGAAATCCACGGCTCCGCTAATATCTCGTCTGGCCATGAAAAAAGCGCTTGCGCTCCCAAAATCATTGCGTATGTTCCGCGCCTCGCCGCCGGGGCTCGCAAGTGCTTCGGACCGTCGAATGGGTGTATAGCTCAGTTGGTAGAGCAGCTGACTCTTAATCAGCGGGTCGTAGGTTCGAATCCTACTACACCCACCATTCTCCTCTTGGAGATCTAGGCTTCCGCTGAAGCCGTCTTGGGGCGCCGCCCCGAAAGTCCTCCTAATTCCTGGACAGAACTTGCCGCGGGTCTGGCGAACGTCAGACTTCAGCCTCGTTCGCGCCGGCCATGCGCCGCAGCGCGCCGTGGAGGTCGCCAGGTCCGAGCAGGATCTTCAGCAGTTCTTCGCGAACGCGCTCGGACGCCAGCACCTGGCGGCTAATCGAGGTGAAGGCCTCTTCGCTGTCCATGGCGGCGTCGAGCAACTGGCTTTGTAGGGTCGGCGAGTTGTCGAACTGGGCCTTGGTATTGGCCATGGCCTGCATCCGCAGTTCCGCGGACGCCAGCATGCGGCCCATCAGGAAGCCATTGACGTAGTACAGCTGGTCGTCGTCGGTGGCCTGGCTGCCAAAGAGCTCGTTCAAGCGGGCGATGATCTCGTCCAGCCGCGCCTTGTCCTTGTCCTGCACGCTGCCCGAGCCGACCTCGGCCATGCCGCTCAGCTTGGGCGCGTCGCCATCGCCATAAAGCAGGTCGCGCTTGCGCTCGGCCTTGAGGCTGTGGTGGGTCAGCTTCACGCCCGACAGGTCGATCCCCTCGCGCTCGCGGCCGAACTCCAGCAGCGGCAGCAGCCGGCGGTAGAAGATCGCGCGATTCTCGATCTCGGTGTTGCCGTAGTCGAGGATCTGGCTGAGGAAGCTGTAGAGGCGCTGGAACGTCGCCATGTCGCTCTTGAACAGCGCCAGGGCGTCCATGTGGTCCTTGGCCTGGGCGGCGGCCGTGGCGTCGTCGCGCGCCTCGGCGGAGATCCGCGCCTGCTTGGCGGCGTTGAAGGCGTGGACCACGCGTTGCGCGACCGGCGCGATCGCGGCGATCAGCTCGGACTGGCGCGCCATCGGGTTCAGCTCGACCTTCACCACCCGCTCGACCTCGAAGTCGTCATAGTGGCCGGCGCCGTCCAGCTTGGCGCGCAGGTCGTAGATCCGGTTCGGATCGGTGGCGCTCTCCAGCTCGGCCGTCTCGTAATAGGTCCGGAACGCCGCCAGGATCTCGTCGGAGCTGTTGACGAAGTCGAGGACGTAGGTGGTGTCCTTGCCCGGATGGGCGCGGTTCAGGCGCGACAGGGTCTGCACGGCCTGGATGCCCGCCAGGCGCCGGTCGACATACATGCCGCACAGCAGGGGCTGGTCGAAGCCGGTCTGGAACTTGTTGGCCACCAGTAGCAGGTGGAAGGCCTCGCTCTTGAAGGCGTCGCGGATGTCGCGGCCGTTCAGGCCGGGGTTCAACGCCGCGCTGGCCTCGCTGACCTCGCCCAGGTCGGCGTCGGGCACGTCGCCGGAAAAGGCGACCAGCGCGCCCAGCCTGTAGCCCTGCTCCTCGATGTAGCGCCGCACGGCGATCTGCCAGCGCACCGCCTCGGCGCGACTGCCCAGCACGACCATCGCCTTGGCCTTGCCGTCCAGCAGCGGCTGGACGTTCTCGCGGAAGTGCTCGACGACGATCTGCACCTTCTGGCTGATGTTGTGCGGATGCAGGCGCACCCAGCGCATGATCTCCTTCTTGGCCTTGCCGCGCTCGACCTCGCGATCGTCCAGGTCGCGTCCCTCGTGGGCCAGGCGGAAGGCCAGCTGGTAGGGCGTGTAGTTGCGCAGCACGTCGAGGATGAAGCCCTCCTCGATCGCCTGGCGCATCGAATAGACGTGGAACGGTTCCGGCAGATTGCCCTCGCCGATCGGCCGGTCCGGATGCGGCGGACGGCCGAACAGCTGCAGGGTCTTGCCCTTGGGCGTGGCCGTGAAGGCGACATAGGTGATGCCGCGCTCGGCGGCCCGGCCGGCCATCTGGGCCGCGAGGATGTCCTCGGCGCTGACCTCGCCGCCATCGGCCAGCGCCGCCGCCTCCTCGGCCGACAGCATCTGCTTGAGCTTGGCGGCCGCCTCGCCGGACTGGCTGGAGTGGGCCTCGTCGGCGATCACCGCGAAGGCCTTGCCCTCGGTGGCCGCCAGCTCGCGCACGGCGTCCAGGGCGAACGGGAAGGTCTGGATCGTGCAGACGATCACCTTCTTGCCCGCCGCCAGGGCCTGCGCCAGCTGGCCGCTCTTGGAGCCGCCCTCGTTCCTGATCGTCGCCACCACGCCGGCGATGCGCTGGAAGTCGAACAGGGCCTCCTGCAGCTGAGTGTCGATGACGTTGCGGTCCGAGACCACGATGACGCTGGAGAACAGCTTGTCGTCCTTGGCGTCGTGCAGTTCCGACAGCAGGTGCGCGGCCCAGGCGATCGAGTTGGTCTTGCCCGAGCCGGCCGAGTGCTGGATCAGGAAGCGCCCGCCAGGCCCCTCCTCCAGCACCTTGGCGGCCAGCTTCCGGGTGGCGTCCAGTTGGTGGTAGCGCGGGAAGATCACGCCGGTGATCTGCTTCTTGGCGTCGCGCTGGGTCACCATGTAGCGGCCCAGGATCTCCAGCCAGCTGTCGCGCGCCCAGACCTCCTCCCAGAGATAGGCCGTGCCGTGACCCGCGGGATTGGGAGGATTGCCCTTGCCGCCGTGGTCGCCCTTGTTGAACGGCAGGAAGCGGGTGGCCTTGCCTTCCAGCTGGGTGGTCATCGCCACCTCGCTGCTGCTGACGGCGAAGTGCACCAGCGCCCCGCCGGGGAAGCTGAGCAGCGGCTCGGCCCTCTGGCCCTGGGGACGAGGATCGCGGTCGAAGCGATACTGGTCGATGGCGTCCTGAAGGCTCTGGGTGAAGTCGGTCTTCAGCTCGACGGTCGCGACCGGCACGCCGTTCAGATACAGCACCAGGTCGAAGCTGTTCTCGCTGCCGGTCGAGTAGCGCACCTGCCGCGCCACCCGCAGACGGTTGGCCTGGTAGCGGCGGGTGGTCTCGGGGTTCATGCCCATGGCCGGCTTGAACTGGGCCAGGGACAGCCGCGACCGCAGCCCCACCATGTCGAGCCCGCCGCGCAGCACGTCCAGCACGCCGCGCTCGTCCAGCGACTTGCGCACGCGGTCCAGCAGCACCGCCTCGGCGGCGCCGCCGTGGGTCTTGCTCAGGGCGTCCCAGGCCTCGGGCTGGGTGTCGCGCACCCAGGCGATCAGGTCCTCGGGAAACAGGGCCCGCGAGCGGTCGTGCCGCGCGCCCGAGCCGACCTCGTAAAGCCAGCCGTGGGCGGCCAGATGGTCGACGACATCGTCCTCGAAGCGGTTTTCCGTGTGCAGGGCCATGGTCGCGATCCTAGGCGTCGACGCCGGCCACGGGGGACCAGATCTGCTTGAGGGGGATCTTGGCGCGGGTTTCGTCCGTGAGCTGACCATAGCTGGCGAACAGGGCGTTCAGCAGCTCGGGCATCTGCCACAGGCGCACCGAGAAGAACTCGTTGTCGATCAGCTTCTGGGCCGCGCCGTTGACGCCGGCGATGCTGACCAGCAGGCCGGTGCGGGCCTTGGCGGCCTGGACCGAGCCCATCAGCTTCAGCACCACCTCCTGGTTGGCGGGCGCGTCGCCGGACTTCACCTGGACGCAGATGCGGTCCTCGCCCAGGCCCAGCCGTCCGCCCGCCGCCAGGATGTCGACCCCGCCGTCCGGGCCGGGCGGCGAGACCTTGGTGACATAGCCCTCGATGCGCAGGATCTCGGCGACCAGATGCGCCAGGTCGTGGCCGGCGAAGGCCGACTTCACCAGGGCGATGATCTGCTGGCGGGCGATGTCCTCGACGTCCAGCTCGACATCCTCGGCCTCGGCGTCCTCGGTGGCGGCCTTGACCGCGACGACGCCCTGCTTGCCCAACAGCGGGCCGGGGTCCCGGCCGGTGTTCAGCACCGCCTCGACCCGGGCCAGGGCCTCGTTGCGCTTGACCTCGCAGACGGTCATGAAGGCGCCCAGCGAGTGGCGAAGGTCCTGGGCGAAGGCCTCGCGCGGGACGGCTTCGTTCAGCCAGGTCACGGCGCGGGTGTGCGGGCACACGCCGCCGGGCTGGTAGACGTAAGGCCCCGTCACGCGGCCGATGGCGACGCCGCTGGTGACCTTGCGCGGCAGCACCACCAGGTCGCCGACCGCGATCGTATTGACGAACTGGTTCAGCTGGGCGGCGAAGTTGCGCTGGGTGTTCTTGCCGCCCAGCGGATCGGCTTCCGCCAGCACGCGGCCGATGGCCTCGCGATCCTTCAGGCCCGACAGGTCGCCCAACTCGTTGAAGCCGGGCAGCAGCCTGCCCTGGGTGATGGCGTCCAGCTCCCGCTCGCCATGGCGGCCGGCGCGGACGATCCAAAGCCGGGTCATGCCGCCTCCGCCGTCTTAACCAGGCCCCGCACGTCGATCTTGCCGGTGACGGCGGCGGAGATCAGGGCGGCGCGGCGTTCTTGGAGGAGGGTGATGGCGGCTTCGGCTTGCGTGGAAAGTGCTTCCATCTTTCGCGCCTCTTCCAGGACGAACTCCAGAATGGCAATACGCTCTTCCTTGGGTGGGATTGCGATCACGATCTCCCGGAACTGTTCCCAGTATAGCCGCAGCCTGAAGTCCGTAATGCCGCGCGATCGGGCTCTCATCTCTTCAACCGCCTGTGGCGTTCTCAGCAGCAACTCCACAAACTGTGTTTCGAGATCGCCTAGCGGGCGCGCTACGACATAGGCTGGGCTAACAGCCCCCAGCGTGGTGACCGTACCAAAGCCCCCCTGCCACGCTCGCATCATGTTGTAGACGAGGTCACCCGGCTGGACGGATTTGTACTTTGAGCGATCCTCACTCCGCGTGATCTTTCTATCTGCATCCTCCGGGTCAACCTCGCCGTCGGAGACCCCGGTGTGGATCGAAACGCTGAGCACCGGCAGGTCGTCGTTTCCAGGTTCCGCGATTTCTCGGAAGAGCTGAGCTTGTCTGGCGACCTCCCAATGCGCCGGCACCTGGCCGAGCCATTCGACGCCGGAGTCCTTCATCGGGGCGGACGGGTCGAGGCCCTTGGTGACGGCGTGGGAGATGACGGCCTGCCGCTTCTCCTTCAGCAGCTCGATCAGCCGCCGCTGCGCCTCCACCAGCGCGTCGATCTTGGCGGTCTCCCGGTCGAGGAAGGCGGCGATGGCGCGTTGTTCGGCGAGCGGCGGCGCCGTTATCACCATCTCCGCGATGTCATCCAGGCTTAGTTGGATCTTGGTCCCGCCATACCCTCGCGTTTCCAAGTAGGTCTTTCCCAACCACGACAGCGCCACGTAGCCGACCCAAGCCGGCAACAGCCGCTCAGCGCGCAAGCGAGCAAGAGCAACGTGCTGGCTCACATACGCCGTCTCCAACTTTTCCGGCACGACAGCGACCGATCCGAGATAGGCCGTGATCGAAAACAGCAGATCCCCCGGCTGCACTTGCGTGCGCTCACCTTCGGCGCCAGGCGGGACGTCTACGCGCTGAATATCGTCCAAATCGAGCGTGAGCCGATCTCTCGTCAGATTACCGATACGGATAAACAGGGCGCCGTCGTCGGCGTAGTGGTCAGCCCAGCCCCGCGAACCGCTCGTGAGAAAATCGAGATCCCGCTTGAGTGGCATTATTGTCCAGTGAGCAGGAATCTCCCCCAGCCACTCGACCCCGCTGTCCTTGTAGCTCCCATAGGCCGGAAAGCTCATGCCGCCAGCCCTTCGATCATCGCCTTGATCCGGTCGGTGACCAGCAGCAGTTCGGCGTCGATCTCAGCCAGGTCGCGGGGCGGCTCGAAGACGTAGAAGTGGCGGTTGAACGGGATCTCGTAGCCGACCTTGGTCTTGTCCTCGTCGATCCAGGCGTCGGGGGCGTGGGGCAGGACCTCGCGGGCGAAATAGGCGTCGACGTCCTCGGACAGCGGCACGTTCTCGGTGTCGCGGCGGGCGCTGTCGGCCAGCGGCTTGCCCTTGGCCTTGCCCTTCTGGCCGACCACCGGCTGGCCCTTGTCGTCGAGCAGCGGCCGCTCGACCGTGATGGTGCGGTAGCCGAAGGCCTCGTTGGGGAAGATCCGCGACAGCGGGGCCAGCTTGACCTTGCCGCCCTCCGGCGCGGCCGGCGGCGTCTCGCCGGCGCGGACCACGACCTTGCCGGCCTCCTTGCCGGCGGCGTCGACCAGGGTGGCGATCTTGGCCTCGACGAAGTCGCCGAACAGCCGGGTGACCAGGGCGATGTCGTCCTCGCCCATCTCCTTACGCTTGGAGCCCAGGGACTTGCGCATCTTCTTCCAGAAGCCGCTGGCGTCGATCAGCTGCAGCCTGCCCTTGCGGGCGGCGGGCTTCTTGTTGGAGACGATCCAGACATAGGTGGCGATGCCGGTGTTGTAGAACATGTCGGTCGGCAGGGCGACGATGGCCTCGACCAGGTCGTTCTCCAGCAGGTAGCGGCGGATCTCGCTCTCGCCGCTGCCGGCCCCGCCGGTGAACAGCGGCGAGCCGTTGAGGACGATGCCGAACCGGCTGCCGCCGTCCTGGGCCGGGCGCATTTTCGACAGCAGGTGCAGCAGGAACAGCAGGGAGCCGTCCGACACGCGCGGCAGGCCCGGGCCGAAGCGACCGGCGAAGCCCTGCTGCTCGTGCTCGGCGCGGACGATCTTCTCGACCTTCTTCCACTCCACCCCGAACGGCGGGTTGGACAGCATGTAGTCGAACTGGCGCCCCGGGTGGCCGTCGTCGGACAGGGTGTTGCCGGGGATGATGGCCCCGACGTCCTGCCCCTTGATCAGCATGTCGGCCTTGCAGATGGCGTAGGACTCGTCGTTCAGCTCCTGGCCGAACATGGTCAGGCGCGCGCCGGGATTGTGCTGGGTCAGACGCTCCTCGGCGACCGACAACATGCCGCCGGTGCCGGCGGTGGGGTCATAGATGGTGCGAACCACGCCGGGCCTGGACAGAGCGTCGTCGTCCTCGACGAACAGCAAGCTGACCATCAGGCCGATGACCTCACGGGGCGTGAAGTGCTCCCCGGCGGTCTCGTTGGACAGTTCGGCGAACTTGCGGATCAGCTCCTCGAACGCCAGGCCCATCTGGTGGTTGTCGACCGCCCCGGGGTGCAGGTCGATGCCGGCGAACTTCTCGGCGACCTGATAGAGCAGCCCGGCCTTGGCCAGCTTGTCGACCTGGGTGAAGAACTCGAAGCGCTCGAAGATGTCGCGCACCGGGCCCGAGAAGCCCTGGATATAGGCGTAGAGGTTGGCGGCGATGTTGTCGGCGTCGCCGATCAGCCGGCCCATGTCGAGCTTGGAGGTGTTGTAGAAGCTCTGCTTGGCGGCGCGCAGCAGGTACGGCTCGGGATTGACCCCCGCGGCCTCGCGTTTGGCCAGTTCCTCCAGCACCGCCGGCTTGGTCGCCTCCAGCACGCAGTCCAGCCGCCGCAGCACGGTGAACGGCAGGATGACCTTGCCGTAGTCCGACTGCTTGTAGTCGCCGCGCAAAAGGTCGGCGACCGACCAGATGAAGGCCGACAACGACTGGTGGTTCATACGCACTCCCCCCGAAACAACGCCCGATAGCAGCGCGGATGACGTGCAAGGGCAAGCGGCTGTAGCAGAAGCCTTACCGCGAAGGGAGCCTGCCGGGCGCCGCCCTTGGTGCGAGGGGCGCGCTGGAACCGCGCCGTCGGCGGATGGTCTCCGTCGATCCGGGCCTTGTCAGGTCAAGCTTCCAGGGCTCACAAAAGGCCTTTCGACGCGCGCTGCGTCGCCGTGGGCTTACAGGGTTTCGAGGACCGACATGACCGCATTTCAAGACCTGGGCCGGCGCGGCTTCCTGGCCGGCGCCGCGGCGAGCGCGGCCGCGATGGGCGCGCCCGCCTGGGCCCGGCAGCCCGGCGTCAAGAAGATGACCGACGGCGTCGCCCTGATCGGCCCGGCCGAGCGGCAGGCGCGGCTGGAACGCGCCCAGGCCCTGATGGTCAAGCTGGGCCTGTCGGCGATCGTCACCGAGCCGGGCTCCTCGATGGACTACTTCACCGGCGCGCAATGGAGCCGCAGCGAGCGGCCGTGCCTGGCGATCATCCCGCGCGAGGGCCAGGTCGGCATGGTCGTGCCGAAGTTCGAGGAACCCTCGATCCGCCAGAGCCTGGGCGTGCCCGCCGAGGTCCGCACCTGGGAGGAGGACGAAAGCCCCTACGCGATCGCCGCCGGGCTGCTGGCCGACCGCAAGCTGGCGTCCGGCAAGATCGGCGTCGAGGAGACGATCCGGACCTTCATCGTCGACGGCCTGACCGGCGCCCTGCCCTCGGCCCAGGTGGTCTCGGGCGCGGCGGTGTTCCGGGGCTGCCGGATGATCAAGTCGCCGGCCGAGCTGGCCCTGATGCAGGTCGCCGCCGACATCACCGTCGCGGCCCTGCGCCACACCCACGGCAACGTCAAAGCCGGCATGGGTCCCAAGGACATCGGCGCCCTGATGGCCGAGTTCACGGTGAAGCAAGGCGCGCGGGTCAGCTTCAACCTGATCCTGATCGGCGAGGCCAGCGCCTACCCGCACGGCTCGCGCCAGCCCCAGGTGCTGGGCGAGGGCCAGGTCGTGCTGATGGACTGCGGCTGCAATGTCGGCGGCTACGAGTCGGACATCTCGCGCACCTTCGTGTTCGGCGAGCCCACCGCCCGCCAGCGCAAGGTCTGGAACGACGTCGCGCGCGGCCAGCAGGTGGCGTTCGAGGCCGCCCAGGTCGGCGTCGAGGCCGGCTCGGTCGACCGCGCCGTCCGCGCCTATTACGACAGCCTCGGCTGGGGCCCGCGCTACAAGCTGCCCGGCCTGTCGCACCGCACCGGCCACGGCATCGGCATGGACGGCCACGAGCCGGTGAACTTCGTGATGTCCGAGACGACGAAGCTGGCGCCGGGCATGTGCTTCTCGGACGAGCCGGGCATCTACATCCCCGGCGAGTTCGGGGTGCGGCTGGAGGACTGCATCCACATGACCCCGCAGGGACCCCAGTGGTTCAGCAAGCCGCCGACGACGCTGGACAAGCCCATGGGCTGATCGAGGTCTCGCGGGCGGCGCGACCGTGGCGACTTTCCGACTTGAAGCGGAGCCATATCGAGGCTCGATCATTTCAGATCTGCAAACCGGCGCACATGTTCGGCCTCTAGGGCACTAAGGGTCCGTCCGCTCACGACGGCGCGTTCCCTATGGGCGGCCAGTCGCCGCCCGCTCACGCCGCCCCGCGCGCGGCCGTTCGAAGGCTGACGATGACTGACTTTCACGCCCCGCGTACGCCCCCGCGCCGCCGGACGCTGATCCTTGGCGGACTGATCGCGATCCTGGCCCTGGCCGGCGTGGCCTGGCTGGCCTGGACTCTGCTGCACGGCGACACGAGCGGCGAAGCCGGTGGTCCTGGGGGCGGCTTCGGCGGCGGCGGTCGGCGCGGTCCGGCCAGCACGGTGGCGGTGGCCACGGCCAGCGCGACGGACCTGCCGATCGTCATCGAGGCCCTGGGCACGGTGAAGCCGGCCGCGACCGTGACCGTGCGTCCTCAGGTCGGCGGCACGATCACCCAAGTGATGTTCCGTGAAGGCCAGGTGGTCCAGCGCGGCCAGGCCCTGGTCCAGATCGATCCCCGCCCGTACGAGATGGCGCTGCTGCAGGCGCAGGGGAACCAGACCCGCGACGAGGCCCAACTGACCGCCGCTCGCCTGACCCTGAGCCGCTACCAGACCCTGCTGACCCAGGACTCGATCGCCCGGCAGGAGGTCGACACCCAGGCCGCCACGGTCAAGCAATTGGAAGGCACGGTCATGGCCGACCGCGCCGCCGTCGGCACGGCGCGCCTGAACCTCGGCTTCGCCCGCATCGTCGCGCCCGTCTCGGGCCGGGTCGGCCTGCGCGTCACGGACGTCGGCAACTATATCGGCGCGGGCGACGCCAACGGCGTGGCGGTGATCACCACCGTCTCGCCGATCGACGTCGAGTTCACCGTCCCGCAGGACGACGTGCCGCGCATCGCCGCCCGCCAGGGCCGCGCCAATGTGCCCGTCATCGCGCTGGACCGCACCCGCGCCCAGACCCTGGATCGCGGCTCGTTCTCGACGCTCGACAATATCGTGGACACCGGCACCGGCACGGTGAAGGCCAAGGCCCGCTTCCCGAACAGCGGAAACACCCTGTTCCCCAGCCAGTTCGTCAATGTCCGCATGGAGCTGGACACCATCAAGGGCGCGATCGTCGTGCCGGCCACGGCCGTGCGCCAGGGCGGCGACGGCGCGTTCGTCTGGCTGCTGAACGGCGATCAGACCGTCTCCAAGACCCCGGTGAAGACCGGCCAGGCGACGGGCGTCCAGGTGCAGATCACCGAGGGCCTGAAGGTCGGCGACAAGGTCATCACCGAGGGCGGCGACCGCCTGCGCGACGGCGGCAAGGTGCAACTGCCGGGCGCCAAGCCGGCGGGGCAGGGCAAGGGCGACGGCAAGGCCCGTCGCCAGCGCCAGCAGCGTCCGGAATAGTCGGGCCCAGCCGCGATGAACCCCTCGCGTCCCTTCATCCAGCGGCCGGTCGCCACGGCCCTGTTCATGGCGGCCATCGTCCTGGCCGGCCTGGTCGGCTTTCGGCTGCTGCCGCTGTCGGCCCTGCCCCAGGTCGACTACCCCACCATCCAGGTCCAGACCCTGTATCCCGGGGCCAGCCCCGAGGTGATGAGCCAGACCGTCACCGCGCCGCTGGAGCGCCAGCTGGGCGAGATGTCGGGCCTGGCCCGGATGAGCTCGGTCAGCACGGCCGGGGCCTCGGTGATCACCCTGCAGTTCAATCTGGGCGAGACGCTGGACGTCGCCGAGCAGGAGGTGCAGGCCGCCATCAACGCCAGCGGCTCGCTGCTGCCGGCCGACCTGCCCGCGCCGCCGGTCTACGCCAAGGTCAACCCCGCCGACGCGCCGGTCCTGACCCTGGCCATCACCTCCGACACCCTGCCGCTGACGGAGGTGCAGAACCTCGTGAACACCCGCCTGGCCCAGAAGATCAGCCAGGTCTCGGGCGTCGGCCTCGTGTCGCTGTCGGGCGGCCAGCGGCCGGCCATGCGCATCCAGGCCGACACCCAGGCCATGGCCAGCTACGGCCTGACCCTGTCGGACGTGCGGACCGCGATCAGCGCCGCCAACGCCAACAGCGCCAAGGGCAGTTTCGACGGCCCGACCCGCAGCTACACGATCAACGCCAACGACCAGCTACTCAGCGTCGACGACTACAAGAACCTGATCGTCACCTATAAGGACGGCGCGCCGATCCGCCTGTCGGACATCGCCCAGGTCGTCGAGAGCGCCGAGAACACCCGCCTGGGCGCCTGGGCCGGCAAGACCCCGGCGATCATCGTCAACGTCCAGCGCCAGCCCGGCGCCAACGTCATCAAGACCGTCGACGCCATCAAGGCCAAGCTGCCCGAGCTTCAGGCCGGCCTGCCCGCCACCCTGGACGTCCAGGTGCTTGCCGACCGCACCACCGGCATCCGCGCCTCGGTGCACCATGTCGAGATCGAGCTGCTGCTGGCCGTGGGGCTGGTGGTGCTGGTGATCTTCTTCTTCCTGCACAGCCTGCGCGCCACGGTGATCGCCAGCCTGGCCGTGCCGATCTCGCTGATCGGCTCGTGCGGGGTGATGTACCTGATGGGCTTCTCGCTGAACAACCTCAGCCTGATGGCCCTGACCATCGCCACCGGCTTCGTCGTCGACGACGCCATCGTGATGATCGAGAACATCACCCGTCACCTCGAGAAGGGCGAAAAACCCATGGAGGCGGCGCTGAAGGGCGCGAAGGAGATCGGCTTCACGATCATCTCGCTGACCATCTCGCTGATCGCCGTGCTGATCCCGCTGCTGTTCATGGGCGACGTGGTCGGGCGCCTGTTCCGCGAATTCGCCATCAGCCTGGCCATCACCATCCTGATTTCGGCCGTGGTCTCACTGACCCTCACCCCCATGCTGTCGGCCCGCTGGCTGAAGCCGCACGAGGGCCAGGAGGCCAAGGGGATCGGCAAGAAGACCCAGGACCTGTTCGCCAAGGTCGAGGCTCGCTACGAGGTCGCCCTGGCCTGGGTTCTGCAGCGCCAGGTCGCGACGCTCGTCGTCGCCGTCGGCACGCTGGTCCTGACCGGCGTGCTCTACATGATCATCCCCAAAGGCCTGTTCCCCACCCAGGACACCGGCCAGCTGCAAGCCCGCACCGAGATGGCCCAGTCGGTCTCCTACGACCGCATGGCGGCCCTGCAGCGGCAGGCGGCCGAGGCCATCCTGGACGATCCGGCGGTCGAGAACGTCGCCTCGTTCATCGGCGTCGACGGCGCCAACAACGCCATGCTCCACACCGGCCAGATGCAGATCAACCTGAAGGCCGACCGCTCCGGCTCGCAGGAGAAGATCATGCAGCGGCTGCGCGAACGCGTGGCCAATGTCCCCGGCGTGACGCTGTACCTCCAGCCCACCCAGGACCTGACCATCGACGCCGAGACGGGCCCCACCCAATACCGCCTGTCGCTGGAAGGCGCCGACACCGCCACGATCAAGGAATGGGCCGGCAAGCTTACCGCCGAACTGGCGAAGGTGAAGGCCGTCCGCAACGTCTATTCCGACGCCTCGGCCACCGGCCAGGCCGCCTATGTCGACATCGATCGCGACACGGCCGCGCGCCTGTCGATCACCGCCTCGGATGTCGACGACGCCCTCTACAGCGCCTTTGGCCAGCGGATCGTCTCGACCATCTTCACCGAGACCAACCAGTACCGCGTGATCCTGGAGGCCAAGCCCGGCGTCCTGGTCGACCCGACCACCCTGGGCAATCTGAACCTGAAGACCGGCGGCGGCGCGCCGACTCCGCTGGCCGCCTTCTCGACCATCAAGACCCAGCAGTCGCCGCTGCAGGTCACCCACGTCGCCCAGTTTCCGGCCACCACGATCGGCTTCGACACCGCCCCCGGCGTCTCGCTGGGCCACGCGGTCGACGAGATCCGCAAGGCCATGAAGACGATCGACATGCCCGTCTCGGTGACCACCACCTTCCTGGGCGCGGCAGGGGCCTATCAGAACTCGCTGTCCAACCAGCTGTGGCTGATCCTGGCGGCCGTGGTCTGCGTCTACATCGTGCTGGGCGTGCTCTATGAGAGCTACGTCCACCCGATGACCATCCTGTCGACCCTGCCGTCGGCCGGCGTCGGCGCGCTGCTGGCCCTGTGGATCACCGGCAACGACCTGGGCGTGATCGGGATCATCGGCATCATCCTGCTGATCGGCATCGTCAAGAAGAACGCGATCATGATGATCGACTTCGCCATCGACGCCGAACGCGAGGAAGGCAAGAGCCCGCGCGACGCTATCTTCCAGGCGGCCATCCTGCGCTTCCGCCCGATCCTGATGACCACCCTGGCGGCCCTGTTCGCGGCCATCCCGCTGATGCTGGGCTTCGGCGAAGGGGCCGAACTGCGCCGCCCGCTGGGCATCGCCATCTTCGGCGGCCTGCTGCTGAGCCAGCTCTTGACCATGTTCACGACCCCGGTCGTCTATCTGGCCTTCGACCGCCTGGCCCCGACCGCCAAGCGCGAGCGCCGCGATGACGGCCCGCACCCCGATCGCATCGATCCCGAGCCGATCCCGGGGGCGCCGTCGTGAACCTGTCGGGCCCCTTCATCCGGCGGCCGGTCGCCACCATCCTGCTGACCATCGGCCTGGCGATGGCGGGTATCGCGGCCTTCTTCGTGCTGCCGGTCTCGCCCCTGCCGCAGGTGGATTTCCCGACGGTCTCGGTGTCGGCCAACCTGTCGGGGGCCAGTCCCCAGACCATGGCGTCCAGCGTCGCCACGCCGCTGGAGCGACGGTTGGGCACGATCTCGGGCGTCAACGAGATGACCTCGCAGAGCTCGACGGGGTCGACGCGGATCACCCTGCAGTTCGACCTCAACCGCCAGATCGACGGCGCAGCGCGCGAGGTGCAGGCCGCGATCAACGCCGCCCGCTCCGACTTGCCCGCGACGCTGCGCAGCAACCCGACCTATCGCAAGGCCAATCCGTCCGACTCGCCGGTGATCATCCTGGCCCTGACCTCGGACAGCAAGACGCCCGGCCAGATCTATGACGCGGTCTCCAACGTCGTGGCCCAGCGCCTGGCCCAGGTCAGCGGCGTCGGCGACGTCGAGATCGGCGGCGGCTCACTGCCGGCCGTCCGCATCTCGGCCAACCCGTTCCTGCTGAACCAGTACGGCGTCGCCATGGAGGACGTCCGCGCGGCGATCCAGTCGGCGAACGCCAACCGTCCCAAGGGCGCGCTGGAGGGCAACGGCCAGCGCTACCAGATCTATACGACCGGTGCGGGTCGCAAGGCCGCCGACTATGCCGGCCTCGTGGTGGCCTGGCGTAACGGCGCGCCGATCCGCCTGTCGGACGTCGCGCAAGTCACCGACAGCGTCGCCGACACCCGCACCCTGGGCCTGTTCAACGGCAAGCCGTCGATCATCGTCCTGATCACCGCCCAGCCGGGCGCCAATATCATCGAGACGGTCGACAGCGTCCGCGCCGTCCTGCCCGAGCTTCGCGCCCAGCTGCCCAGCGACATCACCGTCGACGTCGCCAGCGACCGCACCAACTCGATCCGCGCCTCGCTGCACGAGATCGAGGTCACCCTGCTGATCTCGATCATCCTGGTCATCGTGGTGGTCAGCGTCTTCCTGCGCAGCGCCCGCGCCACCTTCATCCCGGCGGCGGCGACCATCGTCTCGCTGCTGGGCACGTTCGGGGTCATGTACCTGCTGGGCTTTTCCCTCAACAATCTCAGCCTGATGGCGATCACCGTCGCCACTGGGTTCGTGGTCGACGACGCCATCGTCGTGCTGGAGAACACCGCCCGCCACATCGAGAAGGGCATGGACCGCTTCGCGGCGGCCCTGCTGGGCGCGCGCGAAGTAGGCTTCACGGTGCTGTCGATCAGCATCTCGCTGGTCGCCGTCTTCATCCCGCTGCTGTTCATGGGCGGCCAGGTCGGGCGCCTGTTCCGTGAGTTCGCGGTCACTCTGTCGGCGGCGGTGCTGATCTCGCTGGTCATCAGCCTGACCACCACGCCGATGATGTGCGCCTACCTGCTGCGCCCCGAGAAGAAGGACAAGGCAGGCCGCCTGTCGCGCTTCTTCGAGGCGGCGTTCAACCGCGTCCACAAGACCTACGAGCACAGCCTGGACTGGGCGCTACACGCCAAGCCGCTGGTCATCGCCCTGCTGGTCGCGGTGATCGCCATGACCGCCTGGCTCTATATCGCCGTGCCCAAGGGCTTCTTCCCGCAGCAGGACAGCGGTCAGTTGATGGCCGGCATGCGCGCCGACCAGTCTGTCTCGTCCCAGGCCATGCAGAAGAAGCTGCGCCAGGTGGTCGGCATCATCCACAAGGATCCCGCCGTCGACACCGTGGTCGGCTTCACAGGCGGCGGCCGCGCGGGCGGCGGCTTCATGTTCGTGAACCTCAAGCCGATCGGCGAGCGCAAGGAGAAGGGCTCGGCCGTCATCGCCCGCCTGCGTCCGCAGCTGCAGCGCGTGACCGGCATCAGCGTGTTCCTGAATCCGGTGCAGGACCTGCGCATGGGCGGCCGGCAGAGCAACTCGACCTACCAGTACACCCTGACCAGCGACAGCAGCGCCCCCCTCAAGGAGTGGGCCGCCAAGCTGGCCGAGGCGATGAAAGCGCACGACGACGTGCTGACCGACGTCGATTCCGACCAGCAGGAGAACGGCGTCGAGACCCTGGTCACCGTCGACCGCGACAGCGCCGCCCGGATGGGCGTCACCCCGCGCGCCGTGGACAACGCACTCTACAACGCCTTCGGCCAGCGCCAGGTCGCGACCATCTACGAGGACGTCAACCAGTACGCCGTGATCCTCGAGTGGCAGCAGAAGTTCGCCCAGGGACCCGAGGCGCTGAACGACGTCCACGTGCCAACGCGGCCATCCGGAACGGCGAAGGCCACCGGTCCCAGCGTCAATCCCGCCCTGCGCGACCAGTCGACCGGTTCGGCCCTGAATACCGCCGCCACGGCCATGACGCCGCTGTCGGCCATCGCCAGCGTCAGCCAGAACGCCACCCCGACCTCGGTCAATCACCAGAACGGCGAGCTGGCCACCACGGTCTCGTTCAACCTGGCGGACGGCAAGTCGCTGAGCGACGCCCAGGTCGCCGTCGCCCAGGCCGAGGCCGAGATCGGCATGCCGACCAGCGTGCGCGGCAGCTTCCAGGGCCAGGCCCGCCAGGCCAACGACCAGATGAAGCAGCAGCCGCTGCTGATCCTGGCCGCCATCGTGGCGATCTACATCGTGCTGGGGATCCTCTACGAGAGCTACGTCCACCCGATCACGGTGCTGTCCACCCTGCCCGCCGCCGGCGTCGGCGCGGTGGTCGCCCTGCTGATCTTCAAGATGGAGTTCTCGATCATCGCGCTGATCGGCGTGTTCCTGCTGCTGGGCATCGTCAAGAAGAACGCCATCCTGATCATCGACTTCGCCCTGGACGCCCAGCGCAGTCGGGGCCTGTCCGCCCAGGAAGCCGTGCGCGAGGCCAGCCTGTTGCGCTTCCGCCCGATCCTGATGACCACCCTGGCCGCGGCCCTCGGCGCGCTTCCCCTAGCCATCGGCTTTGGCGAAGGCGCCGAGCTGCGTCGTCCGCTGGGCGTGGCCATCATCGGCGGCTTGATCGCCAGCCAGCTGCTGACCCTGATCACCACACCCGTGGTCTATGTCTATCTCGATCGCCTGCGCGGGAAGACGCGCAAGGACGAGCGGCATCTGACCCACCACCCGACCGCGCCGGAACCCGCCAGATGATCCGTCTTTCGCGCCTGATCGGCGCCGCCTCGCTCCTCGCCCTTGGCGCCTGCTCGATGACGCCGGCCTACGAGACGCCCGCGCTAAAGTCTGCGCCGCCAGCTCAGTTCAAGGCCCTGGAGGGCTGGAAGACCGCCACGCCGTCCGACCATCTGGATCGCGGCGACTGGTGGACGCTGCTGGGCGACCCGCGGCTCAACGTCCTGGCCGAGCGCGTGAAGGTGGACAACCAGACCATCGCCCGCGCCGAGGCCGCCTATCGCCAGGCCCGCGCCCTGGTCCGCGAGCAGCGCGCCAGCCTGTTCCCGTCGATCGACCTCTCCAGCTCCGCCACCAAGTCGGGCGGCGGTGGGACCAAGACCACGACCTCCGTCGGCGGCGCGACCCGCGCGGGCGACACCCAGCGCTATCAGGTCGGCATCGGCGCCAGCTGGGAGCCGGACCTCTGGGGCCGCATCCGCGCCAGCCTCAGCGGCGCCAAGTTCAGCGCCGAAGCCAGCGCCGCCGACCTCGCCGCCGCCAAGCTCTCCGCGCAAGGCGAACTGGCGACCAGCTATCTGGGCCTGCGCCGCGCCGACGCCGAGATCGCCATGGTCCAGGCCACGGTCGAGGGCTATCAGCGCAGCCTGCGGATCACCACCAACCGCTACAACGCCGCCATCGCGCCCAAGTCCGACGTACTGCAGGCCCAGGTCCAGCTGGCCAACGCCCAGTCGACGCTGGAGGGCCTCGTGCGGGATCGCGCGACCTTCGAGAACGCCATCGCCGTGCTGGTCGGTGAACCGGCCAGCGGCTTCCGCATCGCCGCCGTCGGCGACTGGAAGCCGGTCGTGCCGGAGATCCCGATCGGCGTGCCGTCGACCCTGCTGGAGCGTCGCCCCGACGTCGCGGCCGCCGAGCGCCGCGTCGCCGCCGCCAATACCGACATCGGCGTGGCCCGCGCCGCCTTCTTCCCGACCTTCAGCCTGTCGGCCAACGGCAATTCGACCTCCAGCGTGCTGGGCGACCTGTTCACCACCTCGGCCAATACCTGGTCGCTGGGCCTGACGGCCGCCCAGACCCTGTTCGACGCCGGCGCCCGCAAGGCCCGCGTCGAGCAGTCGCGCGCGGCCTATGACGCCACCGCCGCCGACTACCGCCAGACGGCTCTCCTGGCCTTCGAGGACGTCGAGAACCAGCTGGCCGCGGCCCGCGCCCTGGAGCGGCAGTACGCCCTTCAGCTGACGGCTTCCCAGGCCGCCGACCAGACCGAGCAGATGCTGTTGAACCAGTACAAGGCCGGCCAGGTCGCCTATACCGACGTGGTCACGGCCCAGGCCTCGGCCCTGTCGGCGCGGCGGACGCTGCTGCAGACGGCGGTCTCGCGCCAGACGACGGCGGTGGCGCTGGTCCAGGCCCTGGGCGGCGGCTGGCGCTGAAAACTGTTGAGGCTCGCCTCTCGCGACTCTAACACTTGTTTGAGCGCGACGATCCGGGAGCCTTCGCATGACCACCGCCTATCTCTGTGACGGCCTCCGCACGCCTATCGGTCGCTACGGCGGCGCGCTCTCCAAGGTTCGCGCCGACGACCTGGCGGCCATCCCGCTGAAGGCCCTGGCCGCGCGCAACGCCGGCCTCGACCTGGAAGCCCTCGATGAGGTGGTGCTGGGCTGCGCCAACCAGGCCGGCGAGGACAACCGCAACGTCGCTCGCATGGCCTTGCTGCTGGCCGGCTATCCGGTCAGCGTGCCGGGCGTGACCGTCAACCGTCTGTGCGCTTCCGGCTTGGAAGCCGTCGGCTACGCCGCCCGCGCCATCCTGTCGGGCCATAACGACCTGCTGATCGCCGGCGGCGTCGAGAGCATGAGCCGCGCGCCGTTCGTGATGGGCAAGGCCGACAGCGCCTTCTCGCGCAACGCCGAGATCTTCGACACCACGATCGGCTGGCGCTTCGTCAATCCGGCCATGCGCAAGGCCTATGGCGTCGACTCCATGCCCGAGACGGCCGAGAACGTCGCCGCCGATTACGGTGTGAACCGCGAGGATCAGGACGCCTTCGCCCTGCGCAGCCAGCAGCGGGCCGCCGCGGCCCAGGCCAGCGGCTTCCTGGCCGGCGAGATCACCCCCGTCGAGATCCCCGGCAAGGCCGGCCCGACCCTCGTCGAGCGCGACGAGCATCCGCGCGAGACCACGATCGAGGCTCTGGCCAAGCTGAAGCCCGTCGTCCGCGAGGGTGGCGCCGTGACCGCCGGCAACGCCTCGGGCGTCAATGACGGCGCGGTGGCGCTGATCGTCGCCTCCGAGGACGCCGTCAAGCGCCACGGCCTGACGCCGCGCGCCCGGATCACCGGCTACGCCGCCGCCGGCGTCGCGCCGCGCGTCATGGGTATCGGCCCGGTCCCCGCCGTTCAGAAGCTGCTCGCCAGGACCGGTCTGTCGATCGGCGACTTCGACACCGTTGAGCTGAACGAGGCCTTCACCGCCCAGGGGCTGGCGGTGCTGCGTCAGCTGGGCCTGCCCGATGATGGCGCGCATGTGAACCCGAACGGCGGCGCCATCGCCCTGGGCCACCCGCTCGGCGCCTCCGGCGCGCGGCTGGTGCTGACCGCCCTTCGCCAATTGGAGGCGACCGGCGGCAAGCGCGGCCTCGCCACCCTCTGCATCGGCGTCGGCCAGGGCGCGGCGCTGTCGTTCGAGCGCGTCTAGTGTCGCTGGCGGATCCGGAGTTGATCGAGGCCCTGCGCCAGACGGTGCGCGCCCTCTGCCGCGACTTCCCGCCGCCCTACTGGCGCGCCCTGGATCGCGAGAAGGCCTATCCGACCGAGTTCGTGGCCGCCATGACCCAGGCCGGACTACTGGGCGTGCTGATCCCCGAGGCGTATGGCGGCGGCGGCCTGGGCCTGACAGCGGCCGCTGCGATCCTGGAGGAGGTCCACGCCAGTGGCGGCAACGCGGCCGCCGTGCACGCCCAGATGTACACGATGGGCACGGTGTTGCGGCATGGCTCACCTGAGCAGAAGGAGACCTGGCTGCCGAGGATCGCCGACGGCTCGATCCGCCTGCAGGCGTTCGGGGTCACCGAGCCCACGGCCGGAACGGACACCACCTCGATCTCGACCTTCGCCCGCCGCGAGGGCGAGACCTATGTGGTCAACGGCCAGAAGGTCTGGACCAGCCGGGCCGAGCACTCCGACCTGATGGTCCTGCTGGCCCGCACCACGCCCAAGGATCAAGTCGCCCGCAAGGCGGATGGCCTGTCGGTGTTCCTGGTCGACATGCGAGCAGCCAAGGGAAACGGCCTCTCGATCAGCCCGATCGCCACCATGCTGAACCACGCCACGACCGAACTCTTCTTTGACGACATGGTGATCCCCGCCGACAGCCTGATTGGCGAGGAAGGCAAGGGCTTCCGCTACATCCTGGACGGCATGAACGCCGAGCGGATCCTGATCGGCGCCGAGTGCCTGGGCGACGCCGCCTGGCTGATCGGCAAGGCGCGGGACTACGCCAACAGTCGCGTCGTGTTCGGCCGCCCGATCGGCCAGAACCAGGGCGTTCAGTTCCCGATCGCCCGCGCCTACGCCCAGGCCCACGCCGCGCGGCTGACGATCTATGACGCGGCCTCTCGCTACGACGCCGGGCTGCCCTGCGGCGAGCAGGCCAATATCGGCAAGATGCTGGCCTCGGAGGCCTCGTGGGCGGCGGCCGACATGTGCCTGCAGACCCACGGCGGCTTCGGCTTCGCAGAGGAGTACGACATCGAGCGCAAGTTCCGCGAGACGCGGCTCTACCAGGTGGCGCCGATCTCGACGAACCTGATCCTGGCCTATGTCGCCGAGCACGTGCTCGGCCTGCCCCGCTCGTACTGATGCAAAGGCGGCGGACGGCGATCCTGGCGGCTTCGGACCTGGCGCGCCTGGCGGCGGTGCTGGACCGGCCGACGCCGGCCGCGGTCCCGCCCGCCTGGCACTGGGGATGCCTGGCCGAACCGATCCCGCGCGCCGATCTCGGCCCCGACGGCCATCAAAGGCGCGGCCTGTTCCTGCCGACCATCGAAGCGCCTCGGCGGATGTTCGCGGCGGCGGACATGACCTTCGCTGGTCCCCTCCTGCCCGATCTCGAAACCGAGCTCGTCGAGACCATCTCCAAGATCGAGGAAAAGCCCGGCGCTAGCGGGCCGCTGACCTTCGTCACGGTCGACCGGACGTTCAGCCAGGCCGGCGAGGTCCGCGTCACCGAGCGCCAGACGATCGTCTACACCGCCGCCCCGCCCGCGCCGCGCACGCCCGACGCCGAGCTTCCTCAGGCTGAGTGGAGCCGCGACACGCCGACCGATCCGGTGCTGCTGTTCGCCTTTTCGGCGGCGACCTCGAACAGTCATCGCATCCACTACGACCTGCCCTACGCGACCGAGGTCGAAGGCTATCCGGGCCTCGTCGTCCACGGTCCGCTGATCGCCCTGCTGCTGCTCGAGGCCATGCCCGCCCGGCCGCTGACGCGCTTTTCGTTCCGGGCGCTGCAGCCGGCGTTTGCTGGTGAGACCATCGCGGCCAGAGGACATCTCACCGACGACGGCGCGGCGCTGTGGGCGGAGGTCGGCGGAGCGGTCGTGATGAAGGCCAAGGCCACCTTCTAGGCCGCCCTACTCCTCCAGGGTCGACGTATCGAACCCGTGGTAGAGGGACAGGAACCGGAACGGGTGGCCCTCGACATATTCCTTGAACATCACGTTGTTGATGTCGCTCTGGGTGTCGAAGGTTCCCACCTTCGCCCCCGGAGCGTGCAGCTCCAGGTGACGGCGGGCCAGGTTCAGGGCGACCTGGTCGATCCAGCGGGTGACGGTGGCGCGCGACAGCCGCTCATCCAGATAGGCCCGCAGCCAGCGCAGCAGGATCGACGTCTCCGGAGTCGGTCGGGCCAGCACCAAGTTGGCGGTGATCCGCGAACCGGCCTGGAAATTCTTGTCGTTCAGGTTCAGCACCAGATCGGCGTCGGTCCACTGCTCCAGCAGGTCGGCGACGCCGCGCTGCAGCAGCAGGTCGATGTCCGACACGAAGACGGGCCGTTGCAGCAGGTCCAGCAACCCGCCCAGGCGCTGGAACCGCACCGACTGGTAGTGGGCGACCGGGATCTCGATCAGCCCCTTCGGCGGCGCCTCGAAGCACTGGGTGGTCACCGCCGAAGCGTCGAAGTCGTCGCCGACGAAAACCACGCGCGGGTCGTCGATCCGCACCGTCGCGGCGGCCTCGGCCAGTTTCCCCGCGCCGCCGATCACATGGATCAACACCAGGAACGGCGTGTCGCTGTGTTTGAGCACCGACAGCGCCAGCCAGCGGCCGTACAGCTCGACATAGCGGGGGTCGCCAGCGGCGAAGAACACCACCTCGGCCCCGAGGGCGTCGGCGTGGGCCTTCAGCCCCTCGCCGTCCAAGGTCCTGCCATCGCCGGTCAGGAAGGTCTGGGGGCCGTCGTCCGGCGCGGGCGGGGTCGGCCCATCGAGATCCGCTCCGGTCAGGGCCTCCATCACCGCGCGGTAGTGATTGACCCAGTCGCCCCACTCCGGGCCGGGCGACTCCATGCCCATGGCCGCGGCCTCGGCCAGCAGCAGTTCGAACAGTTCGAGACGCTCGCGGGTCAGGGGCTCGCAGAGGATCAGGCTGACGGCGTCGTGGTAGAACTTCATCCGGCCCAGCGGATGCAGGCCCGCCTGCGTATCGCGCGCGGTGGCGATGGCCTTGCTCAGCTCGGCGGCGACGTCTAGCGCCGATTCCGCCGACGGCGCGGCGGCGGGCGGCGCCTCGGCCGGCACGCCCTCGAAGAAGCGGCCCAGCAGGGCCAGGGCCTGGGCGCCGACCGGCAGGGTTCCCTCGCCCAGCATCACCGCGAAGTTCAGGCCGCCGCGCCAGCCGACCTGCAGCTCGAAACGCTGCGGGGCCTGCGCCCACACAGCCTCGCCCGGAAAGGTCAGGTGCTCGAGTAGCGGGGTCTTGGGGGCCAGCACCAGGGCGCCGTCCAGGTGGTCGGCGGCCCAGCGGTGATGGGCGAAGCCACGATAGGCGCCCTCGGGCTTGAGGGCCTCCAGATAGCGTGACGGCGTGGTGATCCAGCCGGCCTCGGCGATCAGCGGCAGGCGCTCAAGCAACACGGACGGCCGGGCCAGGGTCTGGACCACATGCGTGGCCAGCACGCAGTCGAAGCGGCCCTCGCGCGCCACATGGGCCAGCACGGCGCGGTAGGTCTCGGGATCGGAAAGGTCGCCGGGAAAATCGGCGCCCACCCCGCCCAGCGCGGCGTCGCGCAGATCTTCCGGCCAACCGGGCGGACCGTCGCCGACCAGCAGGATTCGGAAGTTCGGGTCCTCGGCCTTGGACAGCCGGAGCTGAGCCACCAGCCCGGACAGGTCGCCCAAGCTCGCCAGTTGGCCGAACTGCGAAGGCCGCGTCGCGCGACGCTTGAACAGATCGCCCGGCGGGACTTGGCTCACGAAGCGCCACCTTCCCAGAGCCGGCCATCGGCGGGGATGGTCTTGACCTGGTCGCGCCGCGCCAACTCGTGGCGGTAAAGGGCGTGCAGGTCGGGCTCGGTCTGCATCTCGCGGTCGTCGCGGTCCAGCGACAGGCCGATGCGGAAGTAGGTGTCGAGATTGGTCAGGTTCGGGCGCGGCCTTTGGCCGGCCTGATGCTCGGCGATCATCTCGCCGTAAAGCGCTTCCAGCTTGCCGGCCAGCAGGTCCATGTCGAACAGCACGCAGCTGTCGCGGTTGGCCTCCAGCGTGTCGCGCAGAGCCTGGGCCTGGGCGCGGTCGGCGCCGAGCTCGACGGCCTTCTCGACATAGGCCTCCGCGCTGTCGACGACCAGTTCGGGCAGGCCGGCGCTACGCACCAGGCTGCCGCAGACCCGCGAGGCGAAACAGCGGCCCGACCAGGTCAGGACCGGCACGGCCATCCACAGCGCGTCCGAGGCCGTTGTGTGGGCGCCGTAGGGCGTGGTGTCCAGGAAAAGGTCCGCGAGGCGGTAGCGGGCCAGGTGGAAGGCGTTCTGCAGCTTCTGGGCGAAGACCAGGCGGGTGCGATCCACGCCCCGCGCCTCGGCCGCGTCGCGCAGGCGGGCGTTGGTCTCGGGGTTGCTGTCTAGCAGCCACAGCACGCTGCCGGGCGTGCGCTTGAGGATCTCCATCCAGCGATCGAAGACGTGCGGCGTGATCTTCTGCGTGCCGTTGAAGCAGCAGAACACGAAGGCGTCCTCGGGCAGGCCGGCCTCGGCGCGGGTCGGGACGGTCTCCTCCACCTTCCGGCGGCGGTCATTGGGCTGATAGCAGGGGATCCGGCGCACGGCCTCGGAGTAGTAGAGCTCCATCTCCGGCGGGATGATCCACGGGTCGGCGATAATGTAGTGGTGGTAGTCGCTGCCCATCGTCCCCGGATAACCCAGCCAGTTGACGATGATCGGGGCCGGACGGCGGGCGAAGACCGAGGTGCGGGCGTCGCGGGTGTGGCCGTTGACGTCGACCAGGATGTCGATGCCGTCGTCGACGATGCGTTGGGCGGCCTCGTCGTCCGACATCGGGCGGATGTCGGTGAAGTGCTCCGCCGCCGCGCGGATGCGGGTGTTCAGGCCATCGCTGGACTCCGGACCGCAGTAGTAGGCGAAGACCTCGACCTTTGACTTGTCGTGAACCTCGAACAGCTCGGCCATCAGGTAGCCGACGGCGTGGTCGCGCAGGTCGGAGGAAATGTAGCCGATGCGCGGACGGCGACCGGCGATGTCGATCGGGGCGTCGCGGCGGTCGACGCGGATCTGTTCGGGCGTGACCTTGGCCTCGCGCTCGACGAAGTGGTTGCCCGCGGCCAGCAGCAGCAACGGGTCATCGGTATAGGCGGCGACCGACAGCGGATTGACGCCTTCCAGCAAGGTCTCGCGCGGGACGCGCTCGGTCGGCTGCAGGGCCGGCCACTTGCACAGCGACAGGCGCGTGGCGACCAGCTGGCCGATCACGTCCATGGCCGAGGGGTCCAGCTCGGCGGCGCGCTGCAGGGCCAGTTCGGCGCGGGCCGACTGGTGCATGTCGCCCAGCAGGCGGGCGATCTGCTTGAGGCAGGTAAAGGCGTAGCCGGCGCCCACGCCGCTGATCACGACCTGGCGGTTAGCGCCCGCCTCCCAGGTGGCGACGGCCAGCTCACCCAGCCCAGCCCGTTCCTGGATGCCGCCCAGGTTCACATAGGCCGGCAGAAAGTCGGGATTGAGCTTGATCGCCTGCTCCAGCGAGGCCGCCGCGCCGGGGTTGTCGCCCAGAGCCGCCTGCAGGACCGCGCGGTTGAACAACGCCACCGACAGTTGCGGGTGCTCGGCGTTGAACTTGATCCAGACCTTGTAGGCCTGGTCGGCGAGGGCCGGCTGGCCCTCCGCGCCAAGTTTCGAGGCAAGGGTGATCAGGTCGCCGAGCGAACATCCCTCGGCGGTCAGCGTGCTGAGCAGGTTCAGCGTATCGATGTCGGCCATTGTCTTCCTGAAACCGATGGGCGGCGGACAGGCGCGCGCGAAAGCGGCGCGCGAGTCAGCGCTGCGTGATCATGGCATGGGGTTTGAAACTCGACCAATGCCCGAGAGCAAGGATCGCAAGCGGTCCGCCGTCCGCGCCTCGGGAGGCGTGGACGGCGGCCGGGATCAGCTCACGGTCAGGTAGGCCGCGATCTGGGCGTCGTTCAGGCTTTGCACCTGGGCGGGCGTCAGGGCGTTGGCCTGGGTCGAGGTCAGCGCCGCGATGTTGGTCGTCGACAGATAGTCCAGCTGGGTGGCGGTCAGGCCGGAGATCTGCGTGGCTTGCAACTGGCCGATCTGGGTCGTGCTCATCGCGTCGATCACTGTCGTGCCCAAGGCGCCGAGCTGGGTGCTCGTCAGGGCCGACAGCTGCGAGGCCGCCAGGTCGCCCACGTCGGTCACCGACAGGCCCTTGAGTTGCGAAGCCGTCAGCCCCTTCACCTGGGTCGTCGTCAGGGCGGCGGTCTGGGTAGCGTCCAGGGCCGAGATGTTGGTCGCCGACATCGCCGCCAGTTGCAGGATGCTCAACGCCGCGATCTGGGTGTCGATGAACTGACCGACATCAGCCGGACTCAGGGCCGCCAGCTGGCTGGGCACGATGCCCTTCACCTGGGTGCTGGTCAGCGCGGCGACCTGCGTGCCAGCCAAGGCCGAGAAGGCCGTGGTCGACAGGGCGCCGACCTGGGTGGCGGCCATCAGGGCGATCTGGGCGGCCGACAAAGTGCCGGTCTGGGCCGCGCTCAGGGCTCCCACCTGGGGCGCGGTCAGGGCGGCGACCTGGGTGTCGGCCAGCTCGCCGATGTCGGTGGTCGACAGACCCTTCACCTGGTCGAGGGTCAGGCCCTTGACCTGCGCCGTCGTCAGCGCGGCGGTCTGGTTGGCGTCGAGAGCCGAGAGGTTGGTCGCCGAGATCTGCGCCAGTTGGGTCGGGGCCAGGCTGGCGACCTGGGTGGTCGTCAGCTCGCCGATGTCGGTGGTGTTCAGGCCCTTCAGCTGGTCGGCCGTCAGGCCCTTGATCTGGGTCGTCGTCAGCGCGGCCACCTGGGTGTCGACCAGGGCCGAGAAGGCGGTCGCGCTCAGGGCGCCGATCTGGGCCGCCGACAGCGCGCCGATCTGGGTCTCGTCGAACTCGGCGACGTCAGTGACCGTCAGCCCCTTGACCTGAGCCGTCGTCAGACCCTTCAGCTGCACCGAGGTCAGCACGCCCACCTGGGTGGCGCTCAGGTTCGAGAAGCCGGTCGGCGTCATGCCGCCCAGCTGGGTCGAGCTGAGGGCCTGCACCTGCGTATCGGCCAGGGCGGCGATGTTGGCCGTGCTCAGGCCGCCCATCTGTTGCGTCGTCAGGCCCTTGATCTGCGTCGTCGTCAGCGCGGCCAGTTGGGTGTCGCGCATCAGCGCGACGTTGGTGGACGAGATCGCGCCCAGCTGGGTGGCCGTGAGGCCGCCAACCTGGGTGGTTGACAGTTCCTGCAACTGGCTCGGGACCAGGGCGGTGATCTGGGCCGGCGCGAGCTGGCCGATCTGGGTGGCCGACAGCTCGTCGATGTCGGTGACCGACAGGCCCTTCAGCTGGGTGGCGTTCAGCGCCTGGAGCTGGGTGTTGGCCAGAACCGCGACCTGGGTGTCGGCAAGGGCCGAGATGTTGGTCGCCGAGAGCTGCTTCATCTGATCCGCGGTCAGGGCGCGGATCTGGGTGGTCGAGAACTCGCCGATGTCCGTGACCGTCAGGCTCTGCAGCTGGCTGGCCGCGATGCCCTTGACCTGGGTGGCGTTCAGCGCCGCGACCTGGGTCTGGTTCAGCAGCGAGAAGCCCGTGGTGCTGAACGCGCCGACCTGCAGGGCAGACAGCCCCTGGATCTGGGTGTCGGCCAGACGGTCAAGCGCACCGCCCTGAGCGAAACCCTTGATCTGGGTAGCGGTCAGGCCCTTGACCTGGGTCGAGGTGATCGCCGCGAACTTGGTCTCGCTCAGGTTGTTAAAGGACGTGGCCTCGAAGCCGCCGAGCTGGGTCGGGCTGAGCGCGCCAATGGCCGTCTCGCTCAGATCCAACGCGTCATAGCCCATGCCGCTGATCTGGGTCGCCGTCAGGCCCTTGACCTGAGTGGTGGTCAGGGCGGCGGTCTGGGTCTGGTACAGCGACCTCAGGTTGGTCGTCGACAGCGCGCCGATCTGGGTGGACGACAGCGCGGCGACATTGGTGTCGCCGAAGGCGCCCAGGATGCCCTGCGGCAGCGCGCCGATCTGGATCGCCGTGAGGCCCGGGATCTGACTGGCTTGCAGGTCGTCATAGAAGGAGTTGGCGAAGTTGCTGATGGCTTCCTTCTTGATCGCGCCGATCTGGCTGGTGGTCAGCGACTTCACCGCCGTTGCGTCGAGCGCGCTGATATTGGTCGCATTGAGCGCGCCGATCTGCGCCGTCGTCAGACTGCTCAGCTGCGTGCCGGTCAGCTCGTGCAGCATATTGCCGGCGGAGCCGCCAATCTGAGCGACGGTCAGCGCCTTAAGCTGGGTCGCCGTCAAGGCCTGGGCCTTGGTCCTGTCCAGGTTGTCCAGCATGGTCGTCGACAGCGCCGACAGCAGGCTGGTCGATATGGAGGCCGCCTGGGTCTCGTCGATATACAGCAGGAAGGAGCCCGACAGACCGTTCGCCTGCGTGCCGGTCAGACCCGCCATTTGGGTGGTCGTCAAGGCGTCGATCTGGGTCGGATCCAGGGCGTTCAGGGCGGTGGTAGTCAGCGCCCCCAGCTGGCTGGCGGACAGCTTGGCCACCGAGGTCGAGAACTCGGAGGTGTTGAAGCCGTCCAGCGCCTTCAGCTGGGTGGCCGTCAGGCCCTTGATCTGGGTGGCGGTCAAGCTCTGCACCTGGGTCCCGTCCAGGGCCAGGAAGGCGGTGTTGCTGAGCGCGCCCACCTGGCTGGCGGTCAGGCCGGCCAGTTGGGTCGTCGACAGCTCCTGCACCTGGGTGCCGGCCAGGGCGCCGATCTGCAGGGCCGAAAGCGCGCCGATCTGGTTCGCCGACAGCTCGTCGATGTCGGTGACCGACAGGCCCTTCAGCTGGGTGGCGTTCAGCGCCTGGATCTGGGTGTTGGCCAGAACCGCGACCTGGGTGTCGGCCAGGGCCGAGATGCTGGCCGCCGAGAGGTTTTTGACCTGGTCGGCCGTCAGGGCCTGGATCTGGGTCGTCAGCAGCTCGCCGACGTCGGTGACGGTCAGGTTCTTCAGCTGGTCAGCGGTCAGACCCTTGATCTGGGTCGTCGTCAGGGCGGCGACCTGATTGGCGTCCAGGGCCGAGAAGCCCGTGGCCGTCAGCGCGCCGACCTGCGCCGGCGAGAGCGCGCCGACCTGGGTGGTCGACAGTTCACCGACGTCCGTGACCGTCAGCGCCTTCAGCTGGTTGGCCGAGACGCCCTTGATCTGCGTCGTGGTCAGCGCACCGACCTGGGTGGCGTCAAGGGCCGAGAAGCCCGTCGCCGAAATCGCCCCCAACTGGGTCGGCGTCAGGGCCTTGACCTGGGTCGTCGAGAACTCGGCGATGTCGGTGGCGTTCAGCGCGCCCAGCTGCGAGGCGGTGAGCCCCCTGATCTGGGTGTCGTTCAGCGCGCTGACCTGGGTGGCGTCCCAGGCGGCGAACTTGGTCGCGCCCAGCGCGCCGATCACCGAGGCGCTGAGGCCCGAGATCTGGGTGGTGGACAGGTCCGCGACGTTCAGCGCCGAGATCTGGCCGCTCGACAGCGCGCCGATCTGGGTCTGGTTCAGCTCGCCGATGTCGGTGACGGTCAGGCTGGCGATCTGGGTGTTGGTCAGCCCCTTCATCTGGCTCGTCGTCAGAGCCGCGGTCTGCGTCGCGTCCAGGGCCGAGAGATTGGCGGGCGCGAGGTTCTTGATCTGGTCAGCGCCCAGGGCGCCGATCTGGGTCGCGGACAGTTCGCCCACGTCGGTGAGGGACAGACCGCTGATCTGGGCGGCGGTCAGGCCCTTCATCTGGGTCGCCGTCAGCGCCGCCACCTGGGTGTCGACCAGGGCCGAGAAGTTGGCGGCCGACAGCGCGCCGATCTGGGCCGTCGACAGGGCCGACAGCTGGGTCGTGTTCAGCTCGCCGATATCGGTGACCGACAGACCCTTCACCTGCGCGGTCGTCAGGCCCTTGATCTGCGTCGCGTTGATCAGCGAGACCTGGGTCGAATTCAGGGCGGAGAAGCTGGTCGCGGCCATGGCGCCCAGTTGGCTCGCGCTCAGCGCCTGGATCTGCGTGTCGGCGAGGGCGGCCACGTTGGTGGTCGTCAGCGCCGCCACCTGGGCGGTGGTCAGGCCTTTCAGCTGGGTCGAGGTCAGGGCGCCCATCTGGGTGGCGTCCATCAGGCTGAAGTTGGTCGCCGTGATCGCGCCCACCTGCGTGCCGGTGAGGGCGCCCAGTTGCGTGGTCGAAAGCTCCTGAACCTGGGTCGAGACCAGAGCGGTCAGCTGGGCCGCGGACAACGCGCCGACCTGGGTCGCCGACAGCTCGTCGATGTCGGAGACCGACAGGCCCTTCAGCTGGGTCGTGTTCAGCGCCTGGATCTGCGTGTTGACCAGGACGGCGATCTGGGTGTCGGCCAGGGCCGAGATGCTGGCCGCCGAGAGGTTCTTGATCTGGTCGGCCGTCAGGGCCGAGACCTGGGTGGTCGACAGCTCGCCGATGTCGGTGACGGTCAGGTTCTTCAGCTGATCGGCTGTCAGGCCCTTGATCTGGCCCGTCGAGATCTGGGCCATCTGGGTGGCGTTCAGGGCCGAGAAGCCCGTCGAGGTCATGGCGCCCAGCTGAGTCGCCGTCAGGGCGCCGATCTGGGTGCCGGCCAGATCGCCGATGTCGGTCGTCGATAGGGCCTTAAGCTGCGAAGAGGTCAGCCCCTTCATCTGCGTGGTCGTCAGGGCCGCCGTCTGGTTCGCGTCCAGCGCGGTGAATGCCGTCGCCGTCAGGGAGCCGACCTGGGCCGCGCTCAGGGCGCTGATCTGGGTCGTGGCGAGCTCGCCGATGTCGGAGGCCGTCAAGGCGGCCAGTTGAGCGCTGGTCAGGCCTTTGACCTGGCTCTCGGTCAGCGAGCCGACTTGCGTGGCGTCGAGAGCCGCGAAGTTCGTCGCCGACAGCGAACCGACCTGCGTGGCGGTCAGTTGGCTCAGCTGAGCCGTCGAAAGGCTCTTCACGTTGGTCAGGTTCAGAGCCGACAGCTGAGAGGTCGCCAGGGCGCCGATCTGGGTATCGGCCAGTTCGGCGATGTCGCTGGCCGTCATGGCCTGCAGCTGGGCCGCGGACAGACCTCTCACCTGCGTGCTGCTCAGCACCGCGACCTGGGTGTCGACCATCGCCGAGACGGCGGCCGCGCTCAGGTTCTTGATCTGGTCGGCGCTCAGCGCCTTGACCTGGGTGGTGGTCAGCTCGCCGATGTCGGTGGTCGTCAGGTTCTTCAGCTGAACGGCTGTCAGGCCCTTCACCTGGGTTTCGGTCAGGGCCGCCATCTGGTTGGCGTCGAGCGCCGAAAGATTGGTCGAGGACATCGCGCCCAACTGGGCGGTCGTCAGGGAACGGACCTGGGTGGTCGACAGCTCGCCGATGTCGGTGGTCGTCAGCGCCTTGATCTGGTTGGCGGTCAGGCCCTTGATCTGGGTCTCGTTGATCAACGAGACCTGGGTGGCGCTCAGCGAGGAAAAGCTTGTCGTCGAGATGGCGCCCAGCTGCGTCGACGAAAGCCCGCCGATCTGGGTGTCGACCAGGTTGCCGACATTGGCGACGGTCAGAGAGCCCATCTGCTGGGCGGTCAGGCCCTTGAGCTGCGTCGTCGTCAGGGCGCCCAGCTGCGTGGCGTCCATCAGGGTCAGGTTGGTCGTGCTGACCGCGCCCAGCTGCGTCGAGGTCAGCCCGCCGATCTGGGTGGTCGTCAGCGACTGCACCTGGGTGGTGGCCAGCACGCCCACCTGGGCGGTCGTCAGGCCGCCGATCTGGGTCGAGGACAGCTCACCGATGTCGGTGACCGTCATGCCGCGGATCTGGGTCGCGCTGATGCCGGCGATCTGGCTGTTGTTCAGCCTGGCGACCTGAGTGTCGGCCAGGGCCGAGAAGGCCGCCGCCGTCAGCGAGCCCAGCTGGTTCGGCAGCAGGGCCCCGACCTGGGTCGTGGACAGTTCGCCCACGTCGGCGGCGCTCAACCCCTTCATCTGGTCGATCGTCAGACCCTTGATTTGGGTCGTCGTCAGCGCCGCCACCTGGGTGTCGGCCAGCGCCGAGATGTTGGTCGAGGTGATGGCGGCCAACTGGCTGGTCGCCAGGGAGCCGATCTGGGTCGTCGTCAGCTCGCCGATGTCAGTGGTCGTCAGGGCCTTCAGTTGGTTGGCCGTCAGACCCTTGATCTGGCTCGTCGACAACGCCGCCACCTGCGTGGCGTCCAGGGCCGAGAACGCGCCGGTGGTCAGCGCGCCCAGCTGGGTCGCGCTCAGGAAGCCGACCTGTGTGGAGGTCAGCTCGCCGACGTCGCTGACGCTCAGGGCGGACATCTGCTGGACCGTCAGGCCCTTGATCTGGTTTTCGGTCAGCCCGCCGACCTGAGTGGCGTTCAAGGCCGAGAACGCGGAAGCCGACAGGGCCGCGACCTGGGTCGAGGCCAGGATGGCGATCTGGTCCGTCGACAGCGTCGCCGCCTGCCCCGTGGTCAGGGCGCCGAGCTGCGCGACGCTGAGGCCGCCGACCTGGGTCGAGGACAGCTCACCGACGTCGGTGACCGTCAGGGCCTTGATCTGGTCGTTGGTGACGCCCTTGAGCTGGGTCGCCGTCAGCACGGCCATCTGCGTGGCCGCCAGGGCCGAGAACGCGCCCGTGGTCAGCGCGCCCAGTTGCACGGCCGAAAGAGCGCCGACCTGCGTCGTCGACATCTCGCCGATGTCGGTGGTGGTCAGCCCCTTGACCTGCGCGGCCGTCAGACTCTTGATCTGGGTGGTGGTCAGCGACCCCATCTGGGTGGCGTCGAGCGCCGACACGTTGGTCGTCGACAGCGCGGCCACGCGGTCGACGCCAAGGGCGGCGATCTGGGTGCCGACCAGCTCGCCGACGTCGGCGACGCTTAGCGCCTTCGCCTGGACGACGCTGACGCCCTTGATCTGGTCCTGGCTCAGGGCGGCGATCTGGGTGCCGACCAGGCCCGAGAAGTTGGTCGCCGACAGGGCGCCGATCTGGGTCGAGCCGAGGCTGGCGATGTGCGACACGTCGAGGGCCGCGAGCTGGGTCGACGTGAGCGCGGAAACCTGGTTGGTCGAGAGCTGCGTCAGCTGGGTGACGTCGAAGACCACCGAAGTCGCGAACTTCGGGATCTGGGTGGCGGTGAGCGCCTTGACTTGGGTCGTGCTGAGCGCGGCGACCTGGGTGTCGGCGAGCGCGCCGATCCCTGTCGCGCTGATCGCGGCGATCTGAGACCCGTTGAGCGACTGGATGTCTGTCGTGGACAGCCCCTGGATCGCCGTGATCGAGAGGTTCGAGATCTGCGCTGCAGAAAGGCTCGAGATCGACATTCACCCACCCTTGCTGGCGGACACGCACCTGCGGGCCCGGACGCAAACCATGGAGACGCCCCCCAAAATCAAGCGTCCCGCAACAAGCCCAACTATGGCTTGATTCCGGTAACCATATTTCCTTTCCAAGTCCTTTCAACGAGACATGCCGACGCAGCGTTATACATGCCACGCGAGTTTACGGGCGCACCTATATTTCGGCCTGTTGGATGCGCGCATAAGCCTTATAAAGTAAGATGTTAGCTTCGTCTTGCACCGTCCGTTCACAGCGCCTGGACACGCGACGTCAAGCTTAGCGCGCGCTTAACGCGAACGCCTTGAAGCGAGGCGTCGGCCGCTTTTTGGCCCAAACTCCTAACGCCACCGATTCGGGTTCAGCCCAGCCCCGCCCCTAGCAGCTCGAAGCTGGCCATCAGGCCGTCGACGGCGGAACTGGCCAGCCAGACGTCGAACATCCCCGGCTCGGCGATCCAGTAGTCGTTGTCGCCGACGAACATCAGGTTCTCGCGCTTCAGCTCGAACCGCACCTCGCGTTCGCCCCCCGGCGCCAGGGAGACACGCTGGAAACCCTTCAGCTCGCGCACCGGCCGGGTGCGGCTGGCGACCCGGTCGCGGATGTAGAGCTGGACGACATGGTCGCCGTGCAGGTCGCCGCTATTCTTGACCTTGGCGGTCACGTGCAGCGTGTCGTTCCAGCCAAGCCGCTCCGTCGACAGCTTCATATCGGTGACGTCGAAGCGCGTGTAGCTGAGGCCGAAGCCGAACGGATAGAGCGCGTCGTTGCGGATCGAGCGCCAGCGCGCCTTGTACTCCTGGCCGTTCGGATCGGCCGGGGCCGGGCGGCCGGTGGTGCGGCCGTTGTAGAAGAACGGCTCCTGGCCGCTGTCGATCGGGAAGCTGACCGGCAGTCGGCCCGAGGGGTTCACCACGCCGAACAGCACGTCGGCCACGGCGTTGCCCATCTCGCTGCCCAGGAACCAAGTCGCCAGGATCGCCGGGGCGTCGCGGACCACGCCCTCCAGCTGGATCGCGCGGCCGTGCCGCAACAGGACGACGACCGGCTTTCCCGTCGCGGCGATCGCTTCGGCCAGGCGCTGCTGCACCGGCGGGATGCGGATATCCGTGCGCGACTTGGCCTCGCCGGTCATGTCCTGGCTCTCGCCGACGGCCAGCAGGACGATGTCGGCGGCCTGAGCCGCGGCCACCGCGCGCTCGAAGCCGCCGGCGATGGTGGTCTCGACCTCGCAGCCGCGCTCGACGATCAGGCTCGCCGGATCGGCCAGCTGGGCGCGCACGCCGGTGGCCAGATCGACGTTCAGGCGACGGTCCGCGAAGAAGCCGCCCCAGGCCCCCAGCACGTTGTCGCGGTCGTCGGCGAACGGACCGATCAAGGCCAGGCGCTTGCCGGCCTTGGGCAAGGGCAGGAGGGCCTGATCGTTCTTCAAGAGCACGATCGAGCGCGCGCCGGCCTCGCGGCTCAGGGCGCGCAAAGCGGGTGTGGCGGTGCGGGCCGCCTCGTCGCGCGGATCCAGCGAGCGGTAGGGGTTGTCGAAGAGGCCGATCGCCTCCTTCAGGGCCAGAACCCGGCGCACGGCCGCGTCGACCGTGGCCATCGGCACGGCGCCCGAGGCGACCAGCTCCGGCAGGTATCGATTGTAGAGGCCGCTCTGCATGCTCATGTCGACACCCGCCAGGATGGCCAGGCGCGCGGCGTCGCGGTCGTCGGCGGCATAGCCGTGGGCCACCAGCTCCTGGTCGGCCGTGTAGTCCGAGACCACCACGCCCTTGAAGCCCCACTCTCCGCGCAGGATGTCGGTCAGCAGCCTCTTGTTGGCGGTCGCCGGGACGCCGTTGACGTCGTTGAAGGCCGACATGGTAGTCTGGGCGCCGGCCGCGAAGGCGGCCTGGAACGGCGGCAGGTGCACCTCGCGCAGCGTGGCCTCGGAGACCTCGACCGAATTGTACTCCAGGCCCGCCATCACCGCGCCGTAGGCGGCGAAGTGCTTGGGCGTGGCCAGCATGCTGTCGTCGGCCTTGAGGTCCTTGCCCTGGAAGCCGCGCACGCGGGCGGCGGCCATCACCTCGCCCAGAAAGACGTCCTCGCCCGCCCCTTCGGCCACCCGGCCCCAGCGCTGATCCCGGGCGACGTCGACCATCGGCGCGAAGGTCCAGTGCAGGCCCGACGCGGTCGCCTCCAGAGCGGTGGCGCGAGCGGTGCGCTCGGCCAGGTGCGGGTCGAAGCTGGCGGTCTCGCCCAGGGGGATCGGAAACACGGTGCGGAAGCCGTGGATCACGTCGGCCGCGAACAGCAGCGGGATCTTCAGGCGCGAGTCCTCGATCGCGGCCTTCTGCGTGTCGCGCGCGGCCTGGGCGCCCACCCCGTTGAACAGCATCCCGATCCGGCCTGCCCTCACCTCGGCCAGCAGGATCTCGGCGTTGCGGATATTGACCAGCGGATTGATGTCGCCGATCGGCGGCCGGATCATGTCGGCGAAACAGGACAGCTGGCCGGCCTTCTCCTCGATCGTCATCTGGGCCAGCAGCCCTTCGATGCGATCCGAAGCCCGGGCGAAGGCGCGGGGGGCGGTGACGGCCAGCCCCATCAGGGCCGTGGCGCTGGACAGGAAGGCGCGCCGGCTCGGCCCCTGCGGGCCGCCGTTCGTCGTCTTCAAAGCCATGGAATCCCCCGGGGACGCTTTACGAGGCCGGCAAAATTGCCGCTAAAGCGTCCCGGCGCAACCGCGCTCGCCTATTCGGCGGGATGCAGGACCGTCTCGGCCGGAACGCGAGCGGTGTTGTAGGTCGCGAGATCCAGGATCCCTTCGCGTTTTGCCACGATGGTCGGGACCAGCACCTGGCCGGCGACGTTCACGGCCGTGCGGCCCATGTCCAGGATCGGGTCGATGGCCAGCAGCAGGCCCACGCCCTCGAGGGGCAGGCCCAGGGTCGACAGGGTCAGGGTCAGCATCACCGTCGCGCCGGTCAGGCCCGCCGTGGCGGCCGAGCCGATCACCGAGACGAAGACGATCAGGAAATAGTCCGACCAGGCCAGGTGCACGCCGAAGAACTGAGCCACGAAGATCGCCGAGATCGCCGGATAGATGGCCGCGCAGCCGTCCATCTTGGTGGTCGCGCCGAACGGCACGGCGAAGGCGGCGTAGGCGCGTGGCACGCCCAGGCTGGTCTCGGTCACGGCCTCGGTCACAGGCAGTGTGCCGACCGACGAGCGCGAGACGAAACCCAGCTGGATCGCCGGCCAGGCGCCCTGGAAGAACTTGATCGGGTTGAGGCCGTTCAGGGCCAGGATCGTCGGGTAGACGACCAGCAGCACCAAGGCCAGGCCGATATAGATCGCGCCGGTGAAGGCGCCGAGCTGGCCGAGCGTCGTCCAGCCGTACTGCGCCACGGCGTTGCCGAACAGGCCGACTGTGCCGATCGGCGTCAGGCGGATCACCCACCACAGCACCTTGCGCACGATCGCCAGGGCCGAGGCGTTGAACTTCAGAAAGGCCTCGCCCGCCTCGCCGACCTTCAGGGCCGCGATCCCGGCGACCAGGGAGATCACCACGATCTGCAGCACGTTGAACGACAGCGAGGTCGTCGCCACGCCCGCGTCGGAAACCTTGGTCGAGGCGGCCAGGCCCAGGATGTTGCCGGGAACCAGGCCGGTCAGGAAGTCCAGCCATGAGCCGTGGGTCTTGGGCGCCTTGGCGGCGGCGGCCGCGACGCTGGTGTGCAGGCCAGGCTGCAGGATCAAACCGAGGGCGATGCCGATCAGAACAGCGATCAGGGCGGTGACCGCGAACCAGAACAGGGTCCGCCAGACCAGGCGCGCGGCGTTCTGCAGCTGGGCGATGTTGGCGATCGAGGCGACGATGGCGGTGAACACCAGCGGCGGCACCAGGGTGCGCAGCAGCTGGACGAAGATCGAGCCGATCTGGTGCAAGGTCTCGGCCAGCGCATAGCCCGCCTGGCCTTCGCCCGGTCCCAGGTTGCGGGCCAGCAGGCCCAGCCCCAGGCCCAGGGCCATGGCGACCAGGACCTGGACTCCGAACCCGCTGATGAAACGGCTGCTCTTCGGCTGGGCGACGGCCATGCGCGATCCTCGACAAACTTGAGGACAGAATGTCGTGCCGCGCGGTGGGATTTACGAGCGAGGTTTTCCGGTGGTCGCCCCCAGGAAAACTGAAACGGAGCCTGTGCCTAAAGACGCGGCAGCCACAGTCCCATCATAGCGAGGAAGCCGCCCGCCGCCGTCGCCAGGGTGACCACCGCCATGCCGCCCGCCATGGCCAGCTTGGCCCCCGCCCCGCCCCGGTCCTGCGCCAGCAGGTAGAGCTCCAGGATCGCGACCGGGACCAGCACGTGACCAAAGGCCAGGGCGATGTCGAACGGTCCGTCGAACGCCTTGGTGTGCCCCACGGGTCCCTGGTTGGCGGCGAACCACAGCATCATGCCCAGACGGTAGAAGAACACGCCCAGCATCAGCACGAACGCCCGCAGGGCCCAGCGCCGATGGAGGTCGAACCGCCGCTTCCGCGCGAAACGCAACGCCTGCCCGGCGCAAAGCATCAGCAGCACCGCGTTCAGCGTGTTGCCGATCGCCATATAGATCCCGGCCACCGCGCCCCGGGTGAAGGCGATGAACAGGCCAGACAACGCGATGGCGAGGGCCACGGTGATGAACGCCCGCCCGTTCCAGCGGTGGAAACCCGGCGCCTTGGCCCGGATCGCGGGAACCAGCTGCAGCGAGCCGGCGAAGGTCACGAACACCGCCATCAGCAGGTGGACGCCCAGCGCCAGATTTCCGGCGGTGTCACCATGATTGTAGCCGTGCCCCGCCGGCAGCACCGCGTTCCAGCGCTCCCAGTCTCCGGTGACGGCGCCCACGCCGTAGAGCCCGACGATATAGACCCCGAACGCCCACAGCCCCATGATCAGGGCGATGAACCACGCGGTCGCCGAGACGCTCAGCGCCCGGTTAGCGATCTTCTCCATGTGTACCAACCCGCCAACGCATCGCTCGTTCGCAGGCTTAATGAGCGCGGCCCAGCCGAGCCATGACGCCAGGCGACACGAACTTGACCCTGGCGATCACCCTGCTACCGCTCGCGCCATGGCCATCCGTTCTGAAGCAAGCGTGGTTCAAGCGACGGTGTCGGGCGGGTTCTTCAGCGCCCTGCTGGCGTTCGCGGTATCGCTGGGCGCGGACCGCGCGGCGCTGCTGGATCGAACCGGCGTGGCCGAGACCGACTTCGCGGACCAGGACGCCCGCATCCCGCTGGAGCGCTACAAGGCGCTCTATCGCGCCGGCCAGGAGATGACCGGCGAGCCGGCCCTGGCCCTGAAGTTTCCGGAAGCCACCCGCTTCGAGCAGATCTCGATCGTCGGCCTGATCTGCCAGGCAGCCGACACCATGGGCGGGGCCCTGAAGCAGCTGAACCGCTTTTCGCGCCTGGTGGTCGAGGTCGACGGCGTCTCGGACGGGCCGCGCTTCCAGCTGACGCCACGCAACGGCGAACTCTGGCTGGAGGACCGCTGCGCGGAGGACTTCCCGGAGCTGATCGAGGCCGCCCTGGCCCGCTTCACGTGCGAGATGACCCGGCACTATCCGGACTTCACCTTCGCCCTGGCCGTCCACCTGACCCGTCCGCGTCCGGCCCACGCGGCCGAATACGAGCGGGTGCTACGCGCGCCGGTGACCTTCGGCGCGGCTTGGAACGCCCTGCGGATCGAGCCCTCGTGGCTGAACCTCGCGATCCACCGGCCCAACCGCTACGCCTTCGGCATGTTCAACGGCCACGCCGACGCGCTGCTGGCCAGCCTGGAAGAATCCAAGACCACGCGCGGCCGGGTCGAGGCCCTGCTGATCCCGCTGCTGCACACCGGTGAACTGGCCATGGACGCGGTCGCCGCGGCCCTGGGCCTGTCGCGCCAGACCCTCTATCGCCGCCTGAAGGCCGAAGGCGTCAGCTTCGACCAGGTGCTGGACGACCTGCGCCGGCGGATGGCCGAGACCTATCTGGAGAAGCTGTCTGTCAACGAGACCGCCTATCTGGTCGGTTTCTCCGAAACCAGCGCCTTCTCGCGCGCCTTCAAGCGCTGGACCGGGGCCAGCCCGCGCGGCCGCAAACCGGGCTGAGGCGCCAACATGTTCCGGCCCGGCCCCGAGGACAAAAAAATCCCCGGGAGAACGAGCCTCCCGGGGTGCGCTTGCAGGTCTTCGGCTATCGGAGGGCTCGCGGCGCGGCCTAGTGACCGCCAGCCACGCCCTCCTGGATCTCGTGGGTCGGGGCCTTCTTGGCGACCAGCGCGAACCACAGGACATAGACGTAGCAGGCCAACGGGGCGATGAAGCCCATCGAGATCGAACCGGTCAGCTCCTCGATCTTGGCGAAGGCCAGCGGCAGGAAGGCGCCGCCAACGATGGCCATGCACAGCAGGCCCGAGGTCGCCGAGGTCGGCGCCGAGGACCGTTGCAGGGTCAGGGTGAAGATCGTCGGGAACATGATCGAGTTGAACAGACCGATCAGCAGGGCCGCGAAGGCGGGGATCAGGCCGCTGGTCAGCGGGGCCGAGGCCAGTAACAGGTTGACCGTACCGGTGTGAGCCGTGGGGGTCATGTCCTTGGTCAGGATGACGACCAGGCACAGCGCGATGGCGCCGACGGCCACGGCGGTCAGCAGGGCGTAGTCCTTGATCGTCTTCAGCATGGCCGAGCCGGCGAAGCGGCCGATCATGGCGAACACCATGTAGAAGGTCGTCAGCTTGCCGGCCTGCTCGGACGGAATGTCCAGAATGCGCGACTGCTCCAGGAACAGCAGCAGGTGAAGCGAGATCGCCACCTCGGCGCCGACATAGAGGAAGATGCCGATCGCGCCCAGGTTCGCCCACTTCGAGGTCAGGGCGGTGAACGGATTGACCAGTTGGCCGGTCTTCGGCGCGGCGTCGGTGATCTTCTGGCGGACCAGGAAAATCAGCAGGATGAACAGGGCAAGGCCCACGCCGATGGCGAGATAGACGTTCGAGACGAAGCCCAGGGCCTGCTCGCGCATGGCCTGGGTGATCACCACGCCCTTGGTGAAGATCTCGCCCTTGAGCAGGAAGTTGGCGCCGAACCACAGGCCGCAGGCCGCGCCCAGCGAGTTGAACGCTTGCGACAGGTTCAGACGGAACGAGGACTCTTCGGGCTTGCCCATCGACGCGATCAGCGGGTTGGCCGCGACTTGCAGCAGGGTCACGCCCGAGGCCATCACGAACAGGCCGACCAGAAAGACGCCGAAGGTGTGCAGCTTGGCCGCCGCGATGGCGATGAAACAGCCGGCGACGATGCCGCCCAGGCCGACCATGACCGACTTGGCGTAGCCAAGCTTGGACAAGAACGCGGCCGACGGCAGCGACATGATCCCGTAGGCGATAAAGAAAGCGAAGCCCGTCAGGCTGGCCTCGACGGGGCTCAGCGTGAAGACCGTCTTGAAGGTCTTCAGCAGCGGGTCCAGCAGGTTGGTGACCAGCGCCCAGATGAAGAACAGGCAGGTTACATAGACGACGGCGAGCTTCACGCCGTTGCCTTTCGTCGTGGTCTTCGCGATCGCGGCGTCGGTCATCGGACGGCGCCCTCGAGGCTGTATTTCACCGCAATCACTGCACCACTCCCTAGGGACGTTATTCGTGGAATCCGTCTTTGCGCGGACGCGCCATTCACAGGAAGCGTGACAACGTTGTCAACCTCACGCGCGCTTTTTCGGCGCCTGATAGCGCTACCACGGGAACCGCTCGTCCCTCCCGTCGCTTGATCCTGAGAACCGGGAGTTTCTCATGTCGGCGCTGATGGTTCTTCTGATGTCCAGCCTCTTCGTGCTGGCGGCGATGGTCGGCCTGGCCGACGCGCTGGTGCACTTCCTGGGCTGGAGCATCGAGCGCCTCAAGGCGCCGCGCGAGCCCGCCGAGACTCAGTCGCCGCCGCAGGGAATCACGGCGTAGCGGCTGGCCTTCAGAGCGCGGAGCGCGCCCTGATCGACTTGTTCGCGGATGAACGGCGCCTTGGGCGTCCAGTCTCGCGCCGCCAATTCGGCGGCCAACGGCGGGGCGTCGTCCCAGCGTGGCCAGAGGATCCAGGCCGGCGCGTCCGGCGCCGCGCAGAAAGCCCGGACCTGCGCCAGACTCGGTGGCGGCAGGCGACGTTCCGGCGCCGTCAGCGGCCGAATGAAGTCCTCGCTCGCCAGTCCCAGGTTGGTCAGGCGCTCGGCGCGGTCGCGGATCTCGAGGGCCATCGATCGCGAGAACACCACGCCGGCGCCCTGCACCCGAGCGGACCAACTGGGTCGACCCAGCAGCAACCAAGGCTCCATGTCGCCGACCAGCCACAGCACCGGCCCGGGCCGAGAGGCGGTCATGGCGACCAGCCCCGGATCCTTCCCCCGGTCACGCGCGCGGATGTAGTCGGAACGATCGTCCCACAGGAGGATCGCCAGCACACAGACCGCACCCGCCCCCACGATGCGCGCCATGACCGGCGGCGTCGGTCGGCCGAGGGCCAACCAGACGCCGATCGCCACCGCGATCGCCAAGGCGGGCAGATCGCTGAACCAGACGATGCTTTCGCTATAGCGCCCCGCTCGCGTCAGTTTGTCCGCCAGGCCCTCGCCGGCCAATCCAGCATAGCCGATCACCGCCACGGCCAGCAGGCCGAGCGCCAAGCCCATGCAAAGTCTCGGACGCGTAAAGCGCAGCTTGCCGCCCACGGCGACAAGCAGCAGGCCCGTCGGCGCCGCGAGCAGGCCGAGCGCGCCGACATCGCGGAACAGCCAGGCCACGCCGATCAGGGACATGCCGAGCAGCCCCGCCGCTCCGCGTCGGGGCAGTTCGGCGACCAGCAGCGCCAGGCAGGCCAGAGCCAGCACGGCGACGGGTTGCAGGGTGCGCCAGCTCTGGATCTGCAGAAACAGGATCAGCGACAGACGTTCGCCGAGGATGGCGGCGACGCCGACTCCGACGAGACCGGCGATCAAGGCGCCCAGGACCAGGCGGCGCGGCGCGCCCTGGAGCAGAAAGCCCGCCGCCGCGACGGTGCAGGCCTGCACGGCCAGACGGCTCCAGGCTTCCACCGGCCAGAGCGAGGGGAACAGAATGGGGCTGCGGGTCTCGACCACCGCCCGCCAGGCCGGGTCCATGACGGTCACCAGACGGTCGGCGACGGGCAGGTGCGCCAGGCCCGCCACGGCGACGACGGCGACTCCCGTCAGACCCGCCCATAGCCAACGGCGGTCCTCCAAGCAGAGGGCGGCGCCGATCGCGGCGGCCGAGCACAGGCCCATGATCGGGTGAAACAGCATGCCGACGATGCAGAGGCCAAGGCCCAGCCAAGGTCGTCCGGACAGATAGGCGGCCATGCCGGCCAGGCCCGCCGCCTCGACCAGGCCGCGCGGCGTGGCGTAGGGCTCGCCGAAGCCGATGACGTTCAGTGGCCCGTAGAGAGACGGCAACGAGACCACGAAGACCAACGCCGCCCAGCGCAGCGCCGGCGACCGATCCGCCAGGAGCCGCTCGACCATCAAGACCGCCGCCGTGAACCACAGCGCCAGCGTCAGGGCCACGATCGCCATCGTCGCGGCGGACGGACCCAGCAGTGCGATCAATCGCGCCAGCATCGGCGTGTAGAGGCTGAAGCCGAACTGCCCGTCATGGACGAACATCAGGTCGCGCCCAACCCCGCCCGGGTCCAGCTTGGCCAGGGCGTCGGCCACATAGAGGCGACCGTCGTGATAGATGCCGAGATAGGGACGGCTCAGCAGGAACAGGCCAAACGCGACCAGCCACCCAAGCCAGCGGCTATCGGCGAACTTATCGAGGCGGCTCACGACTGGACGGGGTCGGCGTCCCCGGGGCTTCTGGGGGCTTTGAACAGCAGCGCCCGGCGGACGGTGAAGTTGAACATGAAGACGATCGCGGCGGTCGGGATCTTGGCCACGCCCGGATGCAGGCGCAGGACCTCGACCCAAAGCGCCATCAGGCCCTGCGTCAATATGAGGCCGGCCAGGCCCACGCCGACGAAGCCGACGAACTCGCGCCAGCGGTCGGCGACCGGGCGATAGCGGAACACCATCGAAACCGACAGCAGATAGGTCACCGCGATACCGCTCACGAAACCCATCGCCGAGGCCAGCAGATAGTTCACGCCCAGCGTCGTCAGCGCCAGCAGCAGACCCCAGTCTAGCCCCAGGGCCAGGGCGCTGGCGAAGCCATAGAGCATCAGCTCGCGCAGCTCCTCGGGGAGACGCCGCCAGAGCCGCGGAGCCAGGGCCATGATCAGGCCGCGACCTTGGCCGGAACCAGGCGCTCGCTGCGCAGGGCCTCGCGGGCGCCGGAGACGCCGGCCTCGCCGTATTCGGCGTCCTCGTTGACCTCCCACACGTCGTGCAGAGTCTCGCCGGCGATGATGTTCTCGGCCGTCAGCAGGCCGGTCATCATGGCGTGGTCCTGGTTGTTGTACTTGTGCATGCCGTTGCGGCCCACGAGGTGCAGGCCCGGGAAGTGCATCTTCAGGTCCAGCCGGATCATCTTGATGTGCTCGGCATAGGCGTCGTCATAGACCGGGTAGGCCTTGTGCTGGCGCACCACGCAGGCGTCGTAGACGTCCGCCGGGTCCATCAGGCCGATCTTGGCGATCTCGCGCTTGGCCTGGATGACGAGATCCTCGTCCGAGGTGGTCCAGAGGCCGTCGCCCTCGAAGCAGAAGTATTCCAGGCCCAGGCACGTCGAAACGCCGTCCGGGATCATTTCCGGCGACCACGAGCGGAAGTTCTGCACGCGGCCGACCTTCACCGACGGATCGTGGATATAGATCCAGTTGTCCGGCAGCTCCTTCTGCGGCTTGCCGATCAGCACCACGGTCAGGAAGTCGCGGTACATCAGTTCGCCGGCGTGGAAGACGCTGATCGGGGTCGGGCTGACCGACTGCATCAGCTCGCGGATCGGGGCGGACGAGACGACGTCGTCGGCCGTGTAGATTTCCTTCTTGCCGTCGGCGCAGGAGACGCTGACGGTCCAGATCTTGGCCAGCTTGTCGTAGTGCAGGCCGTCGACCTTGCGGCCCATGCGGACCTGCCCGCCCAGGGCGGTGATCTTCTCGGCGCAGGCGTCCCACATCATGCCGGGACCCTTGCGGGGATAGCGGAAGCTCTCGATCAGGGTCTTGGGCGCCCCCTCGCCCGCCCTGGCCTTGACGCCCAGCGAGCGCTTGACGCCGTTGATGATCGCCGAGGCCAGGTCCAGGCCCTTGATGCGCTGGCTGGCCCAGTCGGCCGAGATCTCGTCGCAGCTCATGCCCCACACCTTCTCGGTGTAGGTCTTGAAGAAGATCGAGAACAGCTTCTCGCCGAACTGGTTGCGGACCCACTGGTGGAAGGTCGTCGGGTTGGCGATTGGTTTGACCTTGGCCCAGCCGAACGAGGCCATGCACTTGGTCGCCGTCAAGACGCCCAGGTTCGCGAGCGCCTCGAAGGCCTTCAGCGGATAGGCGTAGAACTTCTCGCGGTAGTAGATGCGCGACAGGCGCGGCCGGTCGATGAAATCGTCGGGCAGGATCTCGTTCCAGAGGTCGACGATCTCCTTGCTCTTCGAAAAGAAGCGGTGGCCGCCGATGTCGAACTTGAAGCCCTTGTAGTCGACCGTCCGGCTGATGCCGCCGACATAGGTCGGATCCATCTCCAGCACGGTCACGGCGCGGCCGGCCTTGGCCAGAGTGTAGGCGGTCGTCAGGCCGGCCGGGCCAGCGCCGATCACCAGGGTCTCCACGTGCTGGCCCATGCGGCCGCCTCCTATCCCGTTTCGAGACAAGATGCAGGCGGATGGTTAAGGCGGGGTCGCGAGGCTTGGTGAATCCCGATTAATCGTGAATCCAGGACGATCGGTCGCGGACGCCGCAATCGGGGGTGACATGTGGAAGAGGTGGCGCTACGGTCGCGGTGATGACCCTCGCCGCCAGCCAACAGCTGTTTTGGTATTTTAGCTATCCGACGCCTCTGGCGCCGGGAGGGTTTCGTTCGGCCTGACATCAGGCCACCAAGGACACCTTCACCAGCCGCCAGGGGTTCCCCGGGCGGCTTTTTTCATGGCCGCCGGACCTCGCGGAATTTCCCCCAAGATCTTTCGGAGTACGCCATGCCTTCCACCGTCCATCTCGTCTCGCTGCCCGTCCCCACCGACGACCTGCGCATCGAAAAGCTTCAGACGCTCAGCCCGCCCGCCCAGGTGATCGGCGAGGCGCCGGCCAGTTCGTCGGTCGCGGAGGTCGTCGGCGAGGCTCGCGCGGCGGTCCACGAGATCCTGCACGGCCGCGACGACCGCCTGGTGGTGGTGATCGGCCCCTGCTCGATCCACGATCCCAAGGCCGCCCTCGACTACGCCCATCGCCTGGCCGCCGAGCGCGAGCGCCACGCCGGCGAGCTGGAAGTGATCATGCGGGTCTATTTCGAGAAGCCCCGCACCACGGTCGGCTGGAAGGGCCTGATCAACGATCCGGACCTGGACGGCGGCTTCCGGATCAACGAGGGCCTGCGCCTGGCGCGCCGGGTGCTGCTGGACGTCAGCGCCCAGGGCCTGCCGACGGCCTGCGAGTTCCTGGACGTGACCACGCCCCAGTACATCGCCGACCTGGTGGCCTGGGGCGCGATCGGCGCGCGCACCACCGAGAGCCAGATCCACCGCGAGATGGCCTCGGGCCTCTCCTGCCCGGTCGGCTTCAAGAACGGCACCAACGGCGACGTGAAGGTCGCGGTCGACGCGGTCACCGCCGCCTCGCAACCGCACCACTTCCTGGCCGTGACCAAGGAAGGCCGCGCCGCCATCGCGACCACCACCGGCAATACCGACTGCCACGTCGTGCTGCGCGGCGGCAAGACGCCCAACTACGACGCCGCCAGCGTGGCCGCCGCCGCGCAAGCCGTGGCCAAGGCGGGCATGCCGGCCCGGATCATGGTCGACGTCAGCCACGCCAACAGCGGCAAGAACCACGAGAACCAGCCGGCCGTGGTCGCCGACGTCTGCGCTCAGGTGGCGACCGGAACTTCGCCGATCATGGGGGTGATGATCGAGAGCAACCTCGTCGCGGGCCGCCAGGACATCGTCCCCGGCCAGCCCCTGACCTACGGCCAGTCGGTCACCGACGCTTGCGTCGACTGGGACACCTCGGTGCGCCTGCTCGACCAGTTGGCGGCGGCGGTTCGGGCCGGTCGCGAGGCGCGCAAGGCCTAAAGACCCAAAGCGCGAATGGCGGGATTGAGTCGACATCCCGCCGTTCGCGCATCCTTCTGCCGACGAGACGCGTTGTGAAGCCCGAGGGACCTTCACCAAGGCGAAGATCACATGACGCGTCTCATTATCATCGGCCTGGCCATCGGCGCCATCGCCCTTCCCGCGACGCTGGCGCCCACGGACGCCGACGCCGCCACCTGCCGCAGCCGCAAGGCCACCGGAACCGTCATCGGCGGCCTGGGCGGCGCCCTGGTCGGCAACGCCATCTCGAAGGGCGGCGGCGGTCTGCTGATCGGCGGCGTCGGCGGCGCCCTGGTCGGCCGCGAAATCGGCAAGAGCGGCTGCCGCACCCGCACGGCCTATTACAGCTCCGGCTCCAGCTATCGCGCCGCCTCGGCGGCGCCAGCGCGGCCCGCGCCCGTCCGTCAGGTCTATTACGACCACATGGGCAACCCGGTCGCGACCGGCGAAGTCCGCGACGGGACCTTCCAGCAGGTCTCGGCCACCGCGCCGACCGGCGGGACGTGCCGCAACGCGACGATCTCCTACTACGACGAGCGCGGCCGCCTGGCCCAGCGCCCGGTCCAGATCTGCCCCCGCTAGAAACACACGGAAATCAAAAAGATGATCCGCAAGCCCGTGATGGCCGCCGTGGCCCTCGCCACCCTCGCCCTGGCCGCCTGCGAAAACGGGCATGAGGCCATGTCCAACCCGAAGATCTGCGCCGACTTCCGAAACAACGCCGGTCCCGGCGCCACGGCGGCCTCGGACCCGTCGACGCCGGTCGACGAGTGCGCCCGCCGCTGGGCCTACAGCCTGGCCGGCTCCAGGGACGGCGCCGAGATCATTGCCGAAGCGGTCGTGGCCGCCTGCGCCCCGGTGCTCAGCCGCTGGAACCAGGCCTCGCTGGGCCAGACCGGCAATACTGGCGAGCAGGCCCTGAGCCTGACCACCGGCCAGCCCACCAACCCGCTGGCCGAGCACAGCAGCTTCGCCCAGGGTCGCGCGCTGTTCTACGTGGTCCAGGCCCGCGCCGGCCGCTGCAAGCCGCCGCCGGTCACCAACGGGGCGCCCGCGGGTCTCTAAGCCCGCGACGCGCGCTCCCACTCCAGGAACTCCGGCGTCGCCAGCAGGCGCTCGGCGTAGGCTTGCGCCGTTCCGGTGTCGCCGTAGTCCGCGGGCTTGATCCCGTAGGTGCGGAAGCGCGTCGCCACCGGCGCGTAGAAGGCGTCGGCGATCGACCAGTCGCCCAGCAGGAACGGCCCGCCGGACTTCGCCAGCAGCTGGTTCCAGCGCTCCACGATCGTCCGGACGTTTTTCCCGACGGCCTCGGAGACCTCGATCGGCGCGCGGGTCTCCAGCGCCATTGGACATTCGCTCCGCAGCGCCTGGAAACCGCCGTGCATCTCGGCCGCCGACGAACGGCCCAGCGCCCGCAGGATCGGATCTTCCGGCCACAGCTTGGCCTCGGGATAGGTCTCGGCCAGGTATTCGCAGATGGCCAGCGAGTCCCAGATCGTCAGGTCGCCGACCTTCAGCACCGGCACCTGCCGGCTGGGCGAGTGCGCCGCGATGGCCGCATCGCTGGCCGCGCCCTGACGCAGCGGGATCTCGATCTCCCGGAACGGCGCGCCGGTGCGCTTGAGCGCCAGCCACGGCCGCAACGACCAGCTGGACCACTTCTTGGTGCCGATCACGAGTTCCATGGCGCGCGCTCCCTGATGCGATTGCCGCCCGGCTTACCCTGCGTCTAAGGTGGCCTCAACGATTAGAACAACTGTTCGAGGGAGAGCGCTCATGGCGGAAGCGGCTACACCGTCACCGGTCATCAATCCCGTTTCGACGGGTTATCGCCGGTACGCCCTATGGGTGCTGCTGATCATCTACACCCTGAATTTCCTGGACCGGCAGGTGGTCAACATCCTGGCCGAGCCGATCAAGCGCGACCTTGGCCTGGCCGACTGGCAGCTGGGCATGATGACGGGCCTGGCCTTCGCCATCTTCTACACCGTGCTGGGCATCCCGATCGCTCGCCTGGCCGAGACCAAGAACCGGCCCTTCATCATCGGCGCCTCGGTGGCCGCGTGGAGCGCGTTCACCGTGCTGTGCGGCTTCACCCAGAACTTCTGGCAGCTGATCCTGGCGCGGATTGGCGTAGGGGTCGGCGAGGCCGGCTGCACGCCGCCCGCCCACTCGCTGATCACCGACTACGTGCCGCGCGAGAAGCGAGCCAGCGCCATCGCCTTCTATTCGATCGGCACGCCCCTGGGCACCCTGGCCGGCATGGCCATGGGCGGCCTGGTCGCTGACGCCTATGGCTGGCGCGCGGCCTTCATGGTGGCCGGCGCGCCGGGCGTGATCTTCGCGCTGATCGCGGCCTTCACCCTGGTCGAGCCGCGCCGCCAGTTGGCCGCCGACATCGCCGCCCGCGCGAGCTCGCAGATCAGCTTCGCCGCCGCCATTGCGGTGCTGGCGACCAAGAAGACCTTCTGGCTGGTGGCCCTGGCCGCCTCGATCAAAGCTTTCATCGGTTATGGTTACGCGCCCTTCATCGCCTCGTTCTTCTTTCGCAACCATGGACCCGAGATCGCCCAGTTGGCCGCCGGCTTTGGCCTGAAGTCCGCCGGCTTCCTGGGTCTGGCGCTGGGCCTGATCGGCGGCACCGCCGGCGTGGTCGGGGCCTGGCTGGGCGGCGTCCTGGCCGACCGCCTGGGGGCCCGTGACCTGCGGGCCTATGTCATGGTGCCGGCCTTAGCGTCGCTGGTGACCATTCCCATCTTCATCACCGCCGTCAGCCTGGACGCGCCGATGCACGCGATCGGCTTTCTATCGATCAACGCCCTGCTGGCCACCCTGTGGTACGGCCCAGTCTACGCCACGGCTCAGAGCATCGTCGAACCCCACATGCGGGCCACCGCCTCCGCGGTATTGCTGCTGATCATCAACCTGATCGGCCTGGGCCTGGGGCCGGTGGCCGTCGGCCTCCTGAGCGACGTGCTGGCCGGTCAGATGGGCCTGGGCGAGGCGCAGGGCGTCCGCTGGGCGCTGATCGTCTCCGCCACGCTGGGCCTGGCCGCCTTCGGCCTGTTCTGGGCCGCCCGCAACAGCATCCGCGAGGAGATGGTCGCCTGATTTCCAGAGCGCCAGGGGCCCGGAATTTAGCCTCTGGCGCTTTGGCTTCCGCTCCGTCACAGTCCCCTCAACAATTAGAACAAATGTTTGAAGGGAGAGAGTCAGTATGGCCGACGCGCGTGCGTCCGGCGGCGAACGGCCGCTTTATTCGAATGGCTACAAGGCGACGGTGCTGGGGCTGCTGCTGGCCACCTACACCTTCAACTTCATCGACCGGACGATCATCGCCACCATCGGTCAGGCCATCAAGGTCGACCTGAAGCTGACCGACACCCAGCTGGGCTTGCTGGGCGGCCTCTACTTCGCCCTGCTCTACACCCTGCTCGGCATTCCCATCGCGCGTCTGGCCGAGCGCTGGAACCGCGTGACCATCATCTCGCTGTCGCTGGTCGTCTGGTCGGGCTTCACCGCCCTGTGCGGCGCGGCGACGAGCTTCGCCCAGCTGGCCCTGTTCCGCTTCGGCGTCGGCGTCGGCGAGGCCGGCTGCTCGCCGCCCAGCCACTCGCTGATCAGCGACTATTACGAGCCCAAGAAGCGCGCCTCGGCCCTGTCGATCTATTCGTTCGGCATCCCCCTGGGCACCATGTTCGGCGCGGTGGCCGGCGGCTGGCTGGCCCAGGAGTTCAGTTGGCGGGTGGCCTTCGTCATCGTCGGCCTGCCCGGCGTGATCCTGGCCCTGATCGTCAAGCTGGTGATCAAGGAGCCGCCGCGCGGCCATTCCGAGATCGTCGAGCGCCCGATCGAACCCGAGAACCTCGTGGTCGAGCCCGCGCCCAAGCCGGCCTTCTCCATGGCCAACGAGTTCGCCGAGCTGTGGGCGGTCTTCAAGATCCTGTTCTTCAAATGGCCCGTCCTGCACATGGTGCTGGGCGTGACCATCGCCTCGTTCGGCTCCTACGGTTCAGGCGCCTTCGTGCCGTCCTACTTCGTGCGCGCCTTCGGCCTGGGCCTGGCGCAGGTCGGCCTGATCACCGGCCTGATCGGCGGCTTCTCGGCCGGCGTCGGCACCCTGGTCGGCGGCTTCTTGAGCGACTGGGCCGGCAAGCGCAGCGTCAAGTGGTACGCCTGGGTCCCCGCCATCGGCCTGATCATCTGCACGCCGATCTACATCCTCGCCTATCTGCAGAGCGACTGGCAGGCGACGGCGATGATCCTGCTGATCCCCGGCATCTTCCACTATGTCTACCTGGCCCCGACCTTCGCCGTGGTCCAGAACTCGGTGGAGCCGCGCCGCCGGGCCACGGCCACGGCCCTGCTGTTCTTCTTCCTGAACCTGATCGCCCTGGGCGGCGGACCGGTCTTCACCGGCTGGCTGATCGACCATCTGGCGCAGTACCACTTCAACACCCCGGACGCGGCCGGCGTGGTCCACAGCCTGCTGGGCTCGTTTGGCGTCGAAGGCGGCCAGAGCTTCGCGGCGACCTGCCCCGGCGGCATCGCGCCCAAGGGCTCGGCGCCCGAACTGGCGGCGCAGTGCCGCTCGACCCTGGCCCTGTCCAGCCAGCAGGGGATCATCATCTCGCTGTGCTTCTACGCCTGGGCCGGCGTCCACTACGCCCTGGCCGCCATCGGCATGGTCAAGCACATGAAGTCGCGCGAAGCGGCGTAAGTAATAAGCCTCTTCCCTTGACTCCCGGGGCGGGCGGGCCGAAACGCCCGCCCATGATCAGCCGCTACGCCCGCCCCGAAGCCGCCGCCATCTGGTCCAGCCAGACCAAGTACAAGATCTGGTTCGAGATCGAGGCCCACGCCGCCGACGCCATGGCCGAGATCGGGACCATCCCGAAGCTCGCCGCCGAGACGATCTGGGAAAAGGGCCGCGACGCGGTCTGGGACAGCGACCGCATCGACGAGATCGAGCGCGTCACCAAGCACGACGTGATCGCCTTCCTGACCCACGTGGCCGAGATCGTCGGCCCCGAAGCCCGTTTCCTGCACCAGGGCATGACCAGCTCGGACGTGCTGGACACCTGCTTCGCCGTGCAGCTCAGCAAGGCCACCGACCTGCTGCTGGAAGACGTCGACCTCGTTTTGGCCGCCCTGAAGCGCCGGGCGCTCGAGCACAAGATGACCGTCTGCGTCGGCCGCAGCCACGGCATCCACGCCGAACCGATCACCTTCGGCCTGAAGCTGGCCGGCTACTACGCCGAGTTCCAGCGCGCCAAGGAACGCCTGGCCATGGCCAGGTTCGAGATCGCCACCTGCGCGATCTCGGGCGCCGTCGGCACCTTCGCCAATGTCGACCCGCGCGTCGAGCAGCACGTCGCCGACAAGATGGGCCTGGCGGTCGAGCCGGTCTCGACCCAGGTGATCCCGCGCGACCGCCACGCCGCCTATTTCGCGGCCCTTGGCGTGGTCGCCTCGTCGGTCGAGCGCCTGGCCACCGAGATCCGCCACCTGCAGCGCACCGAGGTCCTGGAAGCCGAAGAGCCGTTCGATCCGGGCCAGAAGGGCTCGTCGGCCATGCCGCACAAGCGCAACCCGATCCTGACCGAGAACCTGACGGGCCTGGCCCGCCTGGTCCGCTCGGCCGTGGTCCCGGCCATGGAGAACGTCGCCCTCTGGCATGAGCGCGACATCAGCCACTCATCGGTCGAGCGTGGCATCGGCCCCGACGCCACCGTCCATCTCGACTTCGCCCTGCGCCGTCTGGCCGGGGTGATCGAACGCTTCAACATCTATCCCGACAACATGGCCAAGAACCTGGACAAGCTGGGGGGGCTGGTCTTCTCGCAGCGCGTCATGCTGGCCCTGACCCAGGAAGGCGTCTCGCGCGAAGACGCCTACGCCGCCGTGCAGGGCAACGCCATGAAGGTCTGGCGCGGCGAAGGCCGGTTCATCGACTTCCTGAAGGCCGATCCCGTCGTCTCCAAGGCCCTGTCGGACACCGTGCTCGAGGAGCTGTTCGACTACGGCTACCACACCAAGAACGTCGACGTGATCTTCAAGCGCGTCTTCGGCGAGCAGGCCTGAGCATGAGCGAACCGCCGGTTCTTCGCCTCAATCCGGCGCTGGATCCGGCGGTCTTCGCGCAGACCTATGCGCGCGACGGCTTGGTGCGTATTCCCGAGGCGTTCGAGCCGGCGGTCGTCGATCGCCTGGCCGGCATTCTCGAACAGACCATCGACTGGGACATCATCTGCTCGGATGAACACGGCGGGGCCGAGGTCATCACCCGCGCCCGCCGGGCCGAGCTGGGCGATCAGGTCGTGGCGGGCAAGCTGTACGCGGCCACGGTCCGCGCCCGCACCGGCTTCGCCTATGTCTATCTCGGCTATCCGATGATCAACGCCTATGTCGAAGGCCGCGACCCGGGCCATCCGATCCACGCCCTGACGGCGTTCCTGAACAGTCCCGAGTTCATCGCCTTCGGCGCCGCCGTCACCGGCGAGGCGGGGATCACCAAGATCGACGGCCAGGCGACCTGCTACCGCCCGGGCGATTTTCTGACCCAGCACGACGACACCGGCGTCGGCGAGCGCCTGGCCGCCTATACCCTGGGCCTCACCCGCCAGTGGCGGCCGGACTGGGGCGGCCAGTTGCTGTTCCACGACGATCACGGCGACGTGGCGCGCGGCTTCGCGCCGGCGTTCAATGTCCTGACCCTGTTCAAGGTGCCCCAGCAACATTCGGTGGCCCCGGTCGCGCCCTATGCCGGCGCCCCGCGCCTGACGGTCACCGGCTGGCTGCGCAACGATCCGCCCAATGGCGCCGGCGCCCCCATTGGCGGCTAAGCGCGGCTTCCCGCCGGTCGTCGACGCGAACACCCGTGTTCTCGTGCTGGGCAGCCTGCCCGGCGAGGCCTCGCTCGCGATCAGGCAATACTACGGCAATCCACGGAACGCCTTCTGGCGGCTGATGGAAGGCGTGATCGACGCGCCGCTTACGCCGCTGGCCTACGAGGCGCGGCTGGCGACGCTGCTCGAGCACGGCGTCGGCCTATGGGACGTGATCGCCGAGGCCAAGCGCGAGGGCAGTCTGGACGCGGCTATTCGCGATCCGGCGGCCAACGACCTCTTGAAGCTGATCGAGACCTTGCCGGCGCTGCGGTGCGTCGCCTTCAACGGCGGCGCGGCGGCGAAGCTCGGCGCGCGGCTGATCGGCGAGCGGACGCCGACGATCGCCCTGCCCTCGTCCAGCCCCGCCCACGCGGCGCGGAGCTTCGGCGAGAAGGCGGACGCCTGGGCCCGCCTCAAGACTTTTCTCGTCTCCTAGCCCCGGTCCGGGCGAGCCGGCGACGACATTACGGGAAATTCATCTGCGCGCCGGCCGCGCTTGGGGCAGCATCCCCAGCTCAGAGGGGAATCCTACACATGCGCATCTTCCTGCTGGCCGCAGTTTCCGCGGCTGCGATTTCCGGCGCGGCCTTCGCCGCCGACAAGCCGATGTATGGAACCTGGGGCGTCGACCTGACGTCGCGCGACCTGACGGTGAAGCCGGGCGACGACTTCAACAAGTTCGCCAACGGCGCCTGGGAGAAGCGTACGACCATCCCGGCCGACCAGGCCTCGGCCGGCGTCGGCTACGACGTCTACAACCGCTCGCAGGACCAGCTGCGCACCTTGATCGAGACGGCCGACGCCTCGACCCCGATCGGCGCGCTCTACAAGAGCTTCGTCGACGAGGCCAAGGTCGAGCAGGTCGACGACGCGCCGCTGAAGATCGATCTGGCCGCCATCCAGGCGATCACGTCCAAGGCCGAACTGGCCAAGGCCATGGGCCGCGCCCACGGCGGTTTCGGCCCTGACCTGTTCTCGCTGGACATCTTCGCCGACGCCAAGACCCCCGAGATCAACACGCTCTATATCGGCCAGTCGGGCCTGGGCCTGCCGGACCGCGACTACTACCTGACCGACGGCTTCAAGCCGCAGCTCGAAGCCTACCGGGCCTTCGCCGAGCGGGCGCTGAAGATGGCCGGCTACGCGGATCCGGCCAAGGCCGCCGCCGACGTGGTGGCGTTCGAGACCGCCGTCGCCAAGGTCAGCTGGCCGGTCGCCGACCGCCGCGACATCGACAAGGTCTACAACCCCGTCTCCCTCACCGAACTGCAGGCCTATGCCCCCGAGATTCCGTGGGCGGACTATCTGGCCGCCGCCGGCGTCACCGGCCGCGACCAGGTGGTGCTGGGTGAGAAGACCGCCGTCCGCGACATCGCCAAGCTGTTCGCCGCCACGCCGCTGGAAACCCTGAAGGCCTGGCAGACCGTCCAGGGCGTCCAGGAGATGTCGCCCTATCTGTCCAAGCGCTTCGTCGACAGCCGCTTCGAATATGTGAAGGTGCTGAGCGGCCAGACCCAGCTGCGCCCCCGCTGGAAGCGCGGCGTGCAGCTCGTCGACGGCAGCCTCGGCGAGGTGGTCGGCCAGACCTATGTCGCCAAGTACTTCCCACCCTCGTCCAAGGCCCAGATGGTCGAGCTGATCGCCAATCTGAAGATCGCCATGGCCGAGCGGATTCAGAAGGCGCCGTGGATGGCTCCGGCCACCAAGCAGGCGGCGCTGACCAAGCTGTCGAAGATGACGGTGATGGTCGGCTATCCGGACAAGTGGCGCGACTATTCGGCCCTGAAGCTGGACGCCGGCGACCTCTACGGCAATGTCCGCCGCAGCGGCGCCTTCGAGTGGGCCTATGCCCTGAACGACCTGGGCAAGCCCGTCGACCACGCCAAGTGGGGCATGACCCCGCAGACGGTGAACGCCTACAATGGCGGTCTGGAGAACAAGATCGTGTTCCCGGCCGGCATCCTGCAGGCGCCCTATTTCGATCCGGCCGCCGACCCGGCGGTGAACTACGGCGCGATCGGCGCGGTGATCGGCCACGAGATCAGCCACGGCTTCGACGACCAGGGCCGCAAGATCGACGAGACCGGCAAGTTGCGCGACTGGTGGACGGCCGAGGACGCCAAGCGCTTCGACAGCCAGGCCGCGGTGCTGGGCGCGCAATATGACGCCTACGAGCCGGTGCCGGGCATGCGCATCAACGGCCAGCTGACCATGGGCGAGAACATCGCCGACCTGGCCGGCCTGCAGGTGGCCTATGACGCCTATCACGCCTCGCTGAAGGGCAAGCCCGCCCCGGTCGTGGCCGGCATGACCGGCGACCAGCGCTTCTTCCTGGCCTTCGCCCAGGCCTGGCAGGACAAGTCCCGCCCCGACTCGCTGAAGCAGCAGATGGCCTCCGACCCGCACGCGCCATCGAACTTCCGGGTCATCGGCCCGACGCGCAATGTCGACGCCTGGTACGCGGCCTTTGGCGTCAAGCCGGGCGACAAGTTTTACCTGCCGCCGGAAAAGCGCTCGCGTATCTGGTAGCAGCGGAACTGACCAACCGAAAAGCATGGGCGGGGGCGTCGCATCGGCGCCCCCGCTTCGCGTTTGCGGCGCCGCGCTTCTCGGGGCACCCTCTCCGCGACCTCGGAGAGAGCATGACCTTCGCCTCAACCATCGGCGCGACAACGTGGCGGTTCGACGGCCTGGCCGACCTGCTGGCCAAGGCTTCTCCACCGCGCTCGGGCGACGCCCTGGCCGGGATCGCCGCGACCAGCGCCCAGCAGAACGTCGCCGCCAAGCACGCCTTGGCGGACGTCCCGCTGAAGGCCTTCCTGTCCGAGACCGTGGTCCCCTACGAGACCGACGAGGTCACCCGTCTGATCCTGGACGGCCAGGACCCGGCGGCCTTCGCGCCCGTCGCGTCCCTGACCGTCGGCGAGTTCCGTGACTGGCTGCTCTCTGAAGCCGCGACACAAGCCGCCCTCGCCCGCCTCGCGCCGGGCCTGATCCCCGAGATGGCCGCCGCCGTCAGCAAGATCATGCGCAACCAGGACCTGATCCTGGCCGCCAGCAAATGCAGGGTCGTCACGAAGTTTCGCGACACCATCGGCCAGCCAGGAACCATGGCCGTGCGGCTGCAACCCAACCACCCGACCGATGATCCGGCCGGGATCACCGCCTCGATCCTGGACGGGCTGCTGTACGGGTGCGGCGATGCGGTGATCGGCATCAACCCGGCCAGCGACAACCTCTCGGTGCTGGGCGACCTGTTGCGGCTGATGGACGACCTGATCCAGCGGTTCGAGATTCCCACCCAGTCGTGCGTCCTGACCCACGTGACCAGCGCCGTGGAACTGGTCGAGCGCGGCGCGCCGGTGGATCTGGTCTTCCAGTCGATCGCCGGAACCGAGGCGGCCAACGCCAGCTTCGGCGTCACCCTGGCCCTGCTGAAGGAAGGGCTGGAGGCCGGCCGCTCCTTGAAGCGCGGGACCGTCGGAGACAACCTCATGTACTTCGAGACCGGCCAGGGCTCGGCCCTGTCGGCGGGGGCGCACCACGGCGTCGACCAGCAGACGCTCGAAGCCAGGGCCTACGGCGTTGCGCGCGCGTTCGAGCCGCTGCTGGTCAATTCCGTCGTCGGCTTCATCGGCCCCGAGTACCTGTATGACGGCAAGCAGATCATCCGCGCCGGGCTGGAAGACCACTTCTGCGGCAAGCTCCTGGGCGCGCCGCTGGGGGTGGACGTCTGCTACACCAACCACGCCGAGGCCGATCAGGACGATATGGACACCCTGCTGACCCTGCTGGCCGCGGCGGGCGTCACCTTCGTCATGGGCGTGCCGGGGGCGGACGACGTGATGCTGAACTACCAATCCACCTCGTTCCACGACGCGCTCTATGTCCGTGAGCTGCTGGGCCTGAAGCGCGCGCCCGAGTTCGAGGCCTGGCTGGAGCGGCTGAGGATCACCGGCGACGACGGCCGGCTGGCTCCCGCCCGCGCCGGCCATCCGCTGCTGGCCAGCGCATGAGCCGGCTGGTCCCGCCCGACCCCTGGAGCGCCTTGCGCGCACGCACCCCGGCCCGCATCGCCATCGGTCGCTCCGGGTCCAGCCTGCCGACTCGCGAGGTGCTGGCCTTCTCGCTGGCCCACGCCCAGGCCCGCGACGCGGTCCACACGCCGTTCGCGGCCGAGCAGGTCGCCGCCGGGATCGAGGCGCTGGGCGTCCCCACGCTGCGCGTCGACAGCGCCGCGCCCGACCGCGCGACCTATTTGCGCCGGCCGGACCTGGGCCGCCGCCTTTCCGACGCCAGCCGCATCGCCCTGGCCGCGGCGCGCGGTCCGGCCGACCTGGCGATCGTCGTGGCCGACGGCCTCTCCAGCACGGCCGTCCACGCCCACGCCGCGCCGCTGGTCGCCGCCCTGCTGCCCTACGCCAGAACCGAAGGCTGGAGCCTCGCGCCCATCACCGTCGCCAGTCAGGCCCGCGTGGCCCTCGGAGACGAGGTGGGCGAGTTGCTCGGCGCGCGGCTCGTGTTGCTGCTGGTCGGGGAGCGGCCGGGCCTGTCCTCGCCCGACAGCCTCGGGGCCTACCTGACCTTCCAGCCGCGGGTCGGGCGCACCGACGCCGAACGCAACTGCGTTTCCAACATCCGCGCCGAGGGGCTCTCCTACGACCAGGCCGCCTTCAAGCTGGCCTGGCTGATGCGCGAGGCGCTGCGCCTGTCGGCCACCGGCGTGTCGCTGAAGGACGAAAGCGACATCGAGGGCCTGCCCGGCGTTGTCGAGCAACCGGCGATCGCCCGCGATTTGGACGAACCGCGTTCTCCGTGATGAAATAGTAAACGGCGATCGGGGTCGGGCGACCGACACATCCTCCAGGACTCGTCCGCGGGCGAACGCGGGGCGCACCCTCGACGTCCAGACCATGGAGGGACGGGTCATGAGCGAACCAGGACCGGGCGGCGGCGTCAGTTACGAGACCGTCGACGACGGCTATTTCGAAAAGCGCGGCCTCAAGCGCTATGCGGGCGTGTTCTCGCTGTGGGCGTTGGGCGTCGGGGCGGTGATCTCGGGCCAGTTCTCCGGCTGGAACCTGGGCATGGGCGTCGGCGGTTGGGGCGGCATGCTGGTCGCCACCCTGATCATCACCGTCATGTATCTGGGCCTGACCTTCTCGATCGCCGAGATGGCGGCGGCCCAGCCCCATACCGGCGGCGCCTATTCGTTCGCCCGCTCGGCCATGGGTCCCTGGGGCGGCTTCGTCACCGGCCTGTGCGAGAACGTGGAATATGTGCTGACCGCGGCCGTGGTCTGCTTCTTCATCGGCAGCTATCTGGGCGGGATCTTCGAGACGCCGGCCTGGGTCCAGCCGCTCTACTGGATCGGAGCCTATGTCGTGTTCGTCGGCCTCAACGCCGGCGGGGTGGCGATGTCGTTCCGCTTCACGGTGTTCATCACCCTGCTGGCCCTGGCCTGCCTCGTCGTTTTCTGGGTCAGCGCCTTCCCGCACGCCGACTTCGGCAGATACGCCCTGAACGTCGGCCCCGGCGGGACCGAGCTGAAGGACGGCCACGGCCCCTTCCTGCCGGCCGGGATCGGCGGCGCCCTGGCCCAGCTGCCGTTCGCGGTCTGGCTGTTCCTGGCCATCGAGCAACTGCCCCTCGCCGCCGAGGAATCGCACACCCCGCAGCGCGACCTGCCCAAGGGCATCATCCTGGGCATGCTGACCCTGATCGTCTCGGCCCTGCTGGTGCTGTGGCTGAACAGCGCGATCCCAGCCGGGACCTTCGCCCTGTCCAAATCGGGCGAGCCGATCCTGGACGGCTTCCGGGCGATCTACGGCGGCTCGCTGGCCAAGGTCCTGGCGGCCGTGGCCGTGGCCGGCCTGGTGGCCAGCTTCCACGCGATCATCTTCGCCTATGGCCGGCAGATCTATTCGCTGTCGCGGGCCGGCTACTTCCCGCGCGCCCTGTCGGTGACCCATGGCGTGCGCAAGACCCCGGACGTGGCCCTGATCACCGGCTCGCTGGCCGGCCTGGCGGTGATGCTGGTCGTCTGGTTCGCCCTCGGCGCCGAGAAGGGCGCGGCGGTGATCGGCGGAACCCTGCTGAACATGGCCGTCTTCGGGGCCATGCTGTCCTATGTCGCCCAGGGCGCGTCCTACATCCTGCTGCGCCGGAAACTCCCGAACCTGGAACGGCCCTATAAGAGCGTGTTCGGCGTGGCCGGGGCCGGCGTGACCGTGATCATCTCGCTGGTCACGATCTTCTACCAGCTGAAGGACCCGGTCTATCGGACCGGAGTCATCGGGGTGGCGATCTGGTTCGCGGTGGGAATCGCCTACTTCGCCGCCGTCGGCCGCAAGAAGCTGGTGCTGTCGCCCGAGGAGGCCTTCGCCATCAACGGCGGCAAGGCCGCCTACGAGAGCCACTGACCATGAAAAAGGCCGCCCCAAGGGGCGGCCTCGTTCAGACCATCAAGGCTTGAGGCTTACTCGCCGGCCTTGATCTGCTCGCGTGCGACGGCCAGCAGTTCGTCCATCTTCATGCGAACCTCGCCCTCGGAGGCGGCGACGCCCGAGCCCTTGAGGTCCTCGAAGACCTTGCGCAGCACGTCTTCGTCGCCCGGCTGTTCGAAGTCGGACTTCACCACGGCGCGCGCGTATTCCTCGACGGTCGCCAGGCCCATGAGACCGGCCGCCCATTCGCCCAGCAGGCGGTTGCGGCGCGCGGCCGCCTTGAACTCGATTTCCTGGTCGTGCGCGAACTTGCGTTCGAAACCCTGTTCGCGTTCGTCGAAGGTGGTCATGAAGGCCCCAAAGTCGCCGAGAGCCTGTCGCGGCAAGATAAGTCATCTGGCCGCGACAGGCTCTAATTCTAAACGTTTAGAGCATGATGGTCGCCGAAACCGGCGTCCACTTTCGACTATCATGCTCTTACGCCGGCTGCATATCCTGCGGCGGTCTCCGCCGCAATCGGCGGATAGGCCGCGGATGACGTTTCCAACCATAACATAGCCCGAACACCGTCCGAAAGTTGTCCTTCGTTTGCGCGGCCGCGCTGATTCAGGTAGGTTCCGCGCGACATTTTCCAGTGAGCGGCCTTGAGTCGAACGCCGCGCGCAGCTATCCGCCGCGCGCGCTTTTCGTTTCTCCGGAAGATTCCGGACTTGAGGAGCGGCGCGCGCTTACAGAAGGGCCTCGACGAGAGCCATGACGACCCGTCGCAAGAAGATCTACGAAGGCAAGGCCAAGATCCTCTACGAAGGCCCCGAGCCCGGCACCCTGATCCAGTACTTCAAGGACGACGCGACGGCCTTCAACGCCCAAAAGAAGGCCATCCTGGAAGGCAAGGGCGTCATCAACAACCGGATCAGCGAGTACATCATGACTCGCCTGAACTCGATCGGCGTCCAGAACCACTTCATCCGCCGCCTGAACCTGCGCGAGCAGCTGATCAAGGAAGTCGAGATCGTCCCGCTCGAGGTCGTGGTGCGCAACATCGCCGCCGGCTCGATCGCCACGCGCCTGGGCCTGACCGAGGGTCAGCCCCTGCCCCGCTCGATCATCGAATTCTACTACAAGGACGACAAGCTGGGCGACCCGATGGTCTCCGAGGAGCACATCACCGCGTTCAACTGGGCCGCGACCCAGGAGATCGACGACATGATGGCCACCGCCCTGCGGGTGAACGACTACCTGTCGGGCCTGTTCAGCGCTGTCGGCATCACGCTGGTGGACTTCAAGATCGAGTTCGGCCGCATCTACGAGGGTGACTTCTCGCGGATCATCCTGGCCGACGAGATCAGCCCCGACAGCTGCCGCCTGTGGGACACCGTCACCAACGAGAAGCTGGACAAGGACCGCTTCCGTCGCGACCTGGGCAATGTCATCGAGAGCTATACCGAGGTGGCCCGCCGCCTGGGGATCATGAAGGAAATGCCGACCGTCATCCAAGGCGGCGTGCACTAAACCCTTCATCTGGAAGCAGCGCGGCCCGGAGCGCCGCGCGGGGAGAATCTGTCAGTGAAAGCCACCGTCCACGTGTTCCTGAAGCCCGGCGTGCTCGACGTTCAGGGCAAGGCCGTCGAGAACGCCCTGCATGGCCTGGGCTGGCCGTCGGTGAAGGACGCCCGCGTCGGTCGCGTCATCGAGTTCGACCTCGACGGCGCGGACGCCGAAGCCGCCAAGGCCGAGGTCAAGACCATGTGCGAGAAGCTGTTGGCCAACATGGTCATCGAAAGCTACCGCATCGACATCGCCTAGAGCCGTTCAAAAGGGCTCTAAACGTCTGATTCTAGAGCGCGATCTAGGCGCTGAAGCTGGCCCTCAGCGCCGCCAGGCTGGTCTCCCGGATGGGCTCCAGGTCCATGCCGGGATCGACCAATAGCTGGGTCGAGAGCCCCAGCAGCAAAGCCCCCACCATCAACGCGACCGCGTCGGCGTTCAGCCCGGCGCGGATCACGCCCTCGCGCTGCCCCCGCAGGACCAACGCCTCCAGGCGGGTCTCGACGTCCCTGTGCGCGGCCGCGAACGGCGCGCGCAGGTCCGAGACGTCGGACACCGCCCCGGCCATCAGCGTGAAATAGGCCCGCATCTCGCCGTCGCGCGTCAGGTTGCGCAGGAAGACGTCGACGAAGCCCAGCACGGCCTCCAGACCGTTCAGCGTGTCCAGCTGGCGGGCGTCCAGCAGCGCCTCGACCCGCGCCCCCAGCCGCGCGATCAGCGCCTCGATCAGCCCCTGCTTCGAACCGAACCTCTGGGTGACGAGCCCCCGGCTGTAGCCGGCGCGCTGGCCGATGCTCTCGAAGGTGGCCGCCGCCACGCCGCGCTCGGCGATCAGCTCGGCCGCCGCCCGAAGGAGCTCGCTCTCGGATTGCTGGCGGCGGTCAAGCTGGGTTCGGCGCGCGGCGGGCGCCTTAAGGGTCGCGATCATCTTGCGGAACATAGTTATTTGTTGGACAACAAGCAAATAAGAAGGACGGCCCCTAGGCCGCCGGGAGGAACGAGGAGCCGCCATGACGATCTCGACCGACATCGCCAACACCATCGTCGACCCGAAGGCCTACGCCGACGGCGATCGCGTCGACCAGGCTTTCGCCCAGCTGCGCCGCGAAGCGCCGCTGGAGGTGGCCCAGCCCGACGGCTTCGATCCGTTCTGGGTGGTGACCCGCCACGCCGACATTCTCGAGGTCGAACGCCAGAACGAGCTGTTCCACAACGGCGACCGCGCCACGGTGGTGACCACGATCGAGGCCGACAAGAAGGTCCGCGAGATGATGGGCGGCTCGCCCCATCTCGTCCGCTCGCTGGTCCAGATGGACAACCCCGACCACTTCGCCTACCGCAAGGTCACCCAGGGTTCGCTGCTGCCACAGAACCTGCGGGCGCTGGAAGCGCGGATCCGCGAGATCGCCCGCGGCTTCGTCGACCGCATGGCCGAGCACGGCGACCGCTGCGACTTCGCCCGCGACGTGGCCTTCCTCTATCCCCTGCACGTGATCATGGAGGTGCTGGGCGTCCCGGAAAGCGACGAGCCCCGGATGCTGAAGCTGACCCAGGAGCTGTTCGGCAACGCCGACCCGGATCTGAACCGGTCCGGCAAGTCGGTCACCGACGTCAACGAGGGCATCGACAGCCTGCAGTCGGTCGTCATGGACTTCATGATGTACTTCAACGCCATCACCGAGGACCGTCGCGCCAAGCCGCGCGAGGACCTGGCCAGCATCATCGCCAACGGCAAGATCAACGGCGAGCCGATGGGACACCTGGAGGCGATGAGTTACTACATCATCGCCGCCACGGCCGGGCACGACACCACCTCCTCGACCACCGCCGGCGCGCTATGGGCCCTGGCCGAGACCCCCGAGCAGTTCGCCAAGGTCAAGGCCGATCCGTCGCTGATCCCCGGCCTGATCGAGGAGTCGATCCGCTGGGTCACGCCAGTGAAGCACTTCATGCGGACCGCCACCGCCGACGCCGAGTTGGCGGGCCGCAAGATCGCCAAGGGCGACTGGATGATGCTGTCCTACCCGTCCGGCAACCGCGACGAGGCGGTGTTCGAGGACCCGTTCAAGTTCCGCGTCGACCGCACGCCCAACAAGCACGTGGCCTTCGGCTACGGCGCCCATATCTGCCTGGGCCAGCACCTGGCGCGCATGGAGATGCGGGTGCTGTGGGAAGAGCTGTTCGCTCGCCTCGACAGCGTCGAACTGGACGGCCAACCCACCCGCATGGTCGCCAACTTCGTCTGCGGTCCGAAGTCGGTGCCGATCCGCTTCAAGATGCACTGAAGGGCGGAACGATGAGCGCGGAACCCTTCAAGGTCTGGCAGTGTCGCACCTGCGGCTACATCTACGACGAGGAGCAGGGCGATCCGGGTGAAGGCTTGGCGCCTGGAACCCGCTGGGTCGACATCCCCGATGACTGGATCTGTCCGATGTGCGGCACGCCCAAGTCCGACTTCGACATGATCGAGCTGTAGCGCCAGCTAGGAGATCCTCCTGAACGCCCCGTCATTCCCGCCGGGAGATGACGGAACATCCGCCGCGACGTCTGCGGCTTCCTGATCGATGAGGCGCGCGCCAGGTCCAGTTGCCATGAGCCGTTTTGGAATATATGAAATATATACGTATCGTATATTCCGGAGCGCTGGGTGGGTATCGTCAATATCGAGGATGAGCTGCACGAGCGGCTGCGCCGCGCGAGCAAGGCGTCTTATCGGTCGATCAACGCCCAGGCGGCGTTCTGGATCAAGATCGGGATGCTCTGCGAATTGAACCCGGGCCTCACCTTCCAGGAGTTGGTGGCGCGTGAGCTGCGGGATGCGGGTGTCGACGCCCTTGATCCTGCCGGCGCGGCAACATGACAAAGGCCAAGGTTCCTCGGACGCCCTCATGACCATCGAGACCGAAGAGCAGCTTGAGAAGCTGCGCGCCGTTGGCGCCCTGGTGGCTCGCACCCTGGCCGCGATGGGCGAGGCGCTGGAGCCCGGGATGACGACCAAGGCGTTGGACGATTACGGCCGCGCTCTGCTGGAGAAGGAAGGCGCGCGTTCGGCTCCTGAGCTCACCTACGGCTTTCCGGGCGCGACCTGCATTTCGGTGGGGCCTGACTGCGCGCATGGCATACCGGATGACACCGTGGTGAAGGCGGGCGACCTGATCAACATCGACGTCTCGGCCGAACTGGACGGGTTCTTTGGCGACACCGGCGCAAGCTTCGCGGTTCCGCCGACGAGCGCTCGCATTGAACGCCTCTGCCGCGACGGCCGCCGGGCGATGTGGGCTGGAATTCGGGCCGTGAAGTCCGGCTCCTCGTTGAACGAGGTCGGCCGGTCCATCGAGACCTTCGCCCGGAAGCACGGTTACAGCCTGGTGCGCAATCTGGCGAGCCACGGCGTCGGCCGTTCTCTGCACGACGAGCCAACGGAAATCCCGACCTGGTATGAGCCGCGTGACCGCCGGACGATCCCGGAGGGCTTGGTCTTCACCATCGAGCCATTCTTGTCGCTGGGCGCGGAGTGGGTCGAGGAACAGGATGATGGTTGGACGCTGCGTCCACCGCTGCGTCAGGCCACGGTGCAGTACGAGCACACATTGGTCGCGACCCGCCGAGGACCGATAATCCTGACGCTAGCCTGAGCCCGTATCGGATCGGCTCACGCGCGGCGTCCAAGCGCGGTGGAACTTGCGATCCTCAAAATTCCCGCACCGCCCCCTTCCGCTCGAAGCTTCGCCGCACGATGTTCGGCCGGAGCGGAAGGGAGATCGCCGATGAACGCCAAATTCCATCTGGCCGAGGTCAATGTCGGCCGGCTCAAGGCCCCGATCGATCACCCGATGATCCGGGACTTCGCCGACAACCTCGACCGGATCAACGCGCTCGCGGAAAGCTCGCCCGGCTTCGTCTGGCGGCTGACGGGCGAGGGAAACAACGCCACCGACCTGGCGATCGACAATGATCCCCTGTTCATCCCGAACCTGTCGGTCTGGGAGGACATCCCCTCCCTCGGCGCCTACGTCTATCGCAGCGGTCATGTGGAGATCATGCGCCGTCGCCGCGAGTGGTTCGAGCATATGGACCTCTACATGGCCCTCTGGTGGGTCCCCGCCGGCCACACGCCGACGGTCGAAGAGGCCTTGGAGAAGCTCGCCCTGCTCGAGGCCCACGGCCCGACGCCGGCCGCCTTCACCTTCAAGTCGCCCTTCCCCCCGCCCACGGGCGAACCGGTCGAACCCGAGTTGGACGAATGCGCCTGACTTTCCCGCCGCGCGGGACTGACATCCCGTCCGAACGGTGCTACAGGCCCGCGCCATGAAAGCCGCCGTCGTCGTATTCCCCGGTTCGAACTGTGACCGCGACTGCAAGGTCGCCATCGAGCGCTCCGCCGGCGCCCGCGTCGAGATGGTCTGGCACCAGGAGACGGCGCTGCCGGACGACCTGGACCTGATCGTCCTGCCCGGCGGCTTCTCGTATGGCGACTACCTGCGCTGCGGCGCCATGGCGGCCCAGAGCCCGGTCATGAAGGAGGTCGCCGCCGCCGCCGACAAGGGCGTCGCCGTCGTCGGCATCTGCAACGGCTTCCAGGTCCTGACCGAGGTCGGCCTGCTGCCCGGCGCCCTGCTGCGCAACGCTGGCCTGAAGTACGTCTGCAAGGCCGTCGACCTCGACATCGTCAACGGCCAGACCCGCTTCACCGCCGGTTACGGCGAGCAGCGCGAGGCGGTCATGACCGTCGGCAACGGCGAGGGCAACTACTTCGCCGACGAGGAGACCCTCGACCGGATCGAGGGCGAGGGCCAGGTGGTGTTCCGCTACAAGCAGAACCCGAACGGCTCGGCCCGCGACATCGCCGGCATCGTCAACAAGGGCGGCAATGTCCTGGGCCTGATGCCCCACCCCGACCGCTCGTTCGACCCGGACCTGGGCTCGGACGACGGCGCGGTGCTGTTCCGCAGCATCTTCCAGAGCGCCTGAGGCCGACCTCCCTCCGTCCGCCGACGAAAAATGGGCTCGGCGACGCTGTTACTGTGTAGCAGCCGAAAAATCCCGGTCCTAAGGTGCGCCCCTCTGTAGGAGGGCCAACTATGAATCTCGTCTCCACCCTGCGCGCGGGCCTGCTGGCCGCCGCGGCCATGACCGTCTTCGGCGTCGCCGCCCACGCCCAGGTCACGCCGATGACGCCGGACATCGACGGCAAGTACGTCGCCGCCAAGATCAACTACGACTACGAAAAGCGCGTGGTCATGGTGCCGATGCGCGACGGGACCAAGCTCTACACAGTCATCGTGGTCCCCAAGGGCGGCAAGAACCTGCCGATCATGCTGACCCGCACCCCCTACAACGCCGCCAGGCGCGCCGCCCGGGCCGACAGCCCGCGCATGGTCGCCGCCATGCCCCAGGGCGACGAGGCGTTCGTCGCCGACGGCGGCTATATCCGCGTCTTCCAGGACATTCGCGGCAAGTACGGCTCGGAAGGCGAGTACGTGATGACGCGGCCGCTGAAGGGGCCGCTGAATTCGTCCGAGGTCGACCACTCCACCGACGCCTACGACACCATCGACTGGCTGGTGAAGAACGTGCCCGAGACCAACGGCAAGGTCGGCATGCTGGGCAGCTCGTACGAGGGCTTCACGGTCGTGATGGCCCTGGTCAATCCGCACCCGGCCCTGAAGGTCGCCGCGCCGATGAGCCCGATGGTCGACGGCTGGATGGGCGACGACTGGTTCCAGTACGGCGCGTTCCGCCAGATCAACTTCGACTATTTCGCGCGCCAGACCACCGTCCGGGGCGCCGGCGAGGGCGTCCAGCGCCAGGGCTATGACGACTACGCCAACTTCCTGCGCGAGGGCTCGGCCGGCGACTACGCCAAGAACCATGGCCTGGACCAGCTGACCTGGTGGAAGAAGCTGGCCCAGCACACGGCCTATGACAGCTTCTGGAGCGAGCAAGCCCTCGACAAGACCATGGAGAAGACGCCGCTGAAGGTGCCGACCATGTGGATCCAGGGCCTGTGGGACCAGGAGGACATCTGGGGCGCGGTGCACAGCTACCCGGCGCTGGAGTCCAAGGACGTCAACAACGACAAGAACTATCTGGTGCTGGGCCCCTGGCGGCACAGCCAGGTGAACTACGACGGCTACAACCTGGGTCCGTTCAAGTGGGACGGCGACACCGCCCTGCAGTTCCGCCGCGACGTGATGAAGCCGTTCTTCGACCAGTATCTGAAGGACGGCCCCAAGGCCGACACCCCGCCGGTGCTGATCTACGATCCGGGCCAGAACAAGTGGAACCGCTACGCCAGCTGGCCCCAGGGAGGAACGCAGGCGAAGGCCGGCAAGAACCTCTATCTCAGCGCCCAGGGCGCCCTCTCCTTCTCGGCCCCGGCGCCGGCCAAGGGCGCGGCGGCCTATGACGAGTACGTCTCCGACCCGGCCAAGCCGGTGCCGTACGTGCAGCGTCCGGTGCAGTTCGCCGACGGCGACCGCTGGAAAGCCTGGCTGGTCAGCGACCAGCGCCACGCCGAGAGCCGCACCGACGTCGTGAGCTATGTCACCGAGCCGCTGAAGGAGCCGCTGAAGATCGCCGGCGTGCCGAAGGTGAACCTGTTCGCCTCGACCAGCGGCACCGACAGCGACTGGGTGGTCAAGCTAATCGACGTCTTCCCCGACGAGGTTCCCAGCCAGCCCGAACTGGGCGGCTACGAACTGGCCGTGGGTATGGACATCTTCCGCGGCCGCTATCGCGAGAGCTTCAGCGAACCCAAGGCCCTGACGCCCAACAAGCCGCTGAAGTACCAGTTCATCCTGCCGACCGCGAACTACACCTTCCAGCCGGGCCACCGGATCATGGTGCAGGTCCAGTCCAGCTGGTTCCCGCTGTACGACCGCAACCCGCAGACCTTCGTCCCGAACATCTTCTTCGCCAAACCGGCCGACTACGTGAAGGCCACGCAGAGGGTGTTCCACAGCGGCGCCGACGCCAGCTTCATCGAACTGCCGGTGGTGGACGCCAAGTAACAACGAGAAAGGCCGGCGGGGTCACCGCCGGCCTTCCTTCTACGGAGAGAGTGTCGATCAGGTCAGCGGTCGCCGCGCCTGACGTTTTCATCCTGCTGATTGGCCTCGCCACCAGGGTTGCGGCCCTGCTCGTCCTGCCTGGGTCCGTCCTGCCTGGGTTGCCCTTGCTGCTGTTGCTGGCCGGGCGTTCGGCGTTGCTGGTCGTTCTGCTGCTGCTGCGGATCGCGGTTGTTGTCAGCCATGGGCCTTACTCCTGTTACACAGCGCGCTCGTGACGCACGGAGATAGAACGGGTCGGGACTCGCGGCGTTCCTACGGCCGAGCCGCCTTAATTCAGGCTAAGCTTTGGAATTTACACAGCTTTGCCAGAAACCCTCGCCACGCTGCCGCGATCGCCCGAAGCCGAAACGTTCATTCCGCTGATCGCGCCACTTAAAGCAAAGCTTTCGCCTCCAGCGTGAGATTCAAGGTTAATCCGCACTTTGCGGGGGAGAGAACTGGAATCCTCGTTTCGCAGCGCGCAACGTCAGCCGAACACTGAATGGGGAGGCGTCGGCGGAGCCCTCCGAAGACGCACAGAGTCAAAACACCATGGCCGACCACGAAGTTCGGTTCCCCGAGACCTATGTCAGCGGCGTGCCCGTCTGGGCCAAGCGCCGCAAGCGCTCCAGCGTGCATCCCCTGCTGAATCTAGTCCTCATCCTGCTGGCCCTGTTCGGGGCCGTGGTCATCGGCGTGTCGCTGCGCATGGGCTCGGTCGAGAAGGGTGGCGTCGTGATCGATCACTGGCTCGGCGAGGGCGGCGCCCACATGGAGCGCCTCATCAGGTCGATGTAGCCCGCCGTTCGGCCGGCAAGAAGAGCGACAGACTGTGGCGGAATCTGAACGACCGGGGTAGAAGGCGCGCCCATGAGCACGCCCCAAAAGCCCATGGCCGAATTGGCCGCCGAGTTCGGCCTGAAACCGGCCGAATATGACGTTGTCCTCAAGCGCCTGGGGCGAGAGCCCAACCTGGTGGAGTTGGGCGTGTTCTCGGTGATGTGGTCCGAGCACTGCTCGTACAAGTCCTCGAAGAACCAGCTGAAGAAGTTCCCGATCGACGGACCGCGCGTGATCTGCGGGCCTGGCGAGAACGCCGGCGTCATCGACATCGGCGACGGCGACGCGATCATCTTCAAGATGGAGAGCCACAACCACCCGTCCTACATCGAGCCTTACCAGGGCGCGGCGACGGGCGTGGGCGGCATCATGCGTGACGTCTTCACGATGGGCGCGCGGCCGATCGCCCTGCTGAACGCCCTGCGCTTTGGCGATCCGGAGCACCCGAAGACCAAGCGCCTGGTGGACGGCGTGGTCGCCGGCATCGCCGGCTACGGCAACTGCGTGGGCGTGCCCACGGTCGCCGGCGAGACCAACTTCCACAAGGGCTACAACGGCAACATCCTGGTCAACGCCATGTGCGTGGGCCTGGCCAAGGCCGACAGCATCTTCTACTCGGCCGCCCCGGGCCCGGGCCTGGCGGTCGTCTATTTCGGCTCCAAGACCGGCCGCGACGGCATCCACGGCGCGACCATGTCCTCGACCGAGTTCACCGAGGACTCCGAGGAAAAGCGCCCCACCGTCCAGGTCGGCGACCCCTTCGCCGAGAAGCTGCTGATCGAGGCCACGCTGGAGCTGATGGCCACCGGCGCGGTCGCCGCCATCCAGGACATGGGCGCGGCGGGCCTGACCTCCTCGTCGGTCGAGATGGCCGGCAAGGGCGGCGTCGGCATCGAGCTGAACATGGACATGGTCCCGCAGCGCGAGACCGGCATGTCGGCCTACGAGATGATGCTGTCGGAAAGCCAGGAGCGCATGCTGGCGGTCCTGAAGCCTGGCCGCGAGCAGGACGGCCACGCCATCTTCGAGAAGTGGGGCCTGGACGCCGCCGTCATCGGCTACACCACCGACACCGGCCGCCTGGTGCTGAAGCACCACGGCGAAACGGTCTGCGACGTGCCGCTGGCGCCGCTGTTCGACGACGCGCCGCTGTATGACCGCCCGTGGGTCCAGCCCAAGCTCGACCCGCGCCTCGATCCCGCGACCATCCCCGCCCCGATCGACTGGAACGAAGCGGTCCTGAAGATCGTCGGCTGCCCCGACATGGCCTCCAAGCGCTGGCTGTGGGAGCAGTACGACCGCCACGTGATGGCCGACACCCTGGAAGACAGCGCCACCGGCTGCGACGCCGGCATCGTGCGCATCCACGGCACGGGCAAGGCCATCGCCGTCACCAGCGACTGCACCCCGCGCTACGTCCAGGCCGATCCCTACGAGGGCGGCAAACAGGCCGTGGCCGAGGCCTGGCGCAACCTGACGGCCGCCGGCGCCCTGCCGATCGCCATCACCGACAACCTCAACTTCGGCAGCCCCGAAAAGCCCGAGACCATGGGCCAGATCGTCCGCGCCACCGACGGCATGGCCGAGGCCTGCCGCGCGCTGGACTTCCCGGTCGTGAGCGGGAATGTCAGCCTCTACAACGAGACCAATGGCGTCGCCATTCCGCCGACCCCGACCGTCGGCGCCGTGGGCCTGCTGGAAGACTACGACCTGCGCACCGACTTCTCCAGCGTCGCCGAGGGCGATACGCTGGTGCTGATCGGCGAGACGCGCGGCGAATTGGGCGCCTCGATCTATCTGCGCGAGATCCTGGGCCGCGAGGACGGCGCGCCGCCGCCGGTCGACCTGGCGCTGGAGCGTAAGAACGGCGACTTCGTGCGCGGCCTGATCAGCTCGGGCCTTGTCGCGGGGGTCCACGACCTGTCCGACGGCGGCCTGCTGATCGCCGCGGCCGATATCGCGCTGGCCAGCAAGGTCGGCGTCACCCTGAACGCCACCAGCACCGCCCACGCCCACCACTATCTGCTGGGCGAGGATCAGGCCCGCTACCTGATCGCCACGCCGGATCCCGACGCGGTGCTGGACGCGGCCAAGGACGCTGACGTTCGCGCCAGTGTCGCCGGCGTCGCGGGGGGGAACGACTTCGCGTCGAAGGACCTTTTCAGCGTCTCGCTCGACGCCCTGCGCACGGCTCACGAAGCCTGGCTGCCGGGCTACATGAACGCCCCCAAGGCCTAAGCCCGAAAGGCTCCAGTACGATGCGTATCCCCGCCCTGACCGCCGCCATCGCCGCCCTGATGCTGAGCGCCTGCGCGGCGCCCAGCGCCCAACAGGCCGCCGAACCGGCTCCGTCCGCCCAGACCCTGGCCGCCCAGTGCTCGGCCAAGGGCGGTTCGATCCAGCCGGTCGGCAAGGCCCAGATCCCGACCTGCGTCGTGCCCTATGCCGACGCTGGCAAGGCCTGCACCGACAAGAGCCAGTGCGAGGGCGCGTGCATCCTCGAGGGCAACCTGGAACCCGCGAGCGACGTCACCGGCCAGTGCCAGAAGACCAATCGCCAGTTCGGCTGCTACGCCAAGGTGGTGAACGGCAAGTCGACCGGGGCGATCTGCGTCGACTGATCCCGCCCGGGGTCAGGCGTAGGTCACGTTCTCCAGGCTGAAGGCGAAGGGCGTGGACGTTCGTCCCGGCCCGCCGCCGGTCATCACGATATCCGCGCTGGCCAAGCCCAGAAGTGAGATCTCGGTGTTGACCTGGGACAGGATGGCCGCGTTCATCACCTCGCCCTCAACGACCTGAGAGACCACGCCGATCCAGATCGTCGGCCTGAACGAGAAGACGGCCTTCTGGCCGGGCGCGATGCTGGTCTTGCTCGCGAAGAGCTTTCCGGCCTTGTAGATGTTGGCGTTGATCGCACCCATGGCCAGGTTGTTGCGGACTTCGATCTCGGTCACGCTGGTCGCCGGACCGGCGGCCTGCAACGTGTCGCCCGAGGCCGTTAGCGACAGAGCGAACGCCTGGCCATTCGCCGCCGACATCTGCGGCGAATAATTGCCATAGCTGTCGGAAGCCGAGACCATGTTGCTCATGGGATAGGTGAAGGGGTGGTTCCAGCCCTGGCCGCAGTTCTTGATGACCCGCCAGGCCACCGCCAGTTCGTCGAACGATGTCGAGGCGTTCCTGCCGAAGATCACGATGTCGCTGCTGTTGAGATCGTTCGACTGATTGATGAAGTTCAGCTTGACGGCATGGCCGTCCCGCTCATCGCCCGCCTGAGCGAAAGCGGTGACGTCGGCCTGGTTACGGTCGTTGGACTCGTTGACGAAATCTGGCGCGGCCACCTCCGTCGAGGCGGCGGCAAGCGGTTCAGCGGTGTCGGCGGGCATGGCTATCCTCCCAGCGTGGATCGCAATCCAAACTAGAATAACGCCGATATACAACCAAGTCGAATCAGGCAGCGTGCGTCCGGCCCGACCACCGCGCCACCGTCTCCAGCAGCTTCGTCGGGTTGATCGGCTTTCCCAGGTGGTCGTCCATGCCGGCCGCCAGGCAGGTGGCGATCTGTTCGGGCAGGACGTTGGCGGTCATGGCCACGATCGGGGTGGCCGCGCCGCGCGCGCCCTCCATGGCCCGGATCTCGCGGGTGGCGGTCAAGCCGTCCATGACCGGCATCTGCACGTCCATCAGCACGAGGTCGAAATGGCCCTGGCGCATGGCCTCGACGCCGGCGACGCCGTCATTGGCGGTCTCCACGTCCACGCCAAACGGCTCCAGCATGGTCTTGATCAGCTCGCGGTTGACGGCGTTGTCCTCGACCAGCAGCAGGCGCACGCCCGCCTCGCCGTCCAGCAGCGGCGTGGCCTCCGCCTCCTGCGCGGCCAGTTCGGCCAGCGGCCCGCGGACCTCGAACCAGAAGGTCGAACCCTGCCCTTCGACGCTGTCGACGCCGATCTGGCCCTCCATACGCTCGACGATGCGGCGCGAGATGGCCAGGCCCAGGCCCGTGCCCCCGAACCGGCGCGAGACAGCCGCGTCGGCCTGCGAGAAACGATCGAAGATGTTGTCCAGATGCTCCGGCGCGATGCCGATGCCGGTGTCGCTCACCGCGCCGCGCAACAGCGCCGCGTCGCCCTCGACCTTCTGGCTAAGCGCCACCGTGATCGAGCCGTGGGCCGTGAACTTCACGGCGTTGGACAGGAAGTTCAGCAGCACTTGCGACAGGCGCGGCCCGTCCAGGTTCATGGGCCTGAGGCCCTTGCTGGTCTTGACCTTGATGACCAGGCCCTTGGCGACGGCCCGCTCCTCGACGAGCGCCGCGCAGGACGAGGCCATGGCGGCGGGATCGAACGGCGCCGGGTCCAGCTCCAGCCCGCCGGCCTCCAGCCGAGAGAAGTCCAGCACGTCATTGACCACGCTCAGCAGGGTGTTGCTGGCGTCGAGGATGTGGCCGACCTGGCGGGCGGCGGTCTGGCTCAGGCCGCGCGAGCGGCGCAGCACCTCGGCGAAACCGATGATGGCGGTGAGCGGCGTGCGCAGCTCGTGGGTCATGTTGGCCAGGAAGTCGGACTTGGCCGCCGACGCCGTCTCGGCCAGCTCCAACGCCTTGGCGATGTCCAACTCCAGCTGCTTGCGCTCGGTGATATCGCGCGAGGTGACCAGCAGGATCCCGGAGCCGTCGCCCAGCAGAGAATAGGCGCTCTCCAGCCAGATCAATGTTCCGTCCTTGCGCGTGCACTCGTAGTCGGCGGTGGCGGGCGGGCCTCCGGGCGTCAGGCCGCGGATCAGCTTCTGGACGCGCGCGAAATCGACCTCGCCGACCATGGCCTGGGGCGGCAAGGCCATGAACTCGTCCAGCGTATAGCCGGTGATCCGCTGGATGCTGGGCGAGCTATAGACGCGCTCGCCCTTCGGCGACCACAGGGCCACGTGGTCGGTCAGGTTGTCGCTCAGCAGGCGATAGAGGCGTTCGGCCTCCTCCGCCTCGACCCGGCGACGGTCGGCCTCCTCGATCGCTTCCTGCTTGGCGTCGAGGCTGGCGGAGAGGTCGTCGCGCAAGCGTTCCAGCCGCAGGCGCTGGCTGGTCAGCCAGTAGGACAGCGGCGCGGCCACCACCAGCGCGATCAGCAGGGTCGAGAGGGGCGTGTAGGCGTTCGGCGTGTTCAACAGGACGATGTTGACCAGATAGTCCGTCGCCATGACCGCGCACACGATGAGAGCCACCGTCGGCGCGGTTCCAAAGATCCGATCTTTCAAGACGCCCAGGTTGATGGTGTGCTCCCGCTGCCGACTGAATCACGTTGCACCTCGCCAGAATAAGGAAAGATTGCGTGGCTCCGCCAGCCGCGGCGACATTTCGTCGCGCGGAAATTCAAATCAAACCCGAGACTTAGCGCCCCGAAGCCTTGGCCACGACGTCAAGGTCCTTTTCGAGCGCCAGGCTGGCCTGGACGACGGTCGCCACCGAACGCTTGAAGAAGTCCTGAGGCACGGTCGCGAAATCATCCGTGGGCTTATGATATTCGGGATGGTCCTCGACCCCGAAATAGACCCACGGCACGCCCTTTTCGCCAAAGGCGTAGTGGTCGGACTGGGTGGTCCAGTTGTTTTCCTTGCCGTCGGTGTCGGTGTCGTGGCCCAGCTTCAGCGTCACCTTCGCGGTCGTGGCGACCTTGACCAGGATCGGCTTCAGGAAGGGGAACGGCGAAGCGCCCGAGGCGTAGAGCTCGTTCTTGGCGTTCTTGCTCAGCATGTCGAAATTGACGTCGAGCGCGATGGTCTCCAGCGGAACCGGCGGGGCGGCGGCGAAGGCCTTGGCGCCGCGCAAGCCGCTCTCCTCGGCGTCGACCACCGCGAAGATCACGTCGTGCTTGGGCCGCTTGGCCTTGAAGGCTTCGGCCACGGCCAGCAGACCCGCCACGCCCGAGGCGTTGTCATCGGCGCCGTTGTAGATCTCGCCGTTACGGACGCCCAGATGATCGTAGTGGGCCGAGACGACCATCGCCTTGCCGGGCTTGGCCCCCTTGATGCGCGCCACCAGGTTGACGCCCTGCAGCTTGGTCCCGTCGCGCTTGGCGAACTCGAAGGGCTGCTCGAACCTGTCGCCGATCGGCGAGAGGCCGATCTGCGCGAAGCGCGACAGGATGTAGGTCCGCGCCTTTTCCGAACCCGGCGTGCCGGGCGCACGGCCCTGCATGTCGTCGGCCGACAGGGTGCGGACATCGTCGATGGCCTTGTCGCCGGGAGCGGCCAGCGCCGGCGCGGCGGCGGAGAGGATCGCCGCGGCGATCAGCGCAGAAAGACGGATCATGGCGCCTACATGCCGTGCGCGAGGTGGCGAATTCAATTAAATCTCGCTCATATCGCCGTGGACCCTCGTGACCAACGCTGTCAGCGTAGGCTCGTTGTTAAGAAATCCCGGCCACATAAGCCCTTCAGAGACCGGAGCCTTCCCAGTGCCCATGTCCCATGCCGAGCTTGAGGCCCGCCTCACCAAGGCCTTCCCCGATTCCGAGATCGTGCTGACCGACCTGGCCGGCGACAACGACCACTGGAAGGCCCGCATCGTCTCGCCGGCCTTCAAGGGTCTGCCGCGCGTGCGCCAGCACCAGCTGGTCAACAAGGCCCTGGCCGACGTGCTGGGCGGGACTCTGCACGCCCTGGCCCTCGAAACCGCTGCTCCGGCGGAATAGGAGAAGGGCGTGCGCTACCGGCCCTTCGGCGCCTCGGGCATGGCGATTTCGGCGCTCACGCTGCGCCTGGCCGACAGCTCGCGCCTCCGGACCAGCGAATGGCGCGCCCTGATCTTCACGGCGCTGGAAAACGGCATCAACAGCTTCCAGGTCGAGGGCGACTCGCCCGAACTGCTGAAGGGTGCGGCCGAGGCCTTCGCCAGCGTCGAGCGGCGGCTGCTGTTCCTGACCTGGCGGGTGCGCGGCGACGCGGCGGCCCTGGGCCACGAGGCCGTCGACGACCTGCTGAAGTCGGCGTTCGAGGGTCTTTCGCTAGACTATCTCGACCTCGTACTGATCAACGACCCGCTGGCCCCGGCCCTGCCGCCCGTCTTCGAGGCCGGCCTGCGCTCGCTGTACGACAGCCACGCGATCCATGGCCTGGGCGTCGCCAGCCGCGGCGACATCGATCCGCATCTGCTGAAGAACGGGATGGTCACGACCATCTCCTCGCCGTTCAACCTGTCGTCCGGCTGGGCCGAGCGCCACCGCATCCGCCACGCCTCGACGCACGATTTCGCCGTGATCGGCGAGGACTTCTGGCCCCAGGTCCTGCGCGAGGGCGGCGGCCTGGCCGCTCCGAAGCCGTCCCTTTGGCGGCGCCGATCCGACCCTCTGGCCGACATCGGCGGTTATGAGTTCCTGCACGCCACCCAGGGCTGGAGCGGCGAGGATATCTGCCTGGGCTACGCCCTGACCGAGCCGTCGCTGTCGACCGTGCGCATCACCGCAGACACCCGCCAGGATGTCGAGCGCCTGGCCGCCGTGGTCGAGCGCGACCTGCCCAACGGCGTCTGCGCCCAGATCGAGATGGCCCGCTTCTCGGCCCAGGAACGCGAGAAGGCCGCCAATCGTACTTGATAGACAGGGCGCACTTGACCCTTCGGCCCGGGGTGCCTAGCTGAAAGCCTTGAGTTCCAGGACAATCCCGATGACCGACGTCGCCTCCTCCCCCGCCCTCGACTTCATCGCCAAGACCGTGGCCGAAAATCCGGTCGTGGTGTTCATGAAGGGCGTGCCGGACCAGCCGCGCTGCGGCTTCTCGTCGGTCGTCGTCCAGATCCTCGACCACCTGGGCGTCGAGTTCATCGGCGTCGACGTCCTGCAGGACGACGACCTGCGCCAGGGCGTCAAGACCTTCACCGACTGGCCGACCATCCCGCAGCTCTATGTGAAGGGCGAGTTCCTGGGCGGCAGCGACATCATCCGCGAGATGTTCCAGTCGGGCGAACTGAAGACCCTCTTCGTCGACCAGGGCCTCATCGCGGCCTGATCCGCGCGTGAGCCGCCTGTTCGTCCCTCCGGGTGACGCCTATTCCCTGACCTTCGAGCCCAGGGCGTCGGACATCGACGCCAACGGCCACGTCAACAACGTGGTCTATCTGGGCTGGGCCCAGGACCTGGCCATCGCCCATTGGGAAGCCTGGGCGACCGAGGAGCAGCGCGCGCCCTGGAGCTGGATCGCGCGCCGCCACGAGATCGACTATCGCCGCGAGCTGCTGCCAGGCGAAATCGCCACCGGCTACACCTGGGTCGGCGAGCTGAAAGGTCCGCGCTTCGAGCGCTATGTCCGCATCGACGGCCCGGACGGCGAGATGTGCGCCCAGAGCCGCACCGACTGGGTGCTGCTCGACATCGCCGCCAAGCGCCCCGCGCGCGTCCTGCCCTGGATGATCGAGCGCTTCACGCCGAAGGGTTAGGGAAGCGTCTTCTCAGGCTTGCAGATCCGGAGCATCCGGAGGCCGCCGCACCGCGAACATGTGCCGAGCGTGTAGCTCGTTCCAAAGCCTCCGTAGCGGATGCCGCCCGTGGAGGCCAACGACCGCTGCCGACCACAGCTCGTGCACTGGATCTTCCAAGCGCTCGACTCTCGGGCCACATTCTCGGCGAAGTTGCCGAGGGCCTTCCGGATTTTGTCGAACATCAGAGGCCCCCTCGCCGCTGCCCTTCAGACACTGTCGGATTGGCGATCAAGACCCGCTCGCCGCGCTTCAGACCAAGCTCTTCATAACTAAACGTCATGTCCGCCCAGACCTTGGGACCCTTGCAGGTCTCCAGTCGGCGACGGGCGAAGGCGACCACCGCCCGGCCATCCTCGCGGTCCACCCGGAAGGCCATATCCGCCCGGTTGGCGCAGCCTCGGCTCTCGATCCGGATCGTCACCGCGCGGCGCTCCAGCGAGACCATGAGCAGAGGCTCCAGCTCCGGCCAGGTTTCGCCGGAGACAAGCCTCGGCGTCGTCGCGCAGCCGGCCAGCACGAACGCCGCGCCGGAGAGCATGAAACGCCTGCGTGAGCCTCCGCTCGCCATCCACTCCACATGTCGCTAACCGCCCGGAGGCGGAGCATCCCCTAACGAGGATCGGCTGGCTACCCCCAGGGACCGGGCTCGCGGTCGGAGCTGGGTGGGACCGAGGGCGCGGTCGCCATGGCCGGGACGGGGCGACGGGCCTGGCGCGAGACGCCCAGCCGCATCAGCGCCTCGACGCGGTTGCGGGTCGCCGGGTGGGTCGAGAACAGGCTGTCGGCGCCCTTGCCGTTCAGCGGGTTGATGATGAACATGTGGGCCGTGGCCGGATTGCGCTCGGCCTCGTAGTTCACATAGCCGCCGCGGGTGTAAGCCTCGATCTTCTCCAGCGCGCGGGCCAGGGCCGCCGGGTCGCCGCCGATCGACGCGCCGATGCGGTCGGCCTCGTACTCGCGGGTCCGGCTGATGGCCATCTGCACCAGCATGGCGGCGATGGGCGCGAGGATGGCGATGGCGATCGCCCCGATCACGCCGCCCGGCCGCTCCTCGTCCCGCGAACCGCCGAAGAAGAACGCGAAATTGGCCAGGGCCGAGATCGCGCCGGCGATGGTGGCCGTCACGGTCATGGTCAGGGTGTCGCGGTTCTTCACGTGGGCCAGCTCGTGGGCCATCACGCCCCGGATCTCATCGCGAGTCAGCAGGGACAACAGGCCCGTGGTCGCGGCGACGGCGGCGTGGGCCGGGTCGCGGCCGGTGGCGAAGGCGTTGGGCTGGTCGCTCTGGATCACCGTCACGCGCGGACGCGGCAGGCCGGCCTTCCGCGCCATCTCCACGACGTCCGTCACATAGTGACGGATCAGCGGCTCGGGATGGCTCTCGTCCACCGTCTGCGCGCCATAGGTCCGCAGCACGATCTTGTCCGCGTTCCAATACGAGAACGCGTTCAACGCCACGGCGAAGGCCAGGGCGATCAGCATCCCCGTGGGACCGCCGATCAGATAGCCGGCGCCCATGAACAGCGCGGTCAGGCCCGCCAGCAGCATGTAGGTCTTGAGGTGGTTCATCGGTCTATCAGGGTCGTCAGTCGAAGATGTCGAATAGGTCGAAGCGCTTTTTCTTTTGGCCGTACGAGCCCGAATGGCGACGGTCATCGTCATGGTCATGGCGCCCATGATCGCGCTTATGGTGATCGTGGTGATGGTCGGGACGCGTGTAGGGCCGCGGCTCGTTGTAGATCGCCTGGGTCTCTTCGCGCTCCAGGGACATCAGCTTTTCAAGTTCGCCCCGGTCCAGCCAGACGCCTCGGCAGCGCGGGCACATGTCGAACTCGACACTGGCGCGCTGCACGGCCTGCATGGAGCCATCGCAGTTGGGGCACATCAGAAGGGGCATCAAGGAACCTCCGGTCCAAGGGAATGGATCGGGTGTCCTCGATGACAGGCGGCGCCTTTGGGGAGGGGGGCGGTGGCGGCCGGACCCAGACATCGAGAACACCCGATGCGGTCCGACATCACGAGTGCTTGCATCACTCGCCAGAGGGGCCCGGTCCCGCCTCCTAAAGCTGGGATAGCGCCCTAGCCGTTTCAAGAGGCGCGAAGCCCTTAAGGACAAGACCCTCCCCCGCGATGCGCGGAGGGTGCAACAAAAAAGGCCCCGGATCGCTCCGGGGCCTTTTCCGTATCTGTTCGGATCCGACGCTTACGAAGCGTAGAATTCGACGACCAGGTTCGGTTCCATCTTCACCGGATACGGAACTTCCGACAGTTCCGGAGCGCGGACGAAGGTGGCCGACAGGCCCTTGGCGTCGACCGACACGTACTCGGCGAAGTCGCGCTCGTTCGAGGCGACGGCTTCGAGCACGAGCGCCATGTTGCGCGACTTTTCGCGGACCGCGATCACGTCACCGGCCTTGCAGCGGTACGACGGAATGTTCACGCGCTTGCCGTTCACGGTCACGTGGCCGTGGTTCACGAACTGGCGGGCGGCGAACACGGTCGGCACGAACTTGGCGCGATAGACGATGGCGTCCAGGCGCGATTCGAGCAGCGAGATCAGGTTCTCCGAGGTGTTGCCCTTGCGGCGAGCAGCTTCCTCGTAGGTGCGCGAGAATTGCTTCTCGGTCAGGTTGCCGTAGTAGCCCTTCAGCTTTTGCTTGGCGCGCAGCTGCAGGCCGAAGTCCGAAACCTTCTGCTTGCGGCGTTGGCCGTGCTGGCCGGGGCCGTACGAGCGTTGGTTGACCGGGGACTTGGGACGGCCCCACAGGTTTTCACCCATGCGACGGTCGATCTTGTACTTGGCGCTATGGCGCTTGGACATAAGTCACTCTTTTTATTCGATCCGTGCCGGCCCCTCGAACGAGGTGCGATCTCAACGGCGGCTTCGGGTCAATCCGTCATGCGTTTTTCGCGCCGTCCGGCGAGCCGGCGGCGTGAAGGCGCGGTTTATGCCGGAGGGGTGGCGGGGAGTCAATGTGGGCGGGGCTAGTGAAGGTCCTCGTTGATCAGATAGGGCTTGAACCCCGCCGCCTTGATTTTCCGCATCACCTGAAACATCCGGCTGTAGGGAACTTCCGCGTCAGCGCGCACACCGAGCGACGCCCGTGCGGGGTCGTGAGACGCTAGAAGTTGCATCAACTCGGATTCGTCGACCTGCTGCTCACCCAGGAATATCAAGCCGTCCGAGCGGAGACTGATGAACAGCGGATCACTGGCCCTGCATTGCCCGAAACAGTCCATCGGCGCCTGATACAAGCTACTTCCGATCGTGATCGCCGCAGGAATCGTCAACACGGCGAATACCGCCAGCAACACGCCGATCATTGGCGTGATGTTAATCGCCGCGATTGGCCGCGCCTCGAAACGTCCACTCAGCTTTCTGGCCATACCCTGCCTAATCTGGCTCGAGCGGCTTCTTCATGGGGCGTCCCCCACGCATTGAGCCAGGCTGCGACCTCCTCATGCGGGACCACACGGCCGGCGACGATATCCGCCATGCCTTCGGCGTCGGCCGCTGCTTCGGCATCCTCGATAGCCTCAAAGATAGACGGTTCCAGAGCCATTGAGCCAGCATGACAGATAGCCCCGCCACTTCAATGACTGGCTTTGAAGATCACAGCCGTTGAGCGTGATATCCCACGTGCTCGCCAATGAAGGTTGTGATGAAGAAGTAGCTATGGTCGTAGCCCTCCTGCCGCCGGACCGTGACCTTGCGGCCGGCCTTGGCGGCGGCGGCTTCGATCAGCTCGGGCTTCAGCTGGCTTTCCAGGAAGTTGTCGGCCAGGCCCTGGTCGATCAGGATGTCGTCGAACGCGGCCCCCTTGCCGTCCTCGATCAGCGCGCAGGCGTCGTGGGCGCGCCAGGCCGCGCGGTCGGGGCCGAGATAAGCAGTCAGGGCCTTGTCGCCCCACGGGCAGTTCAACGGCGAGACGATCGGGGCGAAGGCGCTGACCGACCTGAAGAGCTCGGGGTGCTTCAAGGCGATGGTCAGGGCGCCATGGCCGCCCATCGAGTGGCCGAAGATCCCCCGGCGCGCCGGGTCCAGCGGGAACGCCCCATCGACGGCCGCCAGCAGATCGCCGGTGACGTACGAATGCATCATGAAATGCGGCGCCCACGGCGCCTGGGTGGCGTCGACATAGAAGCCCGCCCCCTGCCCCAGGTCGTAGGCTGGATCGTCGGCCACGCCCTCACCGCGCGGCGAGGTGTCCGGCGCCACGATCGCCACGCCGTGCTGGGCCGCATAGGCGTAGACGCCCGACTTCACCGTGAAATTGTCCTCGGTACAGGTCAGACCCGACAGCCAGACGAGATAGGGGAACGGCCCCTTCCCGTCCGGAACCCACACCGTGAACTTCATCGGCGTGCCGGTGCTGGTCGAGGCGTGCTTGCAGTAGCGCAGCGTTCCGCCGTGGACGCGATGGGTGGCGGTGGTTTCGACGGTCATCCTAGAACGTCACCACGGTCCGGATGCTCTCACCCGCGTGCATCAGGTCGAACGCCTTGTTGATGTCTTCCAACGGCAGGACGTGGGTGATCATCGGGTCGATCTGGATCTTGCCGTCCATGTACCAGTCGACGATCTTGGGCGTGTCGGTGCGGCCACGCGCGCCACCGAAGGCGGTGCCGCGCCAGACGCGGCCGGTGACCAGCTGGAACGGGCGGGTGGAGATCTCCTTGCCCGCCTCGGCCACGCCGATGATGATGCTCTCGCCCCAGCCGCGATGGCAGGCCTCCAGCGCCTGACGCATGACCGTGGTGTTGCCGGTCGCGTCGAAGGTGTAGTCGGCGCCGCCGTCGGTCAGGGCCACCAGATGCTGAACCAGATCGCCGTCGACGGTCTTCGGGTTGACGAAGTGGGTCATGCCGAACTTGCGGCCCCAGGCCTCGCGGTCCGGGTTGAGATCGACGCCGACGATCATGTTGGCGCCGACCAGCTTCAGACCCTGGATGACGTTCAGGCCGATGCCGCCCAGGCCGAAGACGATGGCGTTGGCGCCCGGCTCGACCTTGGCGGTGTTGGTCACCGCGCCGACGCCCGTGGTCACGCCGCAGCCGCAGTAGCAGGCCGTCTTGAACGGCGCGTCGCGGCGAATCTTGGCCACCGCGATCTCGGGCAGCACCGTGTAGTTCGAGAAGGTCGAGCAACCCATATAGTGGGCGATGGCCTGGCCCTTGTACGAGAAGCGGCTGGTGCCGTCGGGCATCAGCCCCTTGCCCTGGGTGGCGCGGATGGCCGTGCAGAGGTTGGTCTTGCCGGAAAGGCAGCTTTTGCACTGACGGCATTCGGGCGTGTAGAGCGGGATCACGTGATCGCCGACCGCCACCGACGTGACGCCCGGACCGACCTCGACCACCACGCCCGCGCCCTCGTGGCCCAGGATCGACGGGAAGATGCCTTCGCTGTCCAGACCGTCCAGCGTGTAGGCGTCGGTGTGGCAGACGCCGGTCGCCTTGATCTCGACCATCACCTCGCCGAACTTCGGCCCCTCCAGGTCGACCTCGACGATCTCCAGCGGCTTCTTGGCCTCGAAGGCGACGGCGGCGCGGGTTTTCATGGAGAGACTCCCTAGAGATTTGCGCGATCTTGGTACGCCGCGCGGGCCGCGTCGATAATCCCGATCTGCGCAAAACATTGTTGCCTATACAATATAATCATCGCATCTCTGGCCCATGAGCCGCTGGGACGGGATCGACGAATTCGTGGCCACGGCCGAGGCCGAGAGCTTCTCCAGGGCCGCCCTGCGCCTCTCCCTATCGACCTCGGGCGTCAGCCGCGCCGTCGCGGGGCTGGAAGAGCGGCTGCAGACCCGCCTGCTCTATCGCACCACCCGCCGCGTCAGCCTGACCGACGCCGGCCGCGCCTTCCTGACTCGTTGCCGCCAGCTGATCCTCGACCGCGACGAGGCCCTGGCCGCCGTCGGCGAGGAGGATGGCGAACTGAAAGGCCTGCTGCGCATGACCTGTTCGACGGCCTATGGCGAGCGGTTCGTGGCCCCGGCGGTCAACGCGTTCATGCTGGTCCACCCCAGACTGTCGATCCTGATCGAGCTGGACGACGCGGTGCGCGACATCGTCAGCGAGGGCTTCGACCTGGCCATCCGCTTCGGCCGCCTGACCGACAGCCGACTGATCGCCAAGCGCCTGGCCTCGCGCACCCGCCGACTCTGCGCCGCGCCCGGCTACCTGGCGCGCGCCGGCGCCCCGCGCGCCATCGCCGACCTCTCGCGCCACGCCTGCGTGCTGGGCGCGGTCGACACCTGGCCGCTCCGTGAGCATGGCCCCGACGGCGAGCGCGAGATCGCCTTCAAGCCGCAAGGGCGCTGGCGCTGCAACAGCGGCCAGGCGGTGCTGGACGCGGCGCTGCAGGGGCTGGGGATCTGCCAGTTGCCGAACTTCTATGTCGACGCCGCCATCGCCGACGGCCGTCTGGTCCCGCTGCTGGAGGCCCACCGCCCCGCCGACGAGGGCGTCTGGGCCGTCTATCCGCACCTGCGCCTGCTGCCCGCCAAGGCCCGCCTGCTGGTCGAGCACCTGGAGCGCAGCCTGGCCGAGGCCGGCTAGACCTTGACCACCGCCGGCAACCGGAAGCGGCCGTCCAGCAGTTCCGCCTTGGGCAGGTAGGCCCGTAGGTACATCGCGAACGGGCCGGACTTGGGCGCGGGCAGCCAATTGGCGGTCTTGTCGCCGCCGGGGTCGGCGCGGCCGATCCAGAGGTCGAGGGTCCCGTCGGCGTTGCGCTTCAGGCCCTGCGTGCGGTCGCCGATCGCGTAACGCTTGAGCGGGTTGTCGGTGAAGAAGAACTGGCCGTCGGCGGTGGCCTCGTACATCGACAGCGACCAGAAGCCGTCCAGCGGCAGCTGGGCCGGAAGGCTCAGGCGATAGGGGCCATCGCCCGTGAAGGTCCCCGCCCCGTCGTCGCCGGCCGCCTTCAGGTACATGGCCTCGGCCACCGGCAGCGCGCCCAGGCCCTGCAGGGCGACGATGGCGCGATAGAGATAGTCCTGGCCGTAGTCGCCGAGATTGGGCCGCGGATACGACCAGCCGCCGGTGAACACCTGCCGCCCCTTGGCGAAGACGGTGATCATCTTGGCCTCGTCGACGCCGTCGGCGGCCGCGGTCTCGCTGAAGGGTCCCGCACCGAGGAAGGCGCCCGTGCCACGCAGGATCTTCAGGTCGGTCGGCGGGGCCGGGTCGCTGGCCAGCAGGGTCCGCGCGGCGGCGAAATAGTCCGCCGGCTTGGCGTCGCGGGCGGCGTAGGCGGCGAGCGGGCCGCCAGCCGGCCCCTTCAGCACGAAGCCGTCCTGGGCCTTGTGGGTGGCGGCCAGGTCTTCGCCACCGTCGGTCAGGATACGTATCAGCGTCCAGGCATGCGGCGTGGCGATGCGGACGGGGTTCGGTCCCGTCGAGGCCTGACCCGGTCCGACCAGGGTGAAGGTCCCGCCCTCGCCGCCGATCGTGCGCGTCCCCAGCACCACATTGTTGTTGGTGAACATGTCCATCACCGCCACCGAATAGTAGCGCTTGCCCATCGGCGGGATGGTCAGGGTCACCGCCCCCTTGGAAAGATCCAGGAAGGCGGACGAATAGAGGGTGTCGTTGTTGGGCGTCGTGACCCAGCGGGCCGCATGGTCCGACAGGGTGCGGGTATGGCTCAGCCTGTTGATCGCCGCGCCGGGGGCCTTGAGGAGGCGCGTGCGGGTCGTGGCCATCTCGATCAGAGGCAGGGCGTAGAGATAGGCGTTGCGCGCGGCGATGGCGTCGCCATCCATTTTTTCCTGGATAGCGGCGCGCGCCAAGCTCGGCGTTAGCCCCACGAATCCGGCCAGAGCCAGCAGTTCACGACGGTTCATTCCGCCCTCCCCAACATTTGTTTGAAGGGAGTGAACGCGGGAACGGCGCGGGACGCAAGCGTCGCGCGCCGTCAGTCGGTTCAGTCCGCGCTTGCGAAACGCGCGGCGTGAACGACACTTTCCAGGGTGATCAGCGTGGCGTCGACGCGGTCGTGAGCGTCCGAGCCGACGACCTTCTTGGCGACGGCCGACGACAGGGCCTCGCGCAGATGTCCTAGGGCCCTGGGCGGCGCCACGAGGACCACTTGGTTCAGGTCATGCTTGGCCACCAGGGTTTCCACGCGCTTGGCCAGATCGGCGAGGAACGCCTTTTCGGCCCGATCGTGCGCGTCGCCCGAGTGGGTGATATGGCTGGGCGCGGCGTGGTCGTGATGTTCCTTCACGTCAGCCAGCCATTCGGGCCGATCATGCAGCGGTCCGTCGATCCGCGTCTGCTCCAGCAGCCGGGCGCGACGTCCATCGGCGACGACGATCAGGGTTGTTGCATCGGGGGTCATGGACGTTCCTTACTTTGCCACGGCTGGAGCGTGCGCCCGCCGGAGCGGCGAAAGGATGATTAAAGTCAAATTCGCGCCGAGCTTTGATCCTTAAGGAGCCTCGCTCTTGGCGGCCTTGGCGGCCAGCTTGGCCAGGACGCGGCCGCGCCCCTTGCTGAGCGCGGTGATCACACCCCGGAAGGTGCGGACCTCCTGGTCGGTCAGGCGGGCGCGGGCCAGGGGGACGCGCAGGTTGCGCACCATCGAGGGCTTCTTCTCCGGCGGATGATAGAAGCCGGCCTTGTCCAGCTCGCCCTCGAGGTGCTCGTAGAGGCCCATCAGGGTCGCCTGATCGGCGGGCTCCTCGACGTTCTGCTCGAACTTCTTCCAGGGGCGGTCGTCCTGGGTCATCTTCCATTCGTAGGCGTTGATCGACACCGCCTGGGCCAGGTTCAGCGAGCGGAAGCGCTCGTCGATCGGGATCGAGACGATGGCCTGGCACAGAGCGATGTCGTGGGTCTCAAGCCCCGCGCGCTCGCCGCCGAACAGCAGGCCGACGCCGCGGCCCAGGGCGACCTCCTCGGCCAGGTGGCCGGCGCTCTCGCGCGGGGTGTAGACCGGCAGGCGCGTCTCCCGCGGGCGGGCGGTGGTGGCGTAGACCAGCTTGAGATCGGCGATCGCCGCTTCCAGCGTGTCGAACACCCTGGCGTCGTCCAGCGGCCAGTTGGCGCCGGAGGCGCTGGCCCAGGCTCGCTCCTGCGGCCAGCCGTCACGCGGCCGCACCAGGCGCAGGTCGTAGAGCCCGAAATTGGCCATCACCCGGGCCACCGCGCCGATATTCTCGGCCAACTGGGGCTCGTTAAGGATCACGCAAGGGGGCGTGACTTTGGGCGGGACGGGCTTGAAGTCTTCGGTCATCCGCACCCTTTGCCGCCGACCGCGCACCGTATGCAAGAGGCAGCGCAGCCGAACCGCCACGGCCGCGTTTAGCCCGCATGTCCCGCCGCGCCCTCCTGACCGCCCTCCTCGCCCTGCCCTTGCTGGCCTCTTGCGGCGAGAAGCCGATGCTGGGGCAGGAAGAGCCGGCCATGAAGCCGAAGGACCTCCAGAAGCGTATCGAGGCCATCGCCGTCCGCGCCGCGCCCGCCGTGTTGGGCGTGGCGGTCGAGGATCTCGGCACGCGCCAGCTCTGGGCGTTCAACGGCGACCGGCCGTTCCCGCTGGGCGGAGCCGCGCGCATCCCGATCCTGGCGGCGGTGATGGCCGAGACCGAGGCCGGGCGCCTGCCGCTGGATGAAATCCTGACCGTTCGTGATGTCGACCTGTCGCCGCCGCCCAGCGCCGTCGCCGACGCCTGGCCGGGCCGCCGGACCTGGAGCGTCGCCGAGCTGGAGACCCTGGCGCGCGAAGGCGACAACACGGCGCTGGACCTGCTTATCAAGCGGGTCGGCGGGCCGGGCGGCGTCAACGGCTGGCTGGACGTCAAGCGGATCGAGCACGTCAGCGTCGACCGCTACCGCCGCCAGATCGCCACCGACGCCCGCGGCCTGGCCTCGTTCCGCGCCGACTGGAAAGGCGAGGCCGCCTGGCGCAAGGCGGTCGACGCCGTGCCGGCCGACGCCCGGGCCCGCGCGGCCCGGGCGCGCGCGACCGACCCGCGCGACACCGCCACCCCGATCGGCCTGGTCCGCCTGCTGGAAGCCTTCATCAATCGCGAGCTGCTGTTCAAACCCGATCCGGCGCGCTTGCTGGACCGCGATCCTGGCTACCTGGCCGACGCCCTGCCCGACGGCGCCAGCATCATCCAGTCGGCCGGCGCCCCGCGGTCGGACCTCGGCGTCCAGCCCACCAACCACGCCGTGGCCTTCGTCGAACTGAAGGACGGCCGCCGGATCGCCTTCGTCGTCTTTCTGACCGCCTCGACCGCCGACGCGGCCCAGCGTGAGGCGATCATCACGGACGTCGGCCGAGCGGTCTTGAAGGAGTTCTAACCCTTTCGAGCCCGCGCCAGGGCTTCCAGCAACTGCGCCGGATGCAACGGCTTGGCCAGGTGCAGGTCGGCGCCAGCGGCCTCGGCGGCGGCGATGTGCTCCTCCATGGCATTGGCCGTCAGCATGACCACCAGGATCGGCGGCGCGCCCGAGGCGGCCTCGCGAGCCCGGATCGCCCGCGTGGCCGTCAGTCCGTCCATGACCGGCATCTGCATGTCCATCAGCACCGCGTCGAAGCTGGCCTCGTCCAGCGCCCGCAGCGCCGCCTCGCCGTCGCCAACCATGGTCAGGTCGACGCCGAACGGCTCCAGAACGATCTCGACGACCTTGCGGTTGGTGGGGTGGTCCTCTGCGACCAGCACCCGCATGCCCTCCAGCGAGATCTCGCGATCCTCCTCGACGGCGGTCTCGGCCAGGGTCGCGCAGCGCTTCAGCGGCAGCAGCACCTCGAAGCGCGCGCCGTGGCCCGGCGAGGCGTCGGCGCTGATGCCGCCGCCCATCATCTCGGCCAGGGCCGCACAGATCGAAAGGCCCAGGCCCGTGCCGCCGAACTGGCGGGTGATCGACTGATCAGCCTGGACGAAGCGCTTGAAGAGGCGATCGCGCACGCCCTCGTCGAAGCCGAGCCCGGTATCGCGCACGACGAAGCGGACCTTGTCGTCCGCCCGGTCGACCTCCAGCGAGACCTCGCCCCGCACGGTGAACTTCACGGCGTTGGCCAGGAGGTTCGAGAGAATCTGGCTGATCCGCCCCGAGTCGCCCTCATAGGTCCCTTCCGCCTCGGACGAGACCGACCAGCGGAACACCAGGTGCTTGGCCTCGGCGGCGGCGGCGTGCAGCTCGGCCATGCCGCGCACAAGCTGGGTCAGGTCGAACGGCCCGACGGTCAGCTGGAACTCGCCGGCCTCGATCTTGGAGACGTCCAGAATGTCGCCCAGCACCTGCTCCAGCAGGCGTCCCGACGACGAGACCAAAGCCGCCAGTTCGCGACGGGCGATCGGATCGTCCTCGTCGCCGAGGCGGTCGCCGATGGCGATCACCCCGTTCAGCGGCGTGCGCAGTTCGTGAGACATGTTGGCCAGGAACACCGACTTGGCCTGGTTGGCGCGCTCAAGCTCGGCGGTGCGCTCAGCCACGCGGTCCTCCAGTGAGCGGCGCAGCTCCTCGTTGCGCTCCCGCTGGCTGCGGAGCGCTCTAGCCAATGAGCCGATCTCGTCGGTGCGGGCCTCGATCGGCTCGGCGGCGGTCGGATCGCCCCGTCGCTGGGTCTCGGCCAGGGCCTCCAGCGGCGCGGCCACCATCTGATTGGTCAGGCGGTAGAGCAGCAGCACCTGCAGGGCCACGCCGACGAAGCCGAACAGCAGCACCCAGGAGGCGGTCTTCAGCGACGACAGAACGATGTCGCCCGGCGGGAAGGTCATCAAGAACCACCAGCCCGGCTCGACGAGTCGGCCATAGGCCACCAGTCGGTCGCCCCTTGGTGTGAGGACGGCGCCCACGTCGCGCTTCTGGGCGCGGATCGTGTCCACCAGGTTCTTCAGGTCGTTGTCGGCCTCGAACTTGCGCAGCAGGCCAACGTCGACCACGCCGTCTCGAGCCAATCCCTGGGCGCCGATCAGTTCGCCATCGTCGGCGACGATCAGGTTACGCCCGCCCGGCAGAGCGTCGGCCACGGCGCGCAGCAGGTAGCTGTCCAGCGACAGGCTGGTGCCGAACGCCCCCATGAACTGGCCCTTGTAGTAGAAGGGCGTCATGCAGGCCGCGTTCAGCCCTCGGCCGCTGGGATCGGAGATCAGGCGCCGCAGCTTGGTGCACTTCATCACCCGGTCCGGATTGTTCTCCGGCAGGGTCAGGAGGGTCATCTCCTCGCTGGCGATCGAAAGGGTCGGCGGTGCGTCGCGTCGGTAGTAGAGCAGCTTGTCCTGCCGGTGCGGACCGAACATCACCATCCGCGTCTTGGGCGTGAAGAAGTAGAAGTTGTCGTAGTGGCGGATCTGGGCCTCGCCGGTCGCGGCCACCACGTCCGTGGCCGCGACGAACAACTCCCGCTCGGGCAGGCTCATTGTTACGGCATTGGGGAGGTAGCCGCCGATGCCGTAGACGTAGCGGTTACCGATCCGCGCCCCGTCGAACAGACCGTCGACCGAGCGCCGGGTGCCGTCGCCCTTTTCCGGGAACAGCCGTTGGAACTGGGCGAAGATCTCGGGATCGTCGCCCATGTTCAGACGCCGCGTCAGCGCCTCGCTCGCCGCGTCGTGGACCTTGACCAGGTCGGAGAACAGCCGGTCCTCGGTCTTGACCCGCTCGCCGACATATTCGGCCAGGTGCCGCGTCTGGGTGTCGGCCGCGCTCTTGCGCACGAAGACGAAGGCCGCCGCCGTCGCGACGCCTGTCACCGCGATCGACAGGATCGCCACCATGGTCAGAAGCCGCCGCGCCAGCGGCGTCGTCACGCTCGTGACTGCTCCGGAACTCGTATTCAAAAATTGCTCCCCCAGCCCGTCTGGGACAGACCGGCTCGCGTCCTCAAGAAAGAGCCGTGCTTCAAGAAACACGGCCTGGCCCGCGCCCCTGGGCCGTCGCCCTCGAAACCCTACGCTGGAAAACCGAACTTGATCACGAGGTCCAACCGACCCGCTTTTCCCCCGCGACGCAACAGTCTATAGCCTCCCGGACCGCGCCGCTTCCTGGCCCTGTGCGCCAGATCGCCACAGTCGCGCCACCGCCAGAGGAACATCCCCGCAATGGCCAAGATCAAAGTCGCCAATCCCGTCGTCGACATGGACGGCGATGAAATGACCCGCATCATCTGGAAGCTCATCAAGGACAAGCTGATCTTCCCGTATCTCGACCTCGAGCTGGACTACTACGACCTGTCGGTCGAGAACCGCGACGCCACCGACGACCAGGTGACCATCGACGCGGCCAACGCGACCAAGAAGCATGGCGTCGCCGTCAAGTGCGCCACCATCACGCCGGACGAGGCCCGCGTGAAGGAATTCAATCTGAAGAAGATGTGGAAGTCGCCGAACGGCACGATCCGCAACATCCTGGGCGGCGTGATCTTCCGCGAACCGATCATCTGCCAGAACGTGCCGCGCCTGGTGCCCGGCTGGACCCAGCCGATCATCGTCGGCCGCCACGCCTTCGGCGACCAGTACAAGGCCACCGACTTCCTGTTCCCGGGCAAGGGCACCCTGACGATGAAATTCGTCGGCGAGGACGGCGCGGTCATCGAGCACGAGATCTACAAGGCTCCCGGCGCCGGCGTGGCCATGGGCATGTACAATCTGGACGAGTCGATCCGCGACTTCGCCCACGCCTCGTTCGCCTACGGCCTGGGCCGCGGCTATCCGGTGTACCTCTCCACGAAGAACACGATCCTCAAGGCCTATGACGGTCGCTTCAAGGACATCTTCCAGGAGATCTTCGACGCCGAATACGCCGAGGCCTTCAAGGCCAAGGGCATCCACTACGAACACCGCCTGATCGACGACATGGTCGCCTCGGCGCTGAAGTGGTCGGGCGGCTACGTCTGGGCCTGCAAGAACTACGACGGCGACGTGCAGTCGGACATCGTCGCCCAGGGCTTCGGCTCGCTGGGCCTGATGACCTCGGTGCTGATGACGCCGGACGGCAAGACGGTGGAAGCCGAAGCCGCACACGGCACCGTCACCCGGCACTACCGCCAGCATCAGAAGGGCGAGAGCACCTCGACCAACTCGATCGCCTCGATCTTCGCCTGGACGCGTGGCCTGGCCCACCGCGCCAAGCTGGACAACAACCAGGACCTGGCCAATTTCGCCCTGACCCTGGAAAAGGTCTGCATCGACACCGTCGAAAGCGGCTTCATGACCAAGGACCTGGCGCTGCTGGTCGGCGACAAGCAAGGCTGGCTGACCACCGAAGGCTTCCTCGACAAGATCGACGAGAACCTGAAGAAGGCCATGGCCTAGACACTCCGGGCTCCGGCCTGAACGAGAACGCCCCGGAGGATCGCCTCCGGGGCGTTTTTCGTTTCCGCGGGTCACTTCGCCAGCCCCTCTCCCACCCTCCGCGCCTCTCGCGCGAGCGGTCTTGCGGGGAACGGCGATAGCTGGGATATCCGGCGTTAACCTTTCGGAGGCGGCATGACCCTGCAGAAGCGGATCTGGGACCTGATCGTGCTGGCGATCTTCGTCTTCGCCGCCGCCTTCGCCACCGCGCCGTGGTTCGCGTTCCGCGCCTTGAAAGCCGCCGCCCAGTACGAGGACGTGCAGGCGATCGGCGAGTTGGTCGACTTCCCCGCCGTGCGCCGCAGCCTGACCGGCCAGCTGGTGGCCGAGGCCCCCGCCGCCCAGCCGGAAGCCCCGTCGATCTGGCGCGACCCGCTCAACGTCTTCAGGAAGGCCATCGAACCGCTCGCCCCGCCCGAACCCAAGGTCGACCGCTACCTGACCGTGGCCGGCGTCTCGGCCCTGACCCGGGGCTACGCCCCCGGCAAGGCCCCGCCCGCCATGTCCCGCGATGCTTCGCTGGGCGACCAGGTCAAGGACACCATCAAGGGCCCCTATCCCGGCATCGCCTATTGGGACCCCAACCGCGTGCGCATCGCGGTCGAGCGACCGGACGGCAGCGGCAGGGTCACGATCTTCACCTTCGAGCGCAGGGCGCTGTTCACCTGGAAGCTGGTGCACATCCGCCTGCCCGGCGACGAGCGCCAAGGTTGATCCGCCTCTCGTGACGCCTCTCGTCCTCGACGTTCTGGCCCGGGTCTGGCCTTTCTTCCTGCTGGTCGGCGCCGGCGTGGCCCTCGCCCGGCTGCGCCTGCTGGACGGACGGATGACCCAAGGTCTGTCGGCCTATGTCTATTGGGTCGGCTTTCCCGCCCTGCTGATTCACTCGCTGTCGCGCCTGGGCCGGCCCAGCCATGACCTGATCCTGGGCCTGGTCGCCTATGCCTGTATCGGCCTTCTGCTGATGGCCGCGACCGTGGCGGCGGGCCGTACGCTGGGCTGGAACCGGGCCGAGCGCGCCGGGGCTGGCATGGCGTCCGGCGTCGGCAACAGCGCCTTCCTGGCCCTGCCCGTCACCGCCGCGGTCCTCGGGGCCGAAGCCGCGCGGCTGGCCGCGGGCGTGGTGGCCATCGACTTCGCGGTGCTGGCGACCGCCGGCGTGGGCCTGCTCGGCTGGGCGGCCGGACGGTCGGTCTGGCGCTCGACCGCCCAGGCCTTCCGCAATCCGGTCGTGGCCGCGGCCCTGGGCGGCGTCGCCCTGGCCCTGCTGGACATCGCCCTGCCCGAGCCGCTGGACCGCGCTGTCGGCATGGCCGCCGCCTCGGGCAGTCCGGTCGGCCTGGTGGCGCTGGGCGCGGCCCTGGGCCTGAACGAGGCGGAGGACGAGGCCGCCCCAGCGACCGCGCCGGTGGTCCTGGCCACGCTCGTCAAGCTGGCCGCCTTCCCGCTGCTGGTCTGGCTGGCCGTCGGCCTGACCCCGGCCCCGCCCCTCTTCCGCGCCGGCGCGACCCTGCTGGCGGCCGCGCCGACGGCGGTCAACGTCTTCATCCAGACCCGCGCGTACGGCGTCTGGCCGCGCGGCGCCGCGCGGATCGTGGCCCTGACCACGGCGCTCTCGGCGATTACCCTGTCTGTTGTCGCGCTGCTGCTGAAGCGCTGACGGCTGGAAGACCCGCGCCCCACGCTGCTCCTGCTGACTCGTCCTGGCGCGGCGATGAGGTTCGATCCCCGCGATCGCCGTCCCTCGACGGTGCGGGAGAATGGACATGCTGAACTACATCACCATCGGCGCAAGCGACCTGGATCGGGCGGCGACTTTCTATGACGCGGTGCTGGGCGCGCTCGGCGCTGTGCAGGCTTGGCGTCAGGGCGACTGGATCGCCTACGGGCCGCCCGGCGTGGAGGCGTCGGTCTATATCTGCAAACCCGAGAACGGCCAGCCGGTCCAGGCCGCCAACGGCGTGACCATTGGGCTCGAGGCGGAGAGCACGGCCCAGGTCGACGCCATGCACGCCGCGGCCCTGGCCCACGGAGGAACCTGCGGCGGTCCGCCCGGTCCGCGTCCGCAGTATGGCGAAGGCTTCTACATCGCCTATGCCCGCGATCCGGACGGCAACAAGCTGTCGGCGATGTTCAAGGCGGCCTGAACGACGAAGACCCGCCGCGCGACGCGGCGGGTCTTTTCTATCACAGGCGATCGTAGGCCGATCAGCCGGCCAGGATCGCCTTGACGGCGGCCAAGCCTTCGTTGGCCTTGCTGTCGTCCGGCGCGCCGCCCTGAGCGAAGTCGGCCTTGCCGCCGGCGCCCTGGCCGCCCATGGCGATCACGGCGGCCTTGGCGAGGTCGGCGGCGCTGAACTTGCCGGTCAGGTCGGCGGTGACGGCCACGGTGACGGCGGCCTTGCCGTCCGAGGCGCCGACCAGGGCCACGACCCCCGAGGTCAGCTGCTTCTTGAACTCCTCGGCGACGCCGCGCAGTTCCTTGCCGCCGACGCCGTCCAGGACGCGGGCGATCAGGGCGACGCCATTGACGTCTTCCGGGCCCGCCGCCGCGCCACCGCCGCCGCCCAGGGCCAGCTGCTTCTTGGCTTCGGCCAGTTCCTTCTCAAGACGCTTGCGGTCGGCGATCAGGGCGTCGACGCGCAGCGTCACCTCGGCGACCGGGGTCTTGAACTGCTCGGCCAGCGACTTGGCGACGCCCGCCTGGTCCAGCAGGAAACGGCGGGCCGCCTCGCCCGTCAGGGCCTCGATGCGACGCACGCCGGCGGCCACGCCCTGCTCCGAGACGATCTTGAACAGGGCGATATCGCCCGTGCGGGCCACGTGGGTGCCGCCGCACAGCTCGACCGAATAGGCCTTGGCCTCATCGCTCAGCGACTTGCCGAGCGTAAGCACGCGGACGCTGTCGCCGTACTTTTCGCCGAACAGGGCCACGGCGCCGGCCTCGATGGCCTCCTGCGGGGCCATTTCCTTGGTCTCGGCCGGGACGTTCTGGCGGATGACCGCGTTGACCTCGGCCTCGATCTTGTCCAGTTCCTCGGCCGTCAGCGGGCCGCCGTGGCTGAAGTCGAAGCGCATGCGCTCGCCGTCGACCATCTGGCCCTTCTGGGCGACGTGCGGACCCAGCACGTGGTGCAGGGCGGCGTGCACCAGGTGAGCGGCCGAGTGATTGGAACGGGTGGTGTGGCGCCGCTCGGCGTCGACCGAGGCTACGACCTGGTCGCCGACCTTCAGATCGCCCGACAGTTCGACGCGATGCACATAGAGCTCACCGGCCTGCTTCTGGGTGTCGACCACGCGGTTCTCGCGACCGTTGGCTTCCAGTACGCCGGTGTCGCCGGCTTGACCGCCGCTCTCGGCGTAGAAGCTGGTGCGATCCAGCAGCACCTCGACGGTCGCCCCGCCCGTGGCGCTTTCGACCTCGACCCCATCGACGACGATCGCCTTCACGACGCCCGTGGTCTCGGTGGTCTCGTAGCCGACGAAGTCCGTCGCGCCGGCCTTTTCCTTGATCGCGAACCAGGCGGCCGCGCCGGCCTGCTGGCCCGAGCCGGCCCAGTTGGCGCGCGCCATATCGCGCTGCTTCTGCATCGCCGCGTCGAACGCGTCGGTGTCGACGGTCAGGCCCTTGGCGCGCACGGCGTCCTGGGTCAGGTCCAGCGGGAAACCGTAGGTGTCGTAGAGCTTGAAGGCGGTCTCGCCGTCCAGCACGCCGCCGGCGGTCAGGTTGGCGGTCGCCTCGTCCAGCAGGCCCATGCCGCGGCCCAGGGTGACGCGGAAGCGCTCTTCCTCCTGGCGCAGGGTCTCGACGATCGAGGCCTCGGCGCGGCGCAGCTCCGGATAGGCTTGGCCCATCTCGGCCACCAGGGTCGGGGCCAGGCGGTGCATCAGCGGCTCGTTCGCGCCCAGCAGATAGGCGTGGCGCATGGCGCGGCGCATGATCCGGCGCAGGACGTAGCCGCGGCCTTCGTTCGACGGGGTGACGCCGTCGGCCAGCAGGAACGAGGACGAGCGCAGGTGGTCGGCGATGACCCGGTGCGACGGGGCCTGGTCGCCTTCGGCCTTGACGCCGGTCAGTTCGACGCTGGCGGCGATCAGGGCCTTGAACAGGTCGACATCGTAGTTGTTGTGCACGCCCTGCAGGACGGCCGCGACGCGCTCCAGACCCATGCCGGTGTCGATCGAGGGCTTGGGCAGCGCGACGCGCTCGCCGCCGGCCAGTTGCTCGAACTGCATGAACACCAGGTTCCAGATCTCGATGAAGCGATCGCCGTCCTCATCGGGGCTGCCCGGAGGGCCGCCAGGGATGCCTTCGCCATGGTCGAAGAAGATTTCCGAGCACGGGCCGCAGGGGCCGGTGTCGCCCATCGACCAGAAGTTGTCGCTGGTCGGGATGCGGATGATGCGATCGTCGGACAGGCCGGCGATCTTCTTCCACAGGTCCGCCGCCTCGTCGTCGGTGTGGTAGACCGTGACCAGCAGCTTTTCCTTCGGCAGCTTGAACTCGCGGGTCAGCAGGGTCCAGGCATGATGGATCGCCTGTTCCTTGAAGTAGTCGCCGAACGAGAAGTTGCCCAGCATCTCGAAGAAGGTGTGGTGGCGGGCGGTATAGCCGACATTGTCCAGGTCGTTGTGCTTGCCGCCGGCGCGGACGCACTTCTGCGAGCTTGCCGCGCGCGGATAGGCCGGGGTCTCGGCGCCGGTGAACACGTTCTTGAACGGCACCATGCCGGCATTGACGAACAGCAGCGTCGGATCGTTCTGCGGCACCAGCGGCGCGGACGGGACGACGGCGTGATCGGCCTTGCCGAAATAGTCGAGGAAGGTGCTGCGGATCTCGTTCAGGCTGGGCATGAGCGTCTCAAGTCTGGGCGTCCGGCGAGCGGCCGGGAGTCGCGCGCTGCATAGCGCGGTTTTTGGCGGAGGGGAAACCGACTCGGCAGATGGGGGCTCGGGACGGAGCGGAAAAGGGCGGGTTGGGCGCGCCGATGCTCCCCCGCGATGCGGGGGAGCATCTTCATCCGACGAACGAAAAAGGCCGCCTGGCATGGGGTCCAGGCGGCCTGCGATCGCGGCCCTCGCGGCGGTCCGGCCGCGGGCGTGTTGAAGGCGGGGACGCCCGGGGTCGGGCGAGGGCCGCGAAACCTCGCGAGAAGACTATTCCTCCTCGCCGTCCTCCGGGCCGCCGACCAGAAGCTCTTCCTCGATCTTCTGCGACGACTTGCGAACCGCGGCCTCGATGGAGGCGGCGACGTCGGGATTGGTCTTCAGGAACTCGCGGACATTGTCGCGGCCCTGGCCGATGCGCTGGCTGCCGTACGAGAACCACGAGCCGGCTTTGTCGATGATCCCGGCCTTGACGCCCAGGTCGATGACTTCGCCCAGCTTGGAGATGCCCTCGCCGTACATGATGTCGAACTCGACTTCGCGGAACGGCGGGGCGACCTTGTTCTTGACCACCTTCACACGAACGTTGTTGCCGATGATCTCGTCACGCACCTTCACCGATCCGGTGCGGCGGATATCCAGGCGCACCGAGGCGTAGAACTTCAGCGCGTTGCCGCCCGTGGTCGTTTCCGGGCTGCCGTACATCACGCCGATCTTGTGACGGATCTGGTTGATGAAGATGACGATGGTGTTGGCCTTGTTGATCGAAGCGGTCAGCTTGCGCAGCGCCTGGCTCATCAGACGGGCCTGCAGGCCCGGCAGGCTGTCGCCCATCTCGCCTTCGATTTCAGCCTTCGGCGTCAGGGCCGCGACCGAGTCGATCACGACGATGTCGACGGCGCCCGAACGCACCAGGGTGTCGGTGATCTCCAGGGCCTGTTCGCCGTTGTCAGGCTGCGAGACCAGCAGATTGTCCAGATTGACGCCCAGCTTGAACGCATAGCCCGGATCCAGGGCGTGCTCGGCGTCGACGAAGGCGGCGGTGCCGCCGGCCTTCTGGACCTCGGCCACCACGTGCAGGGCCAGGGTCGTCTTACCCGAGCTTTCAGGGCCATAGATCTCGATGATCCGCCCCTTGGGCAGGCCGCCGATGCCAAGCGCGATGTCGAGACCCAGCGAGCCAGTCGACACCGACTCCATCTCGACCTTGCCCTTTTCGCCCAGCTTCATCACCGAGCCCTTGCCGAACGCGCGGTCGATCTGGGCGAGAGCCGCCTCTAGCGCGCGTTGCTTGTCGCCTTCTTCTTTGCCCACGAGTTTCAAAGCCGCCTGACTAGCCATTGTTGTCCGCCCTCTATCCCATGATTCCGGTCGCCCGATCGGCGCTTCCCGCGCCGCGTCCCAACGACCTGTGGAACATGATCAAGTCGTACGCTCTTTGTTCCATGTTCGCAAGATGTTCCCCTCCATAGAAACGACCGTTTCTGTCGTAGGTCATAGTGTCGCACCGGCGATAACCGGATATGAGGTCGCCCGTCCCTGCCCGAAACGGCTCTTTAAGTCCCGTCATGCCAGCTTCGCCGCTTCTTAGGGGCCCGGTTTTCTGGGGGGACTACCGACTTGTCTATCGATCCGCGTCGCCTTCTGGGCCTGGCGTTCGCCAGCGCCGATCTCCTCGTCGAACTGCAAAACGGCCGCGTGCGCCTGGTGCTGGGCGCCGCGCAGAAAGTCATGGGCCAAAGCGAGGCGGGGCTGACCGGCAAGGTGTGGCCGCACCTGTTCCACCCCGATGACCAGCCGTTGATGGACGCCATGCTGAACTGCGCCGACGACGGCGTGCGCCGTGGTCCGGTGGTGCTGCGCCTCGGTGGTCCCGGAAACCGCCACGTCCGCGTGATCCTGCGCGCCCTGCCCGAGAACGACGGCCGGGTCTCGCTGGCCGTCACCGCAGCCCAGTCGGCCGGTCCGCCGCTGACGGCCGGTACGCTGCATCCCCGCGAGTCGTTCGACGACATCGCCAAGGGTCTGTTCGAGGCCGCCCGGGTCACCGGCCTGGAGCTGGAACTGGCCATGGTCGAGTTCGCCGGTCTGGAGACGATGCGTGACGGCCTGCCGCCCGGCGAGGCGGTTGCCCTCGACATGCGCGTGGCCAGCGCCGTGCGCGCCGAGTCACACGGCGGTTCGGCCGCCACCCAGCTGTCGCCCGATCGTTTCGCCCTGCTGCGCACCCGCGACGACCGTCCGGACAACATGATCAAGCGCCTGACCCGCATGGTCAGCACCGAGGCCCGCGCCCACATCGTGCCCCTGGAGGCCGGCGGCAGCTCGGCCCGCGCGCTTCGCGCGCTTCGCTACGCCCTCGACGACTTCCTGCGCGAGGGCCTGAAGGACATGCCGCCGATGACGCTGTCAGAGGCGATGAACCGGTCCGTGAAGCGCACCCTGGCCCGCGCCGGCGCCCTGGGCGTGGCTGTCAGCCAGCGCCGCTTCAACCTCGCCTACCAGCCGGTCGTGTCGCTGATGACCGGTCAAGCGCACCATCACGAGGTGCTGGTGCGCTTCGAGGACGGCGGCAGCCCGTTCGCCCTGATCCGCATGGCCGAGGAATTCGACCTGATCGAGGAGCTGGACCATGCCATCGTCGAACAGGCGGTGAAGAAGCTGTCCAACGACCAGGACCGGAAGCTGAAGCTGGCGGTGAACGTCTCGGGACGAACGATCGTCAACGAGACCTTCGTCGACCACGTCGGCCGCCTGCTGTCCAAGCACGACGAAGCCAAGGGCCGGCTGATCTTCGAGGTCACGGAGACGGCCGCGATCGACGACCTGCCGCGCGCCAACCGTCATATCCAAGGCCTGCGCAGCCTGGGCTCGATGGTCTGCCTGGACGACTTCGGCGCGGGCTCGTCGTCGTTCGCCTATCTGCAGCAGCTGTCGCTCGACATCGTCAAGATCGACGGCCGCTATGTCCGCGAGTTGGCCGACAATGGGCGCGATGGCGCCCTGGTGCGTCGTCTGGTCGAGCTGTGCCAGGATCTGAAGATCCGCACCGTGGCCGAGATGGTCGAGACGGTGGAGGTGGCCGATATCGTCCGCGCGGCCGGCGTCGACTTCGCCCAGGGCTGGCTCTATGGCAAGCCAGCCGACAAGCCGAGCCCGCCCTTGCGCCCCACCCCCGCGGTCGCCGCGGTGGCCCGCCGGACAGGAGCGTCGGAGAGCTGGGGGTAGACCATAACCCTCCTCCCCCGCCTGGGGGAGGAGATTTCCAGCTAGCTCAGACCTTGCCGCCCTTGCTGACGATGTAGTCGTCGATCACGCGTTCCAGCGTGGTCAGCGGGGTCATGCCCGAGAGCAGACCCGCGTCGTGGAACTCGCGGATGTCGAACTTCTTGCCGAGCGCCTTCTGGGCCTTGGCCCGGGCGCGCAGCCAGACGATCTTGCCGATCATGTAGCTGCAGGCCTGACCCGGCCACACGACGTAGCGTTCGATCTCGGTGATCGCGCCGCTCTCCTCGTCGCCCATGGTCTCGGCCATGTACTTCACGGCCTGCTCGCGGCTCCACTTCTTGTAGTGCATGCCGGTGTCGACCACGAGGCGGACAGCGCGGAACAGGGCGTCGTGCAGCATGCCGATGTGACTGCGCGGATCGGTCTTGTAGATGCCCATCTCGACGGCCAACTGCTCGGAATAGAGCGCCCAGCCCTCGGTGTAGCCCGAGAAGCCGATGATCTTGCGGATCATGGGCAGGCCCTTGGCCTCGTTCGAGATCGACAGCTGCAGGTGGTGGCCCGGGACGCCCTCGTGCACCGTCAGGGTGGTCAGGGTGTACTTGGCCTGCTCCTTGGTGTCGCGCAGGTTGATCCAGTAGATGCCCGGACGCTTGCCGTCGAGCGAGGGCGAGTTGTAGTAGCCGCCCGGGGCGCCGGCCTCGATGGCCTTGGGCACACGGCGGATCTCCAGCGGCGCCTTGGGCAGGGCGCCGAAATAGGCCGGCAGCTGCTTCTGGATCCAGGCGGCCTTTTCGTTCAGGTCCTTGATCAGCTGTTCCTTGGCCGCGTCGGTGTTCGGATAGATGTCCTCGCCCAGCTTGGCCAGGCGCTCGCCGACCGTGCCCTTGGTCATGCCGATGCTCTTGAAGAGCTTGTCGGCCTCGGCGTTGATCGACTTCACCAGGTCCAGGCCCAGCTGGTGGATCTCGTCCGGCTTCAGGTCCGAGGTCGTGTAGTTCTTCAGCGACACGGCGTAGTAGTCGCCGCCGTCCTTCAGGCGCCACACGCCGGCGTCGTGGGTGGCCTTGCCACGGACGCTCTCCAGCAGGGCGATCTGACGTTTCAGGGCCGGCAGGACCGAGCCTTCGTAGATCCGCGAGGCCTCGGCGGCCCAGTCGCCCCCAATGTTCTTTTCTTTCGTCCGGCGCGCGATCGACTTGACCAGCGGCGCGTCGGCCGTCGGGGTGTCGGCGAAGGCCTTCATCTGGACCAGGGTCTTGTCGATGATGAAGTCCGGCGGGATCACGCCGTCGGCGAAGTCCTGCTTCGCGATCGCGCTTTCCTGGTCCATCAGGCGGGCGAAGCCCTCCATGCGCGACAGATAGGCGTCGGCGTCGGCCTTGGTCTCGATGCTGTGCTGGGTGTCCAGGAAGTCCGGCATCTGCTGGTAGCTGCCGGTCAGCTGGCTAAGCACGTAGGGCGCGCCCGAACCGCCGCCGCCGCAGGTGAACTTCCTGTTGCCCTCGTCCTGCACCGCCAGCACGAACTCGACGGTGTCGTAGTTGGCGGCGTCCATGCCCTTCAGAGCGCGGCGGTCGATGCCGCGCAGGGCGGCCAGTTGCTCGGACGTCTGGGCCGCGCCGGCCTTGATGGCGGCGAACGAGCGGTCGCTGAGCAAGCCCTTGGTCCAGGCCAGGTCACCGCTGTCCAGGCCCAGGCCGGTCGCCGTCTCGGGCGACTGGCGCAGCTGCTTGGCCATGATCTCGTCGAACAGGACGTTAAGCTTGGCGACCTCGCCTTCGCGGGCGAAGGCCAGGGACGGAAGGCCGCCGGTGGCGGCGAAGCCGGCCGCGGCGGTGGCGAACATCATGTGACGACGGTTGAGCAAGGCTTTTCCTCCCCAGGGCCCCAATTGAGGGCGAAGGCGTAAGCCCCCGCCCGGCTTTGGCGAAATTAATTCCGCTTCATGCGGGCGATTGCAATCATCAAGCTCACGCCAGCGTCACGAACAGTTCGTTCTCGATCACCCACTGGCCGGTGACCTTCTTCCAGGTGGCCAGGTAGGTTCCCGACTGCTCGGGGGCGTCCTTCCATTGGCCGACCCAGCGGCCGCGCTCGGCGGCGCGGGTCCCTTCGGCGTTCAGGCTGATCTCTTCTGTCGTGCGGACGTAGGCCCCGAAGCCCTTCTCGGCGAACTGGCTGGCGAAGGCGGCCAGCACGTCCTCGGCCCCCAGCAGCAGCGAGCCGTCGCCGGCGATCAGGGTGACGCGCGGATCGAAGAACGGCCGCAGGCGCGCGGCGTCCTTGGCGGCGATCAGCTTGTTGGTCAGCTTGCGGCGGGCGGCGATGGCGTCTTCCGGCGTGGTCATGGTCTTCCCTACTCTGCGCGCCGGTGTAGCTTGCTCATTGTTCGACGCAAACTCAGAGCCGCGATGCCCGCCCCGACCCTGACCACCGCCCGCCTGACCCTGGCGCCTCCGACACTCAGCGACTTCGAGGACAGCCGCGACATGTGGGCCGATCCGGTGGTGGTCCGCCACGTCGGCGCCCGACCGTTCACCGACGAGGAGACCTGGACCCGGCTGATGCGGGCCCGGGGCCTGTGGGAGGTGCTGGGTTTCGGCTACTGGGCGGTGCGAGAGACCTCGACCGGTCGCTATGTCGGCGAGGTCGGCTTCGCCGACCTGCGCCGCGATATCCAGCCCAGCCTGTACGGCCTGCCGGAGATGGGCTGGGTGCTGTCGGCCTGGTCGCACGGTCAGGGCTTCGGTGCGGAGGCGGTCCGCGCGGGCCTGGCCTGGATCGACGAGACCCTTGCCCCGCCGGTCGTGCCTTGCATCATCGGCCCCGAAAACGCCGCCTCCCTGGCCCTTGCCGCCAAGGTCGGCTTCACCGTCAAGACCCATACGACGTTCAGGGGCTCGCCGATCATGATGCTGGAGCGGCGTCGGTAACGCTTGTACAGTTTTTACGAAACTTCAGCTTGATCCGGGCCGTCGCGCCCCATAGGTTCCGCGGCGTCGCGGGGGCGCGATCGCTTACGGAGTCCAAGTAAGTGTTGAGTTCTGCTCACCGGGCTGGCGCGCTCACGCCGGCCACGGGCCGATTCCGCGTGTCGACCGCGCTCTCGGCCATCCTCGCCCCCATGCTGCTGCTGTCGCCCGTCGCCGCCCATGCCGACGATCCGTCCAAGGCCAGCCCGATCTTCGGCGACAAGCCGCTCACGGACGGTGACGACGAGGTCACCAACAACGGTCCCGTCGACCTTACCGCGGACGTCGATTTCCTCGCCGGCTCCGACGCGCTGGTGAACAACGACGTCATCACGGTCGGCGCCGGCGCGACGGCCCCCGTGAAAGTGTCCCTGCTGTCGCTCGACGCCCTCAAGAACCAGGGCCTGATCGACCTGCGCAACGGCCATGTCGGCGACGTCCTGACGCTTTCAGGCGACTATAACGGGGCCACCAGCAAGGCGCGCCTGGGCCTCGATGTCGGGCCGAACGGCGCCGACATGCTTGTCGTCGGCGACGTCGCCAACGGCAGCACGCAGATTCTCCTGGGCGGCGTTTCGGCGAAGACCGCCGTCCTCACCGGCGACAAGGGCCCCATCCTGATCCAGGCCGGCGCGGACTCGAAGGCGGACGCCTTCCGCATCGAGAACTACGAGATCGGTCTGATCCGCTACGGCCTGCTCTTCGACGCGAAGACCGCCACCTACCGCCTGAAGGGCGTGGCGGGTCAAAGGACCTATGAAGCGCTGAAGATCTCCGAGGGCGCCGGGTCCGTCTGGCGCCAATCGGCTGACGCCTGGAGCGCGCATGTGGCCAGCCTGCGCGACGCCGGCTCCGCCGCCAACGGCGCGGGCCTGTGGGGGCAGTCCTATGGCGGACGGCAGGACCGCGATGACGATGTCGCCGCGTCGGCCCAGCGCGAGGTCGCCGTCGACTACGAGCAGACCACCTATGGCGGCCAGATGGGTCTGGACCTGCTCAACGCCGGCCTGGACGACGGACGCATCGCCTTGGGCCTGACCGGTGGCTACGCCGACGCGAAGATGCGGTTCAGCGGCGTCGCGGGCCAGGAGGTCAAGCTTAGGGTTGTCAATTTCGGCGGCTATGTCGCCCTGACCCAGGGCGGCTTCTTCCTCAACGCCCTGGCCAAGGCCGACCGCCAGTCGATCAAGGCGCGCAACGATGTCGACGGCATCGACGCCAAGTTCGACGGGACCGCCTACGGCGCCCAGGTCGAGACCGGCCATCGGTTCGGCGACGGCGATCTGGCCTATGAGACGCTGCTGGGCGTCAACTATGTCAGCACGCGCCTCGACGACATGGAGACCCTGGGCCAGCGCCTGGACTTCGATCACGCCACTGGCTTCACCGCCAGGGCCGGCCTGCGCGGCGCGGCGCGGAACGACTTGCTGGGCGGCGCCCTGACCACCTATGGCGCGGCGTTCGTGGTCCACGACTTCACGGTCAAGAACGGCCTCACCCTGGTCAGCGGCGGTGAGAGCGAGCACCTGTCGAAGGACGGCGGCCGCACCTTTGGCCAAGTCACCGTCGGCGTCAGCTACCGGTCCGCTGGCGGCATGATCACCTTCGCGGAGGCTGGCGGCGACTACGGCGGCGGTCGACAGGGCGGCGGCCTGCGGATCGGGGCGCGCTTCGGCTTCTAGCGCGAGGGCCGCTGGACTTCTCCCAAAGTCCGGCGGCCAACGCCGTCCTCTCCTAGACGGGCTCCAGGCCCAGCTGTTCGACCACGGTCCTCATGGACGCACGATGGGAAGTTTCCGCATCCGGTGCTAGGACGCGTCCATGGTTCGCAAAGTCACCGCCAAAGTCATCAAGGATCCGACCGCGGAGGCCGACCGCGCCTGGTTCGAGGCTCATCCCGAACGGCGCTTCCGCCTGCGCGATCCGGCCCTGGTCGAGTTCCAGGACCCACTGGGCGATCCTGGCGAGGGCTTCTCCTGGCGCGTGCTGATCGCCCGTCTGCCCGACGGCGGCCGCCTGCGCCTGCCGGTCTCGCTGGCGTGGGAGCTGCACAACGACCACGCCAAGGACCAGCATCTGAAGATCCTGTTCGACCAGGTCGCCCCGCCCGAGGCCAAGGCGCGTCTAGGCTGAACCGGATCATGCGGGGGGAGATGATCCGCACGATCCTCCTGTGGGCGCTGGTCCTGGCGCTGGGCGCGTTCGCGCTGCAGTGGCTGGAGTACCGGTTCGTGGCCCGCGCCTTCTCCTGGCAAATCTATGTCGGCCTGATCGGCGCGGCTTTCGCGGCCGGCGGCGTCTGGGTCGGCTGGAAGCTGGCGGCGCGGGCGCGACCCGAGAGCTTCCAGCGTAACCACGCGGCCCTCGCCGCCCTGGGCCTGACGGGCCAGGAGGTGAAGGTTCTGGAGCGCCTGGCGGCCGGCCGCTCCAACAAGGAGATCGCCCGCGACCTCGGCCTCTCGCCCAACACGGTCAAGACTCACGTCGCCAACCTCTACGCCAAGCTGGAGGTCAGCCGTCGCACCCAGGCGATCGGCAAGGCCCGGGATCTGGCGCTGATCCCCTAGCTTGACCGCCGCCCGTTAGGACGAAACTGTCGATCTCACCCTTTCGGGCGATACCGTCGCGGACACGGCGACGGCAGCCTCGGGACGCGTCGCGGGGCGGCGCGGAGGAGGAAATCCCATGGCACGCACCATCCTGACCTACGGCCTGATCTCGGGCGTCATCATCCTGCTGGGGATCCTGGCGACGATCGTCTTCAACCCCGGCGGCCATTCGCACGGCAGCGTCTGGCTAGGTTACCTGATCATGCTGATCGGCCTGTCGGCGATCCTGCTGGCCGTGAAGTCGCACCGCGACAAGGCGTTGGGCGGGGTCATCAGGTTCTGGCCGGCCTTCCTGATCGGCCTCGGCGTCGCGGTCGTGGCGACCATCGCCTACGCCGCCGTCTGGGAGGTCTATCTGGCGATCACCCACTACCGCTTCATGGACGAGTACACGGCCAGCATGCTGGCCCAAAAGAAGGCCGCCGGCATCAGCGGCGCGGACTATGCGAAGGCCGTCGCCCAGATGGAGCAGATGAAGGCGAGCTACGCCAACCCGCTGTTCCGCATACCAATGACCATGGCCGAGATCTTCCCCGTCGGCCTGCTGGTCGCCCTGGTCAGCGCGGCCCTGGTGCGAAACCCGCGTTTCCTGCCGGCCAAGACCTCGGTCGCTTCACGATAGGGGAGCGGCCAACGAGCCTCACGCGGCCTGCAGTTGCTGCTTGACCCGCTCGGCCAGGGTCTTGATGTCGATCGGCTTGGGCAGGAAGGTCACGCCAGTCTCGCCTTCCAGCAGATCGCTGAACTCGGCCTCGGCATAGCCGGAGATGAACATCACCGGCGCATTGCCCAGATAGCCGCGGGCCTTCTTCAGCAAGGTCGGGCCGTCGATGCCGGGCATGATCACGTCGGAGATCAGCAGGTCGATCGTGCCGGCGTGCTCCTCGGCGATCAGCAGGGCCTCCTCGCCGTCGGCGGCTTCCAGCACCTCGTAGCCGCGCGCGCGCAGCAGGCGGGCGGCCACGCTGCGGACGGCGTCCTCGTCCTCGACGAACAGGATGCGGCCGGCGCCCGACAGGTCGCGGGCGGCGCGCGGCTTCACCGGCTCGGCGGCGACTTGGACGGCGGCCGCGCCGGCCGGAGCGTCGTAGATCGGCAGGAAGATGCGGAAGGCCGCGCCCTCGCCTGGACGACTGTGGACGTGAATCCAGCCATCGCTCTGCTTGACGATGCCATAGACCGTGGCCAGGCCCAGGCCCGTGCCCTCGCCCACCGGCTTGGTGGTGAAGAACGGGTCGAAGATCTTGCCCATCACGTCGGGCGGGATACCCGGACCGTCGTCCGACACCTCGATGAAGGCGACGTCGCTCTCGGCGGCCGGGAAGCCCAGACCGATGGCCTCGTCACGGGTCAGGCGCGCCGTGCGGATGCGCACGATGCCGCCGCCCTTGGCCGCGCGAACGGCGTCGCGGGCGTTGACGGCCAGGTTCATGACCGCCGTCTCGAGCTGGCTTTTGTCGGCTCGCACCTTCGGCAGGTCGCGGCCGTAGTCGGTGATCAGCTTGACGTCCTCGCGCAGCAGGCGACGCAGCAGGACCTCGAACTCCGAGATCAGCTCGCCCAGGTCCAGCACTTCGCGCTGGACGGTCTGCTTGCGCGAGAAGGCCAGCAGCTTGCGGACCAGGTCGGCGGCGCGCACCCCCGTCTGGCGGATCTCGTTCAGGCCCTCGTACGACGGGTCGCCGACCGGGTGACGGTGCAGCAGTTCGTCCAGGCGCAACTGGATGGCGGTCAGCAGGTTGTTGAAGTCGTGGGCGACGCCGCCGGCCAGCTGGCCGATGGCCTGCATCTTCTGCGACTGGGCCAGCTGAAGCTCCATCTGCTTCTGCTCGGACACGTCGATCATGTAGGCCACGACACGGCCCTCGGCGCGGTAGAGATAGAGATGGGCGATGCGGGTCTGATCGCGGGCCAGACGCACCTCGAACGGGCCGGCCTTGCCCTCGTTCAGGCGGGTCTCGGCCTCGGCGCGCGAGGCCGGATCGATCAGGTCTCCGAACACCATGCCGGCCTTTCCGCCGGTCATGGTCGTCAGGGCCGGATTGACCTCCAGCACCCTCGACTTGAAGGGATCCAGCCCCTCAAGCAGAGCCGCACCGAACGGCGAGGCGCCGGCGAAGGCGTCCAGGGTGGTCGGCGGCGGGGCGACGCGCTCGGCGACCGGCGCGGCCGCCAGCGTCTCGACCACGCGTTCAAGCTCGACGATCGGCGTCAGACGGATCAGCAGGCGACCGCCCGCCAGGCGCGAGACATTGGCCGTATGGTCGACGCCACTGGCCCGCAGCACGCCCTGAGCCATCTCGCCCTTGCGGGCCTGGACCAGGGCGGCGAACAGGCTGGAGCCGGCCACGCCCTTGGGCAGGCGGCGCTGGTCGCCCATCACCTCGCGCCAGGACAGGTTGGCGGCCAGCAGGCGGCCGTCCGGCGCGGCCAGGGCCGCCGGCTCGCTGAGGGCGTCGATGAAGCCCTCGGCCTGGTCGACGTCGGCGCCCGTCACCGCCGAACCCCGGATGGCCACAAGGCCCAGGATCGCCACGCCGGCCACGCCGAGCAGCAGCAGCAGGCCGGCCAGGGTCACCGGCCCGGCCTTCAGCGCCGGCGCCACGGCGAACGCCGCCGCGGCCACGAAGAATACCGCCGCGCCCGCCAGCCACGGATCGAAGCGCCGGCGGGGCGCGCCGGTCGTAGCTTTGTCCTGGAGCTGGAAATCGGCCATGGGCGGGATTGTTACCTTTGTTACGGCGAAGCCGCGACTCACCTGTAATCGGAAAAGAATAGCCTTTCCCGACAGCTAGGTCAGTTTTCCGGAAATTGAGTCTTATAGAGGACGCGCGCGCTGCCCGCCGCGCCCCTCGGGCCGCGATTGGGGCTTCTTTCCGTTCATGATGAAGCTGATGACCTTGGCGACAGCCTCGAAGTGCTCGACAGGGATCTCCTGGTCGACCTCGACGCTGGCGTAGAGGGCGCGGGCCAGGGGCGGATCCTCCAGCACCGGCACGCCGTGCTCCTCGGCCAGGGCGCGGATCTTCAAGGCCAGTTCGTCGACGCCCTTGGCCACGCACATCGGCGCGGGGGTCTCGCCGGCCTCGTACTTCAGCGCGACGGCGTAGTGGGTGGGGTTCATGACGACGACGGTCGCCTTGGGCACGGCCTGCATCATCCGCTGGCGCGAGCGCTGCATCTGGATCTGGCGGCGCTTGCCCTTGATGTGCGGGTCGCCGTCCGACTGCTTGTACTCGTCCTTGACCTCCTGGAGGGTCATGCGCATGCGGTTCATGAACCGGATCCGCTGCCAAAAGTAGTCGAAGGCGGCGGTGGCGACCAGGAAGATGATCACCATGATCAGCAGCTTCTTGGACAGCTTGAGCGCCTCGGGGATCAGCAGCGACACGTCCATGCCGACCAGGTTGCGCACCTCGCCGACATTGGGCTTCAGCACCATCCAGGCGATGAAGGCCGTGACGCCGATCTTCAGGACCGACTTGGCGAACTGCACCAGCCCGTCCATGCCGAAGATGCGGGTGAGACCCTTCAGCACGTTCAGCTTGCTGAAATCGGGCTTCAGCTTGTCCGGCGTCAGCATGAAGCCGGTCTGCGAAACGTTGGCGATCACGCCCAGGGTGGCGGTGACGATCATCACCAGCAGCAGCGGCGGCAGGGCGGCCATCACCGCCTGCTTCATGATCAGCACGGCGCCGCCGCTGGAGATCTCGATCGTGCCGGCGTGGGCGATGAACGGATAGAGCGCGCTCACCAGGTCGCGCGTCAGCCAGCCGCCGGCCAGCAGGATCACCGAGACCGCGCCGGTCAGCGAGGCCAGCTGCGGGATGTCCGCCGACTTGACGACATCGCCCTTGGCCCGAGCGTCCGACAGCTTCTTGGCTGACGGCTCTTCTGTTTTCGACTCGGGATCTGAATCTTCCGCCATGCCGCGCCCCTAGTTGAACACGGCCAGGAGTTCGCGGTAGCGATCGGTCCAGACCATGGCGATGCCGCCCAGCGACAGCGCCAGCAAGGACAGGCCCAGGATCACGCTGAGCGGCGAGGTCACGAAGAAGATCTGGAAGGCGGGCATGACCCGGCCGACCAGCCCCGTGGCGAGGTTGAAGACCAGCGAGAACACGATCACCGGCGCGGCCAGCTGGATGCCCAGCGAGAACGACTGCGCCACCGTCCGCACCGCCAGGGTGACGGCGTCGTTGATCGGCACGGCGCGGGTGAACGGGAAGATCGTGTACGACTTGACGATCGCGCCGATGAACAGGTGATGCATCCCCGTGGCCATCACCAGGGTCAGGCCCATCATCGACAGGAAGGTGGCCACCGCCGTGCTCGAGCCCTGCATCGAGGGGTTCACGCTCTGGGCGAAGGACAGGGTGGTCTGCATCGAGATGATTTCACCGGCCGTGGTCAGCGAGCTCATGAACAGGCGCAGCACCGAGCCGATCATCAGGCCGATCAGGATCTCGTGGATCACCCCGCCGACCAGGCCGCCCAGGGTGGTCGGAATCGGCGGCGCGGTGTTCTGCACCAGCGGCCCCAGCAGCAGGGCCATCAAGAGGGCGAAGGCCAGGCGAACGCGCGGCGGCACCGACTGCTCGCCGATGCCCGGCATGGTCATGACCATGGCCCCGACCCGCGCGAAGACGAGGCCGGCGACATAGACCTGGAACGCCGTGGCGAAGGAGTTCACCTGAAGGCCCCTGCCCTTGCGCTACATGCCGGCGATGCGGGCGGCGATCTGGCGCATGAAGCCGCTCATCAGCGCGCCCATCATCGGCAGGAAGATCAGCAGCGACACGAAGATGGCGACGATCTTGGGGGCGTAGACCAGGGTCTGTTCCTGGATCTGGGTCAGGGCCTGGAACAGGCCGATAGCGACGCCGATCACCAGGCCGACGATCAGGCACGGGGCGCACAGCTGAAGCGTCAGCCAGATCGCGTCCCGGCCGACATCAAGAACCTCTGCGCCCGTCATGCGAAGCCTCGTGGGAATCGGCCGTACTGGCCGCGTTGTTTCGAGGCCCGAAGATGGGCGAAATATGGTTAACAGGGCGTTAGGGGTTGTCACCCGGACGCCTGGATAAGCGGGGCGCGACGGTGGGTCGCGGGCGTGGAGCTCAGGCCGTCGCCCCGCCCGCCGCGCTTTTCCGGATCGGCAGCAGGCGGCCCATGGTCAGGCAGCGCCAGATCCACTCGAAAGGCCCCATTTCGAACCGCTTGAGCCACAGCGGCGACCAGGTCAGCTGCAGCGCCCAGATCGCCAGGACGATGCCCCACAGCGCCGGCCGGTCGACCTGCCCCATCAGCGCGCCTCGGCCGCCGTAGAAGATGCCGGTCATGATCAGCGACTGGGTCAGGTAGTTGGTGAAGGCCATCCTCCCGGCCGCCGCCAGGGGCGACAGCACCGCCGCCGCGCCGGCCTTCAGCAGCAGGATCAGCACGCTGGCATAGGCCAGCGAGATGAACGGCGTCAGCAGTCGGCCTAGAACCTCCCCGCCCAGGATCGGCGCGCCGACCATGACGCCGCGCCAGGCCAGCCACGACACGATCGCCAGCCCAACGGCGCCGACAGCGGCGATCACCCCATAGCGCCGCGTGCTGGACCGGCCGGCCAGGAAGCCGGACTTGAACAGCGACAGGCCGATCATCATCAGGCCCAGGGTCGAAGGCAGCAGGCGCGGATAGCCTGACAGCAGCCGCTGGTATTCCTTAGTGTTAACGCGATAGGCGCCGGCCCCAGAACCTTTCGCCTCGGCCAGATCGGCCTCGGCCCTGGCCTTGCGCTTGGCGATGGCGGCGGGCGGCGGCGTCAGTTGCGCTTCGGCCCTGGCCCGCGCCTCGGGCGGCGCGAGCGGCAGGGCGCCGGGCGGCAGGTGCCGCAGCGTCATGACGCCGTAGAGCAGCACCCCGACGATCATCAGCGTCCGCGCCGACAGCGAGCGGCAGAAGAACATGATCGCGCCGGCCGAGGCGTAGAGCGTGAGGATGTCGCCCCACCAGATCCCGAAACCATGGATCATGCCCAGGACCAGCAGCACCACCAGGCGCCGCGCCAGGAACTTGCCGCGCGTCCTGTCCGACAGCTCGCCGCCCACCAGGAACAGCGAGACGCCGAACAGCATCGAGAACAGGGTGACGAACTTCTCGTGGAAGAAGGCCTGGACGATCCAGAACGCGATCGCCGTCCAGCCCTCGTGGGGGAACGGCCAAGTGGCCGGGTTCAGCGAGCCCAGCATCGGCGCGGCGAAACCGTCGGCGTTGACCGCCAGGATGCCCAGAATGGCCAGGCCGCGGATCAGGTCCAGCGCCTGGATCCGCGCCTTGGCTTTGATCGGCGGGACCGTCGTTCCCGCGTTCGCATCAACCGCCGTCATCGCCCCCTCCAAGCCACGGCTTAATCTGGCCGGGCTCGGGGCAGGCTGTCGCGTTTATTCCGCGTCATGAAGGACGAAGGCGCCGGGACGCCCCGCCTGCGCGCCTAGCGGATGCGAATCCGCACCGGCACCTGGATGTACGATCCCGCGCGGCTCTTGCCGTCCGGACCCAGCAGGTCGACCTGGGTTTGCGAGATCATCGACAAGGCGGCCTGGCCGACGCCGAGGTCGTTCGGGCTCTCTTCCTGCACGGTGCAGGCGGTCAGGCGACCGTCCTGCTTGACCATGCAGTTCAGCAGGGCGACAGCGACGCGCGGCTCGGACACGGGGGTCAGCAGGTCCGACGGAGCCTTGGCTTGAGCCGGAGTGGCGACGACGGCGGCGGCGAGAGCGAGCGAAGCGATCACGAGTTCATCCCTTACTTATCTTTGTTGGCCGGCCTTCCGCCGCCCCTTCTCCCGCTTTGGGAGTGTTCCGTTTCGGATCAGGCGGCCTGAGCCTGCTTCAGCCGTTGCAGGCCCTGTGCCGCCAAGTCCGTGAGCGAGCGCAAACCCAGCTCGGAAAAAACGTCGAAGGCGCTGGCCAGGGCCGCGCCGGCGCGCGCCAGGCGACCATCGTCGCGGCCGGTGATCTCGACCCGGGCCTCGTAGAGGCGGGCCAGGTTCATCTGGGCCACGGCCCAGCTGGCCGGATCGCGACCGCCGGGCGCGGCGGCCAGCTCGGCCTTGAAGGCCATCTCGGCGGCGTCCAGCACCGCGAGATCGGCGGTCAGCTCGGCGCAACGCGCGAGACACAGGGCGCGGTTGTTGGCGACCACGGCGCGCAGGGCCAGGGCCGGCTGGGCCTTCAGCACCTGGGTGGCGCGGTCATAGGCCGAGACGGCCTGCTCGAAGGCGCGCTCGCTGGTCGAGGCTTCGCCCAGGGCCTGCAGCCCCGCGCCCAGTGACGCGCCGGCGCGGGCCCAGTCCATCGGGCTGTGCTCGATCGCCAGCACGTCGACGGCCGCGAAGTGGGCCTCGACGCCGTTGGTGATGTGGGTCAGCTCGCCGTCCAGCTCGCCCAGCAGGACCAGGGCCTGACCACGCAGACCTTCCAGGCGGGCCCAGCCCAGGGGTTCGAAGTCGGAGTCGAGCGCGCTGGCGGCCGTCTTGGCTTCGACCGCGGCCAGTTCGGCCAGGGCGCGATCCTTCAGGCGCTCGGCGCAGGCCAGGATCAGTTCGATACGGGCGGCGCGCTGGTCGGCCAGCAACAGGCGGGCCGGACCGCCCTTCACCCGCTTGACGGCCGCCAGAGCGCGCAGCGGCGCCTCATAGGCCTGCACCGCGGCCAAGGCGCGGTCGACATTGTTCTCGGAGAGGGCGGCTCGGCCTTCGAGGCCGGCGGCCAAGGCGTTGCAAAGCGGCGTGCGCTGGCTGACCGGCGTGCGGGCCAGGGTGGCGGACGCCGCGGCGATCAGGCCCTCGTCGCCGAACAGGTCCGCGCCCAGAATGGCCAGAATGGCCTGCTCGCAGCGCGCCGCGGCCAAGGCCTCGGATCGGCGCTCGGCCTCGAAGATCTTCACGCCGGCCTCGGCCTGGGCCGCGCCCTTGCGCAGCGCGGCGGCGTCGCCGCCGCGGCGGGCCAGCTCGCGCCAGACGACGGCGGCCTCCAGCAGACGCGCGCCGCGATCCTTGGCGCCGATCCGGCCGGCGACCACGTCGGCCGAGCGGGCCTCATTGTTCAGCAGGCGCAGGTCGAGCAGCTCGAGCAGCGAGGTGTCCCCGCCGGTCAAACCTTCACGCCAGGCTCCCTTGGAGTCGGCGTCCACACCAAACAACCGCTTTAGATCCCGTCCGAACTCGAACATCGCCTTGCGCACTCCGCCTACGGATCGTCCCACGTCGGGACAGCCCGACGGAGGTTCAACGCATAATCAGCAAAACCGGAGCCAGCGACTTTAACAAGTGGTTAACAGGTGTTTACAGCGCGTTAACCATAAATATTTTCCATATTTTTACACCTTGCTTCAAATTTCGGCCAATTTGGTTGAACATGTAGTGAATTGGCACACTTCTTGCTTTTCTGAATACAAGCGGAGCCGACAATCGACGCGACTTGTTAGAACTTCGTTCATTGAACTGAAAATGACGTTAACCATAAGATTTAAGCCCTGGTTTACCTTTCGTTCACGGGCGCCCTCCCCTTCTCACGGCGAAGCAGGCTAGAACCGGGCCAGGAACGCCTTTTCTGGAGCCCACCCATGGCCGCTGTCACCCTGTGGATCGCCAGCGTCTGCCGTCCCGATCCGGGCTATGGCGGCTGGTCCTTTGTGCGGCGGCTGGACGGCGAGACCGGCGCGGCGGCGATCAAGGGCGCGGCTGGCGGCGAGCGGCGCACCAGCGCCGCGAAGATGAGCCTGACGGCCCTTGCCGAGGCGCTGGACTGCCTCTCGGACCTACCCAAGGACACGCCGGTGATCCTGCGCTTCGCCGATCCTGATCTGGCCGCGGAACTGGTGGCGTCCGACGGAGCCTACGCCACGGCCGAGCCGGAAGCTTGGGCCGCCGCGCGCGCCGCGCTCGCGGGCCGTCCCGTTCTGGAACTGGTCCCCACGCCGTCCTCCGCCCCGGCGAACGGCTTTCTGAACGCCTGGGCCGATTTCGGGCTGGACACGGCCAAGTCGCGCGGCAGCTTCAAGGCCGCGATCCCGAGACCGAACCTGCTCAAGTTCCCAGGCTAGGCGCCCACGATCAGGTCCGCCGTCGCCGGATTGCAGGCGAACGGGATGTTCGCCAGGGTCGCCATGCGGATCAACGCCTTGACGTCGACGTCGTGCGGTTGCGGCGACAGCGGGTCGACGAAGAAGATCAGCACGTCCAACCGCCCCTCCGCGATCATCGCCCCGAGCTGCTGGTCGCCGCCCAAGGGACCGCTCTTCAGCCGCACCAGATCAAGATGCGGCAGCGCGTCCAGGATCCGGCCGCCGGTCGTGCCGGTGGCGAACAGCGCCTTGTCCTTGAGATAGCCTTCGTGCGCCACGGCCCAGTCGACCAGAGCGGCCTTCTTGTCGTCGTGGGCCACGAGACCGATGGCGAGGGGAGCGGGCATGGCGCGATTCCGGAACGGCTGGGGCCGCACTCATTTCGCGCCCCCGCGCCGATGGCAAGCATCGCTGTGCTCGCGGCTTGAGCACGGCGCGCTTTTGCGCCGGCCACCTCTTGCGCCCGCCGCCGGAGAGGTTCGTCCTGAGCCTGTCGGGCGATGGGGAGAACGATCATGACCAAACGGATGACTGGCGAGCCGGCGCTGGGGCGCCGATCCTTTCTGCGGAGCGCGGCCTTCCTGGCGGCCGCGGCGCCAATCCTGACCGAGGCCCAGCTGGCCATGGCCGCCCAGACGAGCACGCCGCCGTCCGGCATGGCCCTGCACGGCCAGAGTCCCAATGCGCCGCCGCCGGGCATGACGCTGATCAACGCCAACGAAAACCCGCTGGGTCCCAGCAAGGCCGCGTGCGACGCGATCGCCCGGGTCGCCCCCTTGGGTGGGCGCTACGACCTGAACGGCGAGACCGACCTTCTGGCGCGAACCTTCGCCGCCCAGAACGGCCTCAAGCTCGAGAACGTCGCCGTCTATGCCGGCTCGTCCGAGCCCCTGCACTACAGCGTGCTGGCCTTCACCTCGCCCACGCGGAGCTTCGTCACCGCCGATCCGTCCTACGAGGCGGGCATGTACGCGGCCAAGACCAGCCAGGCCAAGGTGGTGAAGGTGCCCCTGACCGCCGACTGCGCCCACGACGTCAAGGCCATGGTCAAGGCCGACGCCCAGGCCGGCGTCATCTATATCTGCAACCCGAACAATCCGACCGGCACGCTGACCACCAAGCAGGACATCGTCTGGGCGCTGGAAAACAAGCCGACCGGTTCGATCCTGCTGGTCGACGAGGCCTATATCCACCTGACCGACGCCCAGGACACCCTGGACCTGGTGGCCGCCGGCAAGGATCTGATCGTCCTGCGGACCTTCTCGAAAATCTACGGCATGGCGGGCATCCGCTGCGGCTTCGCCGTCGCCCGGCCCGACCTGCTGGCCAAGCTGACGCCGTTCGGCCAGAACGCCATGCCGATCACCGGCTCGGCGGCCGCGCGGGCCTCGCTGGAGGACTCGGACCTGGTCCCGGCCCGCCGCAAGATCATCGGCGACACCCGCCGCGACACCCTGGCCTGGCTGAAGGCCAACAACTACAAGGTCATCGGCGATCCGCAGACCAACTGCTTCATGATCGACACCGGCCGCAACGGCAAAGCGGTGTTCGCGGCGATGAAGGCCAGGAACGTCCTGATCGGCCGCACCTGGCCCATCTGGCCCAACGCCGTCCGCGTCTCGGTCGGCACGCCCGAGGAGATGGCCAAGTTCAAGGTCGCGTTCAAAGAGGTCATGGACGCCAAGCCGATGGCGTTGGGCGACCACGCCCAGCACGCGGAACTGGACTACTACGCCACCCTTTAGGGCGGCGTAGCGGTTACGCCCGTTCCTTCGTCCGCTCGAAGCGCACCTTCGGGTAGCGCTCGGCGACGTAGCCGATTTCCCAGGACGACTTGCCCAGGAACACCGGCTGCTCGTCGATGTCCTGGCCCATGGCCGACTTGTGCTTGTTCACGAAGTCCTCGACGTCGGCCTTGTCGCCGCCCAGCCAGCGGGCCTCGGCATAGGGGCTGGCTTCGAAGATGCACTCCAGCTGGTATTCGTTGGCCAGGCGATCGGCCATGACCTCGAACTGCAGCTGGCCCACGGCGCCGACGATGAAATCGCTGCCGATCATTGGACGGAACAGCTGGGTGACCCCCTCCTCGGCCAGACCTTCCAGCGCCTTCTTCAGATGCTTGGCCTTCAGCGGATCCTTGACCCGCACGCGACGCAGAATTTCCGGAGCGAAGTTGGGCAGGCCTGCGAAGCGCAGGGTCCCGCTCTCGGACAGGCTGTCGCCCACCCGCAGGACGCCGTGGTTGGGGATGCCGATCACGTCGCCGGCGAAGGCGTCCTCCGCCAGCTCGCGGTCGGACGCGAAGAACATGATCGGCGCGTTGACGCTCATGGCCTTGCCGGTGTTCTGGGCCTTCAGCTTCATGCCGCGCGTGAAGCGGCCGCTGGTCAGGCGCAGGAAGGCGATCCGGTCGCGGTGGTTGGGGTCCATGTTCGCCTGGACCTTGAACACGAAGCCAGACACCTCGCTGTCGCCCGGGGCGACGTGGGTCTCCACGCCGTTGCGCGTGGCGGCGGCGGGCTTGGGGGCCGGGGCGTAGGCGCCGATGCCGGCCAGCAGTTCCGAGACGCCGAAGTGGCGCAGGGCCGAGCCGAAGAACACCGGCGTCATGTGGCCTTCCAGGAACGACTGCACGTCGAACGGCTTGCTGGCCTCGGACACAAGCATCGCGCCCTCCTCGACCTCGGCCTGCTCCTCGGGCGTCAGGTACTGGACCACCGCGTTGGAGTTGAAGGCGACGGGGTCTGGGTGGCCCTCCTCGTCGGTCGAGCTCTTCTTGGCATAGGGCACGAACTTCTTGCCGCGCAGATCCATCATGCCCTTGAAGCGGCCGCCCGAACCGGCCGGCCAGTAGAGCGGCGCCGGGTCCAGGGCCAGCTTGGACGAGACCTCGTCCAGCAGTTCGAACGGATCCTGCGCCTCACGGTCCATCTTGTTGATGAAGGTGATGATCGGGATGTCGCGCAGGCGGCAGACCTCGAACAGCTTCAGGGTCTGGGGCTCGATGCCCTTGGCCGCGTCCAGCACCATGATCGCCGCGTCGGCGGCCGTCAGGGTGCGGTAGGTGTCTTCCGAGAAGTCTTCGTGGCCAGGCGTGTCCAGCAGGTTGAACATCAGGCCGTCGTGGTCGAACGTCATCACCGACGCCGAGACCGAGATGCCGCGCTCGCGCTCGATCTTCATCCAGTCTGACTGGGTGCGGCGGGTCTGGCCGCGCGCCCGCACGGCGCCCGCGGCTCGGATCGCCCCGCCGGCCAGCAGCAGGTTTTCCGTCAGGGTCGTCTTGCCGGCGTCGGGGTGGCTGATGATGGCGAAGGTGCGCCGACGGGCGGCTTCAGCGGCGGGGGAAGAGCTCATGCGCGGGGACTAGCCCCATCAGCCCTTTTTGTCACCTTCCGACGGCGTATCAGTCGGTCGCCGACGCGCCAAGGCCTCGTCGAACCGCCTTTTAGCCTCGAGCCGTTCGGGGCCGGCGTGCGGATCATTGAACACCGGCTGCACCATGGCGGCCGCCTCGTCGAAGCGTCCTCGCCGCATCAAGGCGTCCGCCGCGGCCATACGGAACGGCGCCACCTGGGGCGCCAATTCCTGAGCGCGCAGCAGCACGTTTACAACATTGTCGCTGGGATAGCCGGGCTCTCCACGCCGGCTGATCCCGTAGTCGAACAACAGCAGCGGATTGTCGCGATCCACGGCGAAGCCCTTGCCGAACCAGTCGCGCGCCTCGTTCAGCAAGCGCTGCGCCTGGGCCGGCTCCGCCGCCGCCTGCCGCATGCAGGACCAGCCGAGTGTCTGCAGGGCCTCCACGTCGCGGGGGTCGATCTCGATCCGCCGCTTCAGAAGCGCCTGGGCCTTCGCGCGATCCCCAAAGTCGTTCTCGGCCCGCGCGAGCGTCATGTCCGCCAGCCGATCGCCGGAGTAGCGCGCGGCTCGATCCCGGATCATGGCCAGGACTTGCGGACGCTCGTCCGGCGGCACGCCCATCTTCAGGCGCTGGTTCTCGAGCAGCAGATCGTCCGCCGAGTCGGGCAGACGCGTGATCGGCGACGGCGTCGTCGTCGAGGGCGGTCGCGACATCCGGCGCCCCGGCAGGGCGTCCATGTAGCGACGAAGCACGAGCGGCAGCCTGTCCAGCGGCGCGTCGACGGCTTCGGACATCAGGGTCACCGGATCGCCGCCTGCCGCGACCGCCTCGGCATAGCGAGCCAAGCGCGCCAGCCGCTCGGGATCGGACATCATGTAGTGCGTGAGGAGCCAGGATTGAGCATAGAAGGCGGCGATGTCGGATCGATTGCCCCAGAGGGCCCTCCGCCCCAGAATATCCTCGAACGGCGTCCAGCTCGTGCCGCGCAGCCAAGCTATGCGGGGACTGGTGACGCCCAGCTCGACAGCGTCGGGTTTGAAGCGGGCGGTCGAGAAGTATTCAGCGTAACCCTCGACCAACCATGACGGATAGGCGGCGGGCGCGTGCTGCATCATGAAATGATGCGTGTACTCGTGGAACAGCACGCGGCGACCACGCTCCTCCCCGTCGTCCACGCTCATGACCGCGAAGACATCGCCGACGGATGCGGAGTAGAAGCCGCTGATGTCCTTCGACAGGGTCGGCCTTACCTTGCGAAGATCGATGTCGCGCGGAACCAGATAGATCGGCAGCGGCCGGGCCTGCCGCGCGTCGACACCGTGTAGCTCCCGGAGCAACCGATCGAAGTCCTCGAGGTCCCGCGCCATTTGCGTGAGCACCCGCTCGCTCACCCGCCCATACAGGGAGAAGGATCGCGTTTCCGTGTGCAGCCAAGCCGCGCTCCCGAGCGCCACGGCCCTTCCAGCGCGGAGCAGGAGAGGCGCGGCGGCGACGCTGGTCACGAATATCCGCCGCGACATCCTTCGACGCATCACGCCACTCCTCGGTCACTCAAGCCACGACGCGATCTGACATGCGATCGCGTCGTGACACAACCTCGCCGCGCGGACTTGCCCGTCAGAACTTCGCCGACACGCGGGCGTACCAGAGGCCGCCGTCGGTGTCGTAAGGCGCGTTGCGCGAATAGATCAGGCCGCGCGAGGCCTGGAACGTCGCCTCGTCCGGATAGGTGTCGAACAGATTCTCGGCGCCCACCGTCAGCTTGATCGCGTCGGTGACCTGGGCGCTGACCGACAGGTCCACCAGGGTCTTGCCCGCGAACTTCTGAATCAGGTCGGCCGCGCCGTTGGCCTGGGCGTCGGTCCACTCACCCGACCAGCGAGCGCGGACCATGCCGCTGAAGATGCCGCGCGCGTAATCGAACGACACGTTGGCGGCGTTCTGCGGCAGGCCGTTTTCCAGATTGATGCGGGCCAGGTTCGAGACCTCGGTCAGCTTGGAGCGGGTGACCTTGGTGTCGTTCCAGTTCCAGGCCGCCGTGACGCCGGCCCGGCCGCCCAGAAGCTGGCCGCGCCACGAGCCGACCACGTCGACGCCCTGGGTGCGGGTGTCGAACGAGTTGGTGAAGTAGCTGACCGTCGTCAGGCTGTCGGCGCCCGGGACGCCGGCCGCGACCAACTGGGCCCGCAGCGCCGGGGTCACGGTGAAGTTCGGCGACACGGCGAAGCGGTTGTCGACCTCGATGCGGTAGTAGTCGACCGAGGCGGTGAAGCCGCCCTGGCGGAAGACCGCGCCGAACGAAAGGTTCTTCGATTCCTCGGGCTCGAGCGGCTTGCCGCCCAGGGCCACGGAGATCGGATTGATCGGCGACAGGCGGCCCGAGGTGAATAGCAGCAGGGTCGTGGTGTTCAGGCCCTGCGAGGTGCGGGTGTTGTTGATCTGGCCCGCCGTCGGGGCGCGGAAGCCGGTCGAGACCGCGCCGCGAAGGGCGAAGTTCGGCGTGAACTCATAGCGCGCGGCGATCTTGCCGTCGGTGGTCTGGCCGAACTCCGAGAAGTCCTCGTGGCGCACGGCGATGTCGGCGTCCAGCTTGTCGGTGATCGGCAGGTCAAGGTCGACATAGGCCGCGTAGCTGGTCTGGTCCCACGCTCCGGCCTGGCTGGGCGCGTAGCCCGGGAAGCCGTTCGAGCCGCTGGGCAGGCCGGCCGGCGCGCCAGGGCCGACGTCCCACGAATAGCGGTCGCCCGCCTGGATCGTGTAGGTCTCCTTGCGGGCTTCCAACCCCAGGGCCAGGTTGGCCGGCTTGGCCAGGACCGACCAGTCCAGAGGGCGCGAGGCGTCGAAGTTCAGCGTCTTCTCTTCCTGTATCAGCGCACCGGCGTCGAAGCTGGTCGGCGACTGCGGACCGAACGAGGCGTTGATGCTGTTGTTGAGGAAGTAGTCGACCTTGTCCTTGCCCCAGCCGGCCGACAGGTCCCACGACCAGCCCATGGCGTCGCCGCGCAGGCCGCCATTGACCGAGGCGTTGGTCTCGTCCTGGCCGAACTTCGGCGAGAAGCCGGCCGGATAGATCTGGCTCAGCGACCAGCCGGGGAAGACGGGGCTGGTCCTGTACGAGGTGTCGGTTGACGGGTTGCGCCAGTTGAAGTCGGTGACGCCGTGCAGGTCGCTGTAGGTGGCGAAGCCGTAGGCCTCGACCGCCTCGCTGATCGGCAGGACCAGGTTCAGCGAGCCGCGCCACACCTCGCGGTCCGGCTGCCCCCAGCGCTGTACGGGGTTCGGCACCTTGATGCTGGGATTGGCGGCCTGGAAGGCGATGGCGTCCGGACGCTGGCGAGTGCGCGAGGTGGCCTCGGCGTTGGTGTAGTCGATCGCGCCGACCAGGCTGCCGCCCTTGCCGATCGCCAGGCCGTAGCGCGCGCCGATCTCGGTCTTGTCGCCGTCGCCGGCATAGTAGCGACCGAACTGGCCATAGCCGTCGAAGCCGGTCTTGTCGCTGAGGATGATATTGATCACCCCGGCGATGGCGTCAGAGCCGTACTGGGCCGAGGCGCCGTCGCGCAGCACCTCGATGCGCTCGATGCCGCTGGTCCCGAGGGACGCCAGGTCGACGCCCTGCTGGCCGCGTCCGCCCAGCACCGCCGAGCGGTGGCGGCGCTTGCCGTTGACCAGCACCAGGGTCTGGTCGGGCGAAAGTCCGCGCAGGGTGGCCGGGCGCACGAAGGCCTGGCCGTCGGCGGCCGGCAGACGCTGGACGTTGAACGACGGCGTCGTCGCCGCCAGCTTGTCCATGATCTCGTCAGAGACGGTGTTCTTCAGCGCTTCCTGGCTGACGACGTCCACGGGGGCGACCGACTCGAAGGCCGTGCGATCGACGCGGCGGGTGCCGGTGACGACGACGGTGTCGACCTCGGTGGCGGTCGCCTGCTGAGCCGCCTGCTGGGCGTGGGCTTGGCTGGAGAGGGCCAGGGCGAGCGCGCCCCAAGCGACCGTGGACATGAGCTTCATCGTCAACCTGCACTGGAGAGTTTCAGCGCGGCGTAGCGGCGGGTCTTGTCGAGTCGGCGACGGTGAGACGTCGGTTTGATGAAGCCTCGCACACCCGCGTTCTTCTGAAAGCCGCAATTCGCCCGGAAATGGGTCAAAATGCCCCTATTCGAAGAATGGGTTTGGAGTCATGCTTTCCTTATTCGGCACCGGCGGCGTCAGATCGTCGGGCGAATGGAGGAAATCGAACGATGGCCCTGCTTGACCATCACCGCGCGCCCGGCCGACAACATCCGGCCAATAGCGCGCTCTGCTTCGGCGTCACCCTGGCCGGACTGGTCGTTCTGGCCGTTACGCTTGGCTGGTTGATGACCCTGGTTCGATTCTGAGGCCCTAGGCGGCCAGGCGCCGCCAGACCTGACGATCGGCTTCCAGGTTAGTGAGCGCGCCGGAATTCTGGCGCTGCAGCAGCGCGGCCATGATTTCGATGCTCAGCTGCGCATAGCGAACCTGAACGTCTTCCTTGCGGCAGCCGCGGCCCGGCGCGATGAACAACGCGGCATTGACGTCCGGCGCCTTGGCCACGATCAGCGCCGCCAGGCGCTCGGCTCGCTCACGGTCCTTGTGGTGCAGCAGCGGCTCTTCCGCGAACAGTTCCTTGCCCAGTTCGCCGACATAGTTGAGCGACAGCGCGGCGAAACGGTCGCGCGCCATCGGGGGCGCGAGGTCGGCCGCGTCAAAGCTTAGAATGACGTCGTTCATGAGAAAAAGCATGGCGGATACTGGCTGCTGAACTCTGGGGAGGGGGTTCGAAAGCTCGCGCAGCATGCCCAAAATGAGCTTTAGGTCCGGTTTAGGAGCAGGGTTAATGGCTCCCTAGAGTCGAGTTCTCCCCAATCCTTCCACCGATATTGAAAGCGCCTAGGGCTCCACCGGCTCGGTCAGGAAGTGACGGCCGTCACGGTCCTCGATCTCCACCACCCATACGTCCGGGTCGATTCGGGCGGCGCGCTCCGCATAGGCGTCGAGATCGGGCTCGAATTCGGAACGGACCGGCTGCATCCAGAAGCGCTCGCCGTCACCGCGCGTGGCTTCGCTGTAGAGCCGCGCGGTTCCGGCCCGGCGGTCGACGATCTTGACCAGCACCGCCCCGGCCCGCGCGTCGCCCTTGCGGGCGACCATGGCGAAGGCGCCGCCCAGTTCGGCGCGGCGGATCAACGCGCCGACCCAGATATCCGTCGAAAGAAGCATCGCTAACCGAACCGCAACCCCACGGGGCGCATAGGTCGCCCTCTAAGTCTCGAAGCATACGAGAAAACCTCGCCCCTCCGCTCCCTTAAATGAGTGAGCGGAATTTCCAGGAGTTGACGCGCGATGGCCGCCGAAACCGGCTTCCACTTTCGGCTATCGCGCTTCGGGACGCACCAGAAAGGTCGCTGGGCGCGATGGATCGGGGTGTTGATCGGTTTGACGGCCGCGGCCGTTCCGACGGCGCTGTACGCCAACGCCGCCGACCAGCTCTACGAACGCACGCTGATGACCGCGGCCGACGGTCGCTGCAGGCTGTTCACGCCTACCGTCTCGGTCGCCCTCGACGCCTCGCGCGCCCAGGCGCGCGGTGCGACCCTGCGCTCCGGCGCCAGCGAACTGCAGGTCACCGCCCTGGAGCAGCGCGCCCGCGCCAAGGCCGCTGGCGCGGCCTGCGATTCCAAGGACCTGATCCTGGCCGCCTCGCGGGTGAAAAAGGCCTTCGAAGGCTATACCCAGATGCTGGCCATGACCTATCCGGGCGATGTCGCGTCCTGGAAGGCCGAGCGCTCGGTGTCGGCGACCATCCCCGTCTGGCGGCTGTCGCAGCCAGCGACCTTCGGTGGCGACCGTCTGATGTTCGGCCTGGTGGGCCGCAACCTGGCGCTGACGGCGGTGGCGACCTTCGACAACGGCCAACGCCCCTATGCGGCGCGGATCATCATGCGGGACACGAGCCGGACCCTGGGCCCCTACATCGCCTCCAACGCGGGCAGGAATCTGGCGGCCAAGGTCGCGCCGCGTAACGCCAGCCTGGTGTTCGCCGCCCAGACCCGCGAGGAATCGCCCCTCACCCTGCTGCCGACCAGCGCCAAGACCGGCCTAGCCTTCCGTTTCCCGCCGGCGGCGATCGACTCCATGTTGAAGCTGGATCCGCGCGAGGCGGTCACGGTGGAGTTCGTGTTCCAGGGCCGCGGCGGCGACGAGGTCACCCGCAAGGCCTATATCGAGGTGGGCGATTTCGCGGCGGGCTGCGCGTTCCTGCGCTGATCAGCGCGGCGCGAAGGCGATGACGTTGTCGCCCAGGGCGGTCGGCGCGGGCTTGGGCTCGCCCTCGATCGGGGTTTCGGCCGGCGGCGCGGGCTCGGTCAGGGTTTCCAGCGTCACCGATTTCAGAGGCGCCAGCAGCACCGGCAGGCGCACAGCCACGCTGGTGCCGGCGCCCAGGCGGCTCTCGATCGTCATCTCGCCGCCGTGCAGCTTGGCGAAGGCGCGGACCAGGGACAGACCCAGGCCCGTGCCCTTGGCGCGCTGTTCGACGCCGCCGGCCTGCTCATAGGGACGACCCAGACGTTCCAGGTCCTCGGGGCTGATGCCGACGCCGGTATCGGCGACGATGATCTCCAGCACGCCGTCATAGCCGTGGGCCGTGACCGTTACCTGGCCGCCGCGCGGGGTGAACTTCAGGGCGTTGGAGACGAGGTTCAGCACGATCTGCTTCAGGGCGCGGCGGTCGGCGTCGACTTCCAGCTCGCCCGGCGGCAGCACGCCGCGCAACTGGACGCCGGCCCCGTCGGCCTGGACGCGCAAAAGGCGCATGGCCGCCTGCACCGCCTCGCGAGCGTCGAACACGCCGCGCTGCAACTCGAAGCGCTCGGCCTCGATCTTCGACATGTCCAGCACGTCGTTGATCAGGTCCAGCAGATGTCCGCCGCTCTCGTGGATCAACTCGGCATATTCGGCGTAGCGGTCGCTCAGGGGGCCGAACATCCTGGCGCGCATGATGTCCGAGAAGCCCATGATGGCGTTCAGCGGCGTGCGCAGCTCGTGGGACATGTTGGCCAGGAAGCGAGCGCGGCCGGCGGCCAGGGCCTCGGCGTCGACGCGAGCCTGATCCAGAGCGGTCTCGCGGTTTCGCTCGACGGTGACGTCGCGCAGCAAGCCCACCAGTTGATTGGGCGCGATGCGGGCCAGATCCAGGGCGACAGTGCGCTCGACGCCCAGGGCCGGGTTGAAGGTCAGGCTGGCCACGCCCTCGCGGTGGGCGGCGGCGATGGCGGCGGTCAGCCGCTGGCGATCACCCGGGGCGGCCGCGCCTGTCAGGCCACGATTGACGAGGTCGACAGTCGTGACGCCTCGCGGCGGCGCGCCGCGCACGGCGGTCACCTGGCCTTGCCCGCGAATCGCGATCGCCAGCTGCGGCAGGCCGTCCAGCAGGCTCTCAAGCCCGATGATCTCGGAAGCATAGCGGTCGTCGCGCGCGCCCTGGCGGCGGCGACCGATCAAGAGGCCCGCGGCCAGGCCGAGGCCCGTGGTGACCAGGGCCAGAAAGCCCAGCACGAAGGCCACCGGGCCCATCGGGGCCGGCGGGGCCAGGCCCGAAAGCTGGGTCAGGGCGGCGACGCAGCCGCCGATCAGGGCCAGGGCCGCGCCCTCGGCCAGACGCTTGGGTTGGTCCAGGGTCGAGGCCGCCGCGACGGGCGCCAGGCACCAGGCCGCCATGGCGCCGGAGACTCCGCCCGTCAGCACCGCCGCCAGCGAGCCGCCCACGGCCCACAAAACCAGCAGCACCGACTGGGTGCGCTCGTCGTCGCGTGAGAAGACCAAGGCCACAAGGGCCGGGACCGCGCCGGCGCCCAGGGCCGCCCAGACGGGCCAGCCGCCGGCGCTGTTGGCGAACAACGTCGCGGCCGCGGCCAGGCAGATGGCCGCCAGCCAGCCCAGACGCCATGCATGCGCGGGGTCCAACCCCGCCTGGGGGGCGGGGCGTCGGATCGGGTCTGGAAGCGTTTCGAATTCCAAGGGCCGGTCGACTTGCAAGCGCGGCGGGGAGGCACCGTCGTCAAACCTTAACGCGAGGGAGCCCTTCCCTCCAAGGCCGCACAATCGTTAAGCGATCTTTCCTCGTGGAAGCGCTGTGGACGGAAACGGAATCGTAAGCGCGAGCCGGCATCCTCCGGGTCCGAAGTCACTACGGACAGAAGGTCCGGGAGTCCGTCATGCCAGAACCGGTGTCCCTGGACACGCTGTCCGACCGCACCTTCGCGGACTCCGACTCGGCCGATCGCCGGGCGGCCGCGAACGAGCGCCGCCGCCTGGCCCTCGACGATCGCAAGCGGTCGTTCCTGCGCATGGTCAGCCACGAACTGCGCACCCCGCTCAACGCCGTGATCGGTTTCTCCGAGATCCTCTCGCACGAACTCTACGGACCGCTCGGGAACCCGCAGTACAAGGAATATGCGGGTATCGTGCACGAAAGCGGCATGAAGCTCCTGAAGCTGGTCAACCAGATCGTCGAGATCGCCCGCCTGGAGGGTCACGTCACCGACATCGAGATGACGCCCGAGCCTCTGGACGAAGCGCTGGACGACGTGATCGACGGCCTGAGGGCCGAGATCCGACGCCGCGACGTCATCGTCCACGTGGTCAATCAAGGCGCCCTGCCGGCGGTCATCGCCGATAGTCGCGGCTTGCGGACCATGCTCACCAACCTCTTGCAGAACGCCGTTACGCACTCGCCCGCCGGGGGAGTCGTGCATGTCGCCGCCGGCAAGATCGGCGGCGAGATCGAGATCACCATCCGCGACCAGGGCCCCGGCGTGGAGAGCGCCGAGCTGCCGCGCCTGCTGCAACCGTTCGAACAGGGCGGCTCGGCCCTGACCCGTTCCAACGAAGGCGTCGGCCTGGGCCTGCCGATCGTCGACCTGCTGTCGCGGGCCATGGGCGGGCAACTGAAGCTGTCGTCCAGCCTGGGCGCGGGGTTCCTGGCGCGGCTCATCCTTCCCGTCGCGTAGGCGCGAGCTTGCCTTGAACCGGCGCGCCCCCTAATTGGCCGCCATGACCAGTCCGATCGACGCCGCCCTCAACGACCTCGCCGACGAGTTCGAGCTCCTGGGCGACTGGGAAGAGCGCTATCGCTACGTGATCGAGCTGGGCAAGGAACTCGCGCCGCTGACCGACGCCGAGCGCTCGGAAGACAACAAGGTGCGCGGCTGCGCCAGCCAGGTGTGGCTGGTCACCCTACCCCAGGCCGACGGGACCCTGGCGTTCAAGGGCGACAGCGACGCCCATATCGTCAGCGGCCTGGTCGCCATCATGCTGCGCCTCTATTCCGGCCGCACGCCCGCCGATATCGTCGCCTTCGACGCCAAGGGCGCGATGGACAAGCTGGGCCTGTCCGAAGCTCTGTCGTCGCAACGCTCGAACGGCCTGAAGTCGATGGTCGCCCGCATCCGGCGCGACGCCCAGGAAGCCCTTGGGACGCCCCGCCTTGGCTGAGTATCGCGTCGCGGCGCTCTATCGCTTCACGCGGTTCGAGGATCCGGCGGCGATCCAGGGGCCTCTGGCGGCCTTGTGCTGTCGCCTCGGCGTCAAGGGCACCCTGCTGCTGGCCCGCGAGGGTCTCAACGGCACCATCGCCGGCGAGGACGCCGCCATCGAGGCGGTGCTGGAGCACATCCGCGCCCTGCCCGGCTGTTCGGACCTGACGCCCAAGACCGCCTGGGCCGAGCGCATGCCGTTCTACCGGATGAAGGTCCGCCTCAAGAAAGAGATCGTCACCCTGGGCGAGCCGGACCTCGATCCGACCGACGCCGGGACCTATGTCGAGCCCGCCGACTGGAACGCCCTGATCGCCGATCCCGACGTCGTGGTGATCGACACCCGCAACGACTACGAGGTCGCCGTCGGGTCGTTCGCGCGCGCGGTCGATCCCAAGACGGCCAGCTTCTCGGAATTCCCCGCCTGGTTCCGCGACTATCGCGCGGGCCTGGAGGCCAAGCGTGGCCCGGACGCCCCGCCGCTGAAGGTGGCCATGTACTGCACCGGCGGCATCCGCTGCGAGAAGTCGACCGCCTTCCTGAAGGCCGAGGGGGTCGAGCAGGTGTTCCACCTCAAGGGCGGCGTTCTCGACTATCTGGAACAGGTGCCCGAGCCGGAAAGCCTCTGGCGCGGCGAGTGCTTCGTGTTCGACGAGCGGGTCGCGGTCGGCCACGGCCTGTCGCCAGGGACACACGTCCTGTGCCGCGGCTGCCGGATGCCGGTCAGCGCCGAGGCCCAGACCTCCCCGCTGTATGTCGAAGGCGTCGCCTGTCCAACCTGCCACGACCAGCGCAGCGAGGACCAAAAGGCCCGCGCCGCCGAGCGACACCGCCAGGCGCGGCGCTGCGAGGCCCTGGGCATCGAACACGTCGGCGCCACTTTTCCTTCAAGGCCAAGCTGAACGCTTCGCGGTCGCCCCGCGTTGACCCGGCTCCCCTTCTGTAGGAGCCGCCCCATGCATACGAACGAAGACCACATCAAGCTCGTCAATGGCCTGGTCGAAACCACCATCGACAGCGCCGACGGCTATGCCGAAGCCGCCAAGGACGCCGACGCCTCGCGCTACAAGGATCTGTTCGAGCGCCGCGCCCAGGAACGCCGCTCTATCGCCTCGGAACTGCAGGACGAGGTTCGCCGCCTGGGCGGCGAGGCCAAGGACGACGGCACCATCCTGGCGGCCGCCCACCGCGTCTTCCTGAACCTGAAGGACTCGATCACCAAGGGCGACGAGGCCGTGGTCAACGAGGTCGAGGCCGGCGAGGACCACATCAAGGCCAAGTACGAAAAGGCCCTGCAGGACACCGACGTCGACGCCCAGACCCGCACGGTCATCGAAAAGGCCTGGACCTCGGTGAAGTCCGGCCACGATCAGATGCGCGATCTCAAGCTGTCGTTGAAGCACTAGGTTCAGCGCCAGAACGGCAAAGGGCGGGATCGAAAGGTCTCGCCCTTTCGCATGGGGATTTGCCTCCGCGCTCGACCGATCGCATATGAAGGCCATGGAAGACGCGTCGCGCCCCGTTCTCGATGAACGCCAGGTCAATCTGATCGCCAAGGCCCTGGCCGAGCCGCGTCGACGCCAGATTCTCAAGGAGGTCGGCGCCAACAGCGCACCAACGGCCTGCGGGGCGCTCGCCCAGCACGTGGCGGTCAGCGCCGCCACCTTCTCGCATCACATGAAGGAGCTCGAGACGGCCGGCCTGATCCGCATTTGCCGCCAGGGCAAGTTCGCGTTCCTGATCCTGCAGCGCGATGTCCTGAACGCCTACCTCGCCCAGCTGGCGGAGATCTGAAGACAGCGCGATAGGCTCTTCTAAATAGCAGGGCTGCGGGGTGGCATGGTCGTCTGCCGGAGCCTTGGCTTATTTGAAGGGCGTGTGCGACATGCCGGGCGGCTCAAACACCGAGGCCCGCATGGCCGCATCATAGGTCGCATCCAGCCGCGATCGTTTCCCGGACCATCGCCGCCATCGCCATGCTGTCGTGCTGAAGCGCTTGATCCTCTCTACGCCCTAGACGTGACCCGCACGCCGCTGAAATGGGCCAGCGTGCCGGGGCCGATCCAGAGCGCCACGGCGCCCTTGGCGTCGGCGCCGTGCTTGAGGTCGCCGACGATCAGGGTCGGCTGCTCGGCGCCGTCGACATGTAGCCGGGCCTTGGGGCCCGACACCACGATTCGCACGTGCGTCCACCGACCAGGTTCGAGATCGACATAGGTCTCGTACATGGCTGGGGCTTCGGCGCGCAGCCGCTCCCAGGGATAGTCGGGGTGCGAGATGTATTGGACGGCATGGTTGCGGCGTAACTGGTCGTCGGCCCGGCCGTTGGTCGGACGCAGATAGATGGCCTCCAGCTTGGCTTCCTCGCGCACCCGAAAGGCCACGCCCACGAAGCCTCGCGCCGTGGCGCTGGCTGTCACGCTCGGGGTGCCGCTTATCCAGGCTTCGATGACGCCGTCGCCGAAGGCGGGCGTGTCCAGCACCACCAGCCGGTCGAGCTCGGGGACGTTTTCCAACGCCGTGGCGCGCAGGGCGGGATGGCCCCGATAGTCCGTCCGCGCCGTCTCAACGCCGATGGCCCGGATCGCTCCGGTCTCCAGGCCCGTCCCGACGGCGACGCGTGGCGCGGCGAGGGCTGCCAGGGAGCTGGCCGAGGCTATCGACAGCGCGGCGCCGCCGATCGCGGCCCGACGGGTTTGAGCATTGCCGGACATTTGAGGCTCTTGGTGGTGGGACCACGCCACTTTCATCGTCACGCATGGCCGCATAAAGGCCATGCTTGGCGGGCGAACCCGACAGCCCTGTCGGCGCAGGTTTGAGCTGTCCTTTCCAGACAACGGCTTTTCAAGGGTTTTGCTAAACGCACAAATTGAGCGAACAGGCTAACGCTGCCCCGGAAGAGCATACAATCGATGTGCTTGTCGAGCGCGTCCAGCGCGCCCCTCTCGTGCAGCCGCCCTGCGCGCTGGGCTGGCGGCCCCCCTCTTCACCGGACGCCTTCGCCGCCTCGGTCCGGCTGCTGTCGAAAGCTGCAGCGCTGAACGGAGACGCTTGGCGCCCTTGCACGGATCGGCTCGCTCAGGAGCGCGCGGCATTTGCGTTGCCGGTCGCGGTTCTCGACATCGTCACCGACGAGATCCGTCCGCTGAGCCACGTTCTGACGGATATCGTCGATAGTCGTGCCTCGATTTAAGGGCCCGCCGGCGCCTGGGTGAAATTCCCGGCGCAGCATTCGCTGAACGTCTCTGTCGCGCCGCAAAAGCATGGATCGGCTGGGCCGCATTGGTTTGCAAGCTCAAGGATCAGGCTCGCCCTGGCAGCGTTGCGAGCTTGGTTGGTATCGCCCCAAGTCTCACCGTTAGCCTTGAGGTAGTCACCAAGCACCCGATCGAGGCGCTGCACCTCGTCATAGGCCTCTCGATAGGCGGCAGCGGCCGGCGAGGTGCGGCTCCAATGCGTGTTGGTCGGAAGTGGCTCGGCTAGGATGTCGTCGAGATCGAACGCGACGCCGGCGTCTTCGATGAAGGTGATGCCTGGCACGGTCAGCTCGGGCGGGGTGATATCCACGAGCGTCCCACTTGGTTGACGCCAGACGGCATGGTGGATCGCTTCGATATTGACCGATGGCCAAGTCCAGATCGCCCAACCAAAGGCGATATCGCCCGAGGATTTCGCGCAGGCATCACGCACATTGTAGAAGCACTTCAGCCGCTGCGCGTTCGGAGCCGGTGCGACCGGGACGGTCACGGCCTGCGTTTGCGGCAAGTCCGGAAACTCCGGGTATGCGCGCCCGGCGGGCGCGGGCTTTGAATAGACTTTTCGGATTGCGGCGGGGCTGAGCGATAGCGACATCGGCGGGTGACTTGTGACGGGCGTTGTTGGGCCCTGACCTTGACCGGGTAAGGCGCTGCAAAGCTAGTAGCGTCACGAGCTGTACCTGACCAGGTAGGGCTGCGGCACGTTCAGCCCCGAGTAATCTGCCCAACGCAGGGCGCGTGAACGTCGCCTTCTTGGAGCCGCACCAACGTCTCTTATTGGCGCCAGGCTGCCCCGCCGCACAGCCTCAATGCAACTGCTTCGCAGTTTTGACAGCCCTAACCTTTTTCCGGGACACTTCTAGCCTGTACCGACAAGCCCGTCAGAAAATCTCTCGAGCCTCGCTCATTGAATCATTTCGATGATTATCTAAATGCCGAAGCATGCGCCGTTAGGGCGCCGAAGAGTGAGAGAGATCATGAGCAAGCTTGCTGGCAAGACCGCCGTCGTCACGGGCGCCTCGAAGGGCATCGGCGCGGCCATCGCCAAGGCCCTGGCCGCCGAAGGCGCGGCCGTCGCCGTCAACTACGCCTCCAGCCGCGAGGGCGCCGACAAAGTCGCGGCCGAGATCATTGCCGCGGGCGGCAAGGCCATCGCGGTCCACGGCGACGTCGCCAAGAGCGCCGATGTCACTCGGCTGTTCGACGAGGCCCACAAGGCGTTCGGCGGCGTCGACATCCTGGTGAACAACGCCGGCGTCTATGAATTCGCCGCCCTGGAAGACGTCACCGAGGAACACTTCCATCGCCAGTTCAACATCAACGTCCTGGGCCTGCTGCTGGCCACCCAGGAAGCGGCCAGGCGCTTCGGCGCCGATGGCGGCAGCGTGATCAACATCAGCTCGGCGGCGACCACCGTCGATATCCCGACGGCCTCGGTCTATACCGCCACCAAGGCCTCGGTGGACTCCATCACCCGCGTCCTGGCCAAGGAGCTGGGTCCGCGCAAGATCCGCGTCAACGCCATCTCGCCCGGCGCGGTCGAGACCGCAGGCACCCACACCGTGGGCATCATCGGCAGCGATCTGGAGACCCAGATGATCGCCCAGACCCCGCTCGGCCGCATGGGCCAGCCGTCGGACATCGCGCCGGTGGCGACTTTCCTGGCCTCGCCGGAAAGCTTCTGGATCACCGGCGAGATCATCGCCGTCGCCGGCGGCAACCGCTAACCGTCTGTCTGGAGCGCGTCCGGGCGGCGAACCGCCCACACTTCGCCTGACGCGCTCACGTCACGCCATCCGATAGTGCCGCGCCAGGCGCTGCAGGGCGAGTTTCAGGACCGTCTTGCCCGCCCGGCGCGGCAGCTTCAGCGACCGCTCGGCCGTCTCCAGCGCCGAGCCGAGCAAGCAGACTCGCTCAAGGATTTCCCGCAACCCCGGGCCCACCGCCGCCAGCGCCTTGGCGACCCGCTCGCGGGTCGCGATGTCGCGTTCAGCCGGCGCCAGGCCGGGGAGGCCGCCGTCGACGCGAGGCGTCGCGTCCCAGCGCATGGTCATCCGTCCCTGGGTTCCCAGGCTTTCGAATTCCTCGCGCAGCCGCTCGCCGGCGGCGGCCTCGATCGGCGTCAGCCAAGGCTGCCCATCTCCATCGCGACGGCGCGCCAGCCAGGCGATCGGCGACTCGCCGAGATTGCGCCGCACCGGGCCGCCGGGGCCGGCGACCTCCGCCTCGATCACGCCCGGCCGTCCGGGTGGCGGCGACGCGACAGGCTCCGGCCGCGCCGTCATCGTCCAGCCGCCCTGGGGGCGCGGCCTTAGCGTGGCCTCGCGGGCCAACGCCTGGAACGCCGCCTCGTCCAGGGTCAGCATCACGCAGCGCCGGCGGCTGGCGCCCAGGCGTACGCCGTAGCCCAGGCCCCGCGCCTCGACCACCGCGCCGGGACGAGACAACAGCCGCATAGCGCGTTCGGCCAGACGGCGAGCTTCCAGCTCCGCATCGAAGACCTCGTCGGGGGCCGCGCTCACGCCGGGATCTCCTCGGCATGGGCCGGCGCCTGCCGCAGGCAGGCTTCCAGGTCCGAGAGCCGGCGATCGAAGGTCACGTCCTCGCGCATGTCCTCGATCTTGCGGCAGGCGTGGCCGCAGGTGGTGCGGTCGCGACCGAACGCGAAGGCCACCCGCGCCAGCGACCAGTGGAAGGTGATGTGGGTCAGGTAGATGGCCAGTTGCCGCGCGCGGACGGCGGCGTGGGTGGCGCGCCGGGGCGCGCTGATCTCGACCGCCGGCACCCCGGTGGCCAGGGAAACGAGATGGGTGACAAAGCCGACCGTCAGGCGATCGCGGCGGGGATCGGGCGTAATCGCCCAGATGTCCTCAAGGGCTTCAACCAGCATGGCGTCCTCTCCTCCCTGCCGCGAGCGCGGCGGGCGAGGACCACTATAGGTATATTTTCACAAAGAGAGGAAGATATTCCTATTTCACTCAAGCTTCATGCGCCTAAGGCTTTGATTTCCCTATGCGGCAATAGACTCTACACCCACAATCGGGCGAGCATTCGTACGTCGTTCGTCCGCGATCACACCCCGTTCGGCGACGGGTGTCGGAAGGGCGATTCGCGTCGCGGGCGCCTGGTCTAACAGCGCCTGCATGCCCGCGACCCAGGCGTCGTCCACGACCGTCCCGGCAAGGCGCAGGCGTTCGCAAGCGCGAATGGCCTCGTCGGCCCCGACCCTGGGGTCGGCGGCCAACAGGTCCGGCGAACAAGCGTCTCGCACCGCCTGGGTCACCGTGAACGGCGCGGGCGGCCCCTCCCGCAACCACTGTTCCGCCAGGTGAAAGCCGTCAGCGCCGAACAGGCGCATCATGTAGCTGGTCTTGGCTTGGATCTGGATCCCGCCCTTCCGGTCGACCGCGATCATCGGGAACGCCGGGGCCAGCGACGGCAAGGCCGTGTTGGCGTAGAAGGCCATATCCCAGTAGCCGCTGGCGATCCGAACGAAGTGCGCGGCGTCCCGCACCAGGGCCAGTCCCGACTCCTTCATCGGCAGGATTTCGACCTTGGCCTTCCGCACGTCGACGGTATCGTTCGACACATCGACATACAGCGCGCCCAACTGGATCGCGTTCTGGAAATACCGATCGCGCAGAGCGCCCCAGACCATCCGCCCCTGGCCGCCGTTGTCGAAGAATGCCTTCAGCGCCCGCTCGCCCGCCGATCGGGGCTTGGCGGGCCGTGCGTTCAGCCGCGACAGGACATCGATCGTGATCTCCAGGCACATGCCATAGGGGTAGGGCTTGCCGTAGCGCCCGCACGCTTCAACCGCCAAGGCCTGGTCGGTCTCGCCGCGCAGGGCCATGAACGTCGCCTCAAGGGCGGGGAGCGCCGGGATCAGAAAACGCTTGGTAAGCGCCGACTGCAGGCGGTCGGCTTTGAGATCGAACTCACGCATGGAGCTTCTGGATAACTAGACGCCCTCGAGGGCGACACCGTGCGGCAGGATAGCACCTCGGTGCGAGACCACCAGCGCAGCCAGCGCGTGCGCGCGTCCCACCGCTTCCGGAATGGGGAGCCCCTCCAGCCGCGACGACAGGTAGGCGGCGTTGAAGCTGTCCCCTGCCCCCGTGGTGTCGACGGCCTTCACCCTGCCCGGCGGCGGCGTGGCCGTGCGGCCTTCCGGCTGGTGGACATTGACCGCGTGGCTCTCGTCACGGGCCACCACCTCGGCGCCGGCGGCGGCCCATTCGGCGGCCAGGTCCTCGGCCTCGCGGCCGTACAGCGGACGGCTGTCCTCGCTGCTCAGCGAGATGTAGCGGCACGACGGCACGACGCCGTCCAGGGCCGCGCGCGCGGCCTCGGGGCTGGGCCACAGGGCCGGGCGGTAGTTGAAGTCCAGGGCCACGGCGACGCCCAGCGAGTGGACATAGGCCAGAATGTCCTTCAGCCGCGCCCGGCCGATGTCACCGACCACCGCCAGGGTCACGCCCGACAGGTAGACGAGGCCGCTCGCCTTGGCCGCCTCGATCAGCTGGTCGGCGGTGTGGGCCGAGAACAGGTCGCGGATCGGGGCCCGCTCGCGCCAGTAGTGGAACTTCCGCTCGCCGTGCTCGTCCAGGACGATGGCGTAGAGGCCCGGCAGACGGTTCTCGACCTGGCGGACCAACCGCGTATCGATCCCCTCGCGGCGCATGGCCGACAGCACGCCCTCGCTGAACGGATCGCCCTGCCCGAGCGCCGTGCAATAGGCGACCTCATCACCCAGGCGCGCCATGTAGATGGCCGTGTTGAAGGTGTCGCCGGCGAAACCCATCCGATAGATACTGTCGGCGCTCCCATTCCCCGGTGAAGATTCTGGCGAGAGCTCGACCATGCACTCGCCCAGCACTGTGATCCTGGCCACGCTCAGTCCTTCTTCTTGGCCGGTTGGGCCTGGGATTGCTGGTCGATCCAGGCGTCGATCCGGGTCTCCAGCACCGCCAGCGGCAGCGAGCCGTGCAGCAGCACCGCATCGTGGAAGCCGCGTTCGTCGAACCTGTCGCCCAGCCTGGCCTCGGCCCGCTTGCGCAGGTCCAGAAGCCTCAGCTCGCCGATCTTGTAGGCCAGGGCCTGGCCGGGCCAGGAGACATAGCGCTTGAGTTCGACCTCGATATTGGTCGGCGACAGGGCCGTATTGTCGGTGAAGCAGGCGCGGGCCTGCTCCAGGGTCCAGCCCTTCCAGTGCATGCCGGTGTCGGCCACCAGGCGGCAGGCGCGCCACATCTCGTAGGACAGGCGGCCGAAGACCTCGTAGGGGTCGCGATAGATCCCCATCTCCTCGCCCAGCCATTCCGAATAGAGGCCCCAGCCCTCGCCGAACGCGGTGAAGTAGAGGTTGCGGCGGAACTCCGGAACATTGATCTGCTCGGCGGCCAGAGAGATCTGGATATGGTGGCCGGGCGCGCCCTCATGCAGCACCAGGGCCGGCAGTTCGTACAGCGGTCGCTGGTCCAACTCCGAGGTGTTGATCATCAGCCCGCCGGCGCGACCGACCTTGGCGTCGCCGCCGAAGTAGCGGCCGGTGGTGTAGCCCTTCTCGATGCTGGCCGGCACCGGCCGCACGCCGTAGGTCAGGCGCGGCAGGATCCCGAAGTGGGCTGGCAACTGATCGTCGGCGCGCTTGGCGATCTCGCTGGATTTCTCCAGCAACTGCTGGCGGCTGGTGGCGTAGAAGCGCGGATCCTTGCGCAGCATGGCCAGGAAGGCCGGCAGATCGCCCTGGAATCCGGCGGCCTTCATGGTCTCCTGCATGCGGGCGCGGATGCGAGCTACCTCGGACTGGCCGATGTCGTGGATCTGGTCCGGCGTCAGGGTGGTGGTCGTGTGCCGGCGGGCCAGGAAGGCGTAGTAGCGCTTGCCGTCTGGCAGGTCCGAGGCCGCCAGGCTCCTGGCCGCGTGCGGGACGTACTCGTCGTTCATGAACTTGAGGAAGGTGGCGCGGGCCGGGGCGACCTTGTCGGTCATCGCCTTCTCGCCCTCGGCCACCAGCGCCGCGCGCGTCGCCTCCGGGATCGTGGCCGGCAGGCCGCGCAGCGGCGTCATCAACGGATCGTCGGCCAGCGGCGTGGCGACGGCGCGCTGGGCGCGCTCTTGCACCGCCTGGGCGGTCGGAATGGCCTGGACGAAGCCGGTCTTCACGCCGCGACGGGTATTGTCGATATTGGCCGCGTACCAACCGGGCATGCTGTTCAGCAGGCCGATCCAGCGCTTGGCCTCGGCCTCGCTCTTCAGCTTCATGCCACTGGCGCGGTACAGCATCATGACGTCGAAGCCGCCATCGCTGCTGAACGGCATCCGCGACTCGTCGTAGCCGGCGGCCTCGATGCGGTCCTTGACGGTCCACGCCAGCAGGTCGCGGGTCAACGTCTCCTCGTCGGAGAGACCCTTGGTGTCCATCGACGACAGGGCGCTCGAGATCGCGTTCAGCTTGGCCAAGCGCTCGGCGTCCGCGGCCGGCGAGACATCGGGCAGCCGCCAGCGGCTTTCATTCGAACCGCCGGAATCGGGATCCTCGTCGGCGGCGCCGAGCGCCTCGTAGCGGGCGACCAGGCTGGTCAGGGTATCGGAGGGCGCGGCTGACACGGCCGAAACGACCAGGGCGGCGAAACAGACGCCGGCCAGGGCGGCGCGCCAGGGTGCGATGCGAGTCATGAGGCGCAGCTTAGGCGAACGCGGATCGCCCGGCGACACGCGAATCGCTCACGGCAGTCCCTTGGCGAGGACTGATCAGAGGCGTCTGAATTTTCAGAAGATGATCGAGAATGGAGCGGGCGAAGAGATTCGAACTCTCGACCCCAACCTTGGCAAGGTTGTGCTCTACCACTGAGCTACGCCCGCCCATTCGCGAGATATATAGTCGCTCCATTCCCCCGGTAATTCCGAAAGAATGGAGCGGGCGAAGAGATTCGAACTCTCGACCCCAACCTTGGCAAGGTTGTGCTCTACCACTGAGCTACGCCCGC